>NZ_CAJHBF010000009.1:0-133003 GCF_904846565.1 Psychrobacter sp. CMS30 | reverse complement strand
TCAGTCGTTACTACCGCGACGATTAAATAGCTCAGTCGCCTTTGCTTCTTGTTCAAGCTCCGTTTGACAGCCAACGCAGTGCTGCACACCCGGCACGGCAATACGCCGCGCTTCTGGAATCGGGTTGCCGCATTCATCACAGAACTCAGCACTTTTACCCGTTGGCAGCGCACGCCGTGCCCGCTCTAACGCATCGTTGACAGTCGCATCCATTTGCTCATGCTCTGCCCCATCTCTTGACCAGCCACCTGCCATAATCCCATCCTATTTTTTATTAACGATATTTAAATCATAATTTATAAAAGTCTTTAATAACAAATAGATGGGGTTATAAGTCGCTTATTTCAATAAACACGCAATTTTATAAATACTATTAATAGTTATAAAAATTCTAAGCAATAGGATTATAGGTGATTATTAGTCTTTTGGTTGGAGCTCAACCACTTGACCGCGCACACCGATGCTCTCATCACTCATCAAAAACACATAACCGCCCATAATATCTTCCGGGGTTTTTAGGCTCATCGGATTTTCGCCGGGAAAGGCATGGGCGCGCATATTGGTACGGGTACCACCAGGATTGATACAGTTAAAGCGCAAGTTAGTGGTATTCTGCGTTTCTTGGGTAAAGATATCGCTCATGCCTTCTACCGCTTGCTTAGAGAGTGCATACGCGCCCCAAAACGCGCGAGGGTGAGTGCCAACGCTACTAGAGGTAAAGACGATAGACCCATGTGCTGCGTCCTTAAGTAAAGGCAGGAGTGCTTGTGTGAGCATAAAGGTGGAGGTAAAGTTGACCTTCATTACTTGGGCAAACATATCAACATCGTACATCTCAAGTGGCGTCAAAGCCCCAA
Source organism: Psychrobacter sp. CMS30 (assembly GCF_904846565.1). Lineage (NCBI taxonomy): Bacteria > Pseudomonadati > Pseudomonadota > Gammaproteobacteria > Moraxellales > Moraxellaceae > Psychrobacter > Psychrobacter sp. CMS30. Next base: position 132,146 of record NZ_CAJHBF010000009.1, on the reverse strand, counting down.
GCATGCCCGCATTATGCAAGATACCATCAAGCTGACCGACTTCTTTAGCAATCAAGTTCTCTAATTTTTGCATCTCAGCATAGGTTGCGCCCTCTAGATTCATCGGTAGCATGGCTGGCTGCTTACCGCCAAAGCTCTCAATTTCATCATAAACGTATTCAAGCTTACTGCTAGTACGCCCCAACAATAATACCGTCGCACCATAACGCGCATAGGTTAAGGCGGCGATACGCCCGATACCATCACCGGCACCCGTTACCAAGATAGTTTTACCATCTAAACAGTCATCAGGCGGTATAAAATTACGAATATCGTCGTGCGATACAGCTGGTACAGAAGCTTGCGCCGCTGATGGCATCTGTTCTTGGCTAGTAGGCTGATTAGTATTGTCACTCATGGCATTACTCACTGCTTATTATTTAATAGGTAGGGTGCTTAATAGCTATTTTGTTAAATGGTTTATTTGCTTTATAAGGCTTATTTGCTTTATAAATAGTCAAACTTGCCAGAAGAAAGCAATAACTTATTCAAGTCTGCAGGGGTTTCGGTAATATAATCTGCGCCCCATTTTTTAAGGTTTTTTTGATCTTCAGGCGGAATATAACCGTAAGCGGCTAAGATAGTCGGCATGCCTGCAGCCTTGCCAGCTTCGATGTCACGTATATGATCGCCGACATAAAGCACGCTTTCAGCGGCACCGCGCGGGATAGAGAGTCTTTCTAATGCTGCATACATAGGCTCTGGATCGGGTTTAGAGCGCGATACATCATCTGGGCACACCAGTACCGAACAACGCTCATTTAACTGCATTTTTTCTAATAACTGCTCAGCGAGATAGCGCGGCTTATTGGTCACAATACCCCATGGCACGCTTTTTTCTTCTAATGCGCGCAGCACCTCTTCAAGCTCATCAAAAACACAACTATCGACACAGATTTCCGCTTCATAATCGTCTAAGAACTGCTGACGAAACTCCAGTAACTCAGATTCGCTGACTTCAAGTTGGTCATTATGGCGCAGCATCAACTGTACCATCGCCGAGGCACCGGCAGAGACTTGCTCACGAATTTCGGCTTCAGGTGGCGCTTGCCAATCATTTTCGCCGCTCATTTTACCAATAATGCGGACGAAGTCAGCGGCAGTATCGATTAATGTGCCATCAAGGTCAAACAAGACAGCTTTTACAAATTGGCTCATAACGGGCGCTCTTAATATTAATTTAAAACATTGATTTAAAAAGTGGTCAAAAAGGAATGCTTATAAAAGACGATTTACGCCAGTGGCTTTTGTACCGCCATCATATAATTAACATCGACGTTTTGTGCCAACCAATAACGCTTGGTCAATGGATTATAATGCAGTCCTATGATGTCTTGACGGGTAAAGCCTGCCGTTATCGCCATTTTATCTAATTCAGCTGGGGTGATAAATTTGGCGTAATCATGGGTGCCGCGATCAAGCAGGCGCAATACATACTCTGCCCCAACGATGGCAAACAGATACGATTTAGGATTGCGGTTAATCGTCGATAGCACGCAAACGCCGCCCGGTGCCAATAGCGCAAAACACGCCTCGACAATGGCAGCTGGGTCTGGCACATGCTCAAGCATCTCCATACACGTCACGACATCGAACTGACCAGCATGGGTAGCCGCTAACTGCTCAATAGGAATATGCTGATAACGCAAGGTATCATTTAAGTTGCTTTGCTCAGCATGTAAGGCTGCCGCTTTGAGGTTTTCGGTACCGAGGTCGATACCGGTCACATCAGCGCCGCGGCGTGCCATTGATTCTGCCAAGATACCGCCGCCGCAACCGACATCAAGGACTTTTTTACCCGCCAACCCCATCTCTGCCGTTTTACTGCTATCAGCACTCATAAAGCCGCGCTTCACGTTTTCTTCTATCCAGTTAAGGCGTAGCGGATTGATTTCGTGCAAAGTAGCAAAAGCGCCAGTTTTATTCCACCACTCGCTTGCCAAGTTATTGAACTTTTCCACTTCGCTGGCATCGACATTGATAGCAGTATTTTGGTTAAAGTCACTAGTAGCAGTATTGGTGGCTGGCTCATTATTTTCTTGAGTGTTCAATTTATTGTTTACAGGCTGGGCAGAAGAGAAAGCTTGGCTCATAGGGTTTTTCCTTTATGGGTATTATAGTTATTATCGTTTATAGGCATGCTGACATGCTCAATAGCAGTATGCCCAATATTAGCATGAGAGCGGCGACTTTGTCGTGAGTACATCGTCACCGATTGTGAATCGCGGCAGTAAATACTTCAGCATTATAATTATTAAGCAGCTGACTTTTATACAAGCTAAAAAAATGAAACTGTTTTATAACTTTGAATATTCTTAATAGCTGTCAGCCTAAAACTAGCAGCTTAAAAATGATAAGTAAGATACCTTAAATAATAGCTCACAGCTTTACAACCGTTAGTTAAGAATCGGGTTCACAAGTGCGGGCATTTTACGCTATTATAGTCCGTACTCTATTATAGGTCGATTTAGCGAAGACAATTTAGATAATGCATTGTCGTTTATCTACTTTCAAACCTATATAAATGCGCTAAGCAACTTTTGATCTGAAAATTTGCACCAAACATTTTAAATTTTGACACCTCAAGGAACAAGTATGAAACGTATCATCGCATTGACTGGTCTGGCTTGTGCTATTGGGCTGGCCAATATGGGCGCACAAGCCGCCAATTATGTCGCAGGAAAAGATTACCGTGTGCTAGACAATCCAGAAAAAATCAGCGGTGATGCTATCATTGTGCGTGAATTTTTCTGGTATGGCTGCCCGCATTGTAACGTCCTAAATCCGCATATGGAAAAATGGGCAAAAACCAAAGATAAAGATGTGGCCTTCTTTAAAACCCCAGCAGCGCTTAACCCAGTTTGGGAAGCCAGTGCCCGTGGTTTTTATGCCGCGCAATTACTAGGTTATGAAAACAAGACCCATGATGCGCTATTTGATGCGGTACATAAAGACGGCAAGCAATTATTTGACCAAGCGTCATTGAGCAAATGGTATGCCTCACAAGGCGTGAACGAAAAGAAATTTAACAGCCTATATAACTCATTTGCGGTTGGAACAAAAATTGGTCGCTCACAAGCAGGCGCCAAGCGTTATCAGCTCTCAGGCGTACCAGCGGTTGTTGTCCATGGTAAATATGTAGTGACCGGCGAAAGCGCTACCGTCCCTAAAGTAGTTGATTATCTGGTCGATAAAGTACGTGCAGAGAAAAAATAAGTCAGTCTGTATGATTTATTTATTAACCAGTATTAGTTTATAGAAAAATATAAAAAGCCAATCATCACTGATTGGCTTTTTTATGGGTCGTTATTATGAACGGCAACGCCGCCTCATAGCCAATATAATTGGCTACATTTTTAGCTGCGACAATATCGCCACTTCCCGAATATAACTGGCCAAATCCTCTTTAGACTCTGCCATCAGCTCATCGTCTTGCATATGCTTGGCGTACTCAATCCAAAGCAGCAGCTGATACATACTATTGCGCTCAGAGGCTTTATATTGTTTAACAAACTGCTTAAGCGTGCCTTCATCATTGATATTTAAGCGCTCAAACCAACTCTCGATTTTAGAAACTTGCTCTTTTGGGAAAAAGGCATCAAACAAGGCTTTGACCAATTCATGGCGGTTTTCTTCACTGATAAGTTTACCGACACGCTTGGTTTGGCGATTACGCGCATTGGCACTGGTGATATCAGCAAGCGCCATCAGCTCCGCCATAAAGTAATCACTTGCTGGCAGGTTTTTGAGCTGTTTTTTCGATAAGCTGGCAAGCGGTATCGACAATGCTTGCAAGCGCTCATGAGCTTTTTTGAGCTCTGTGCGCGAGACGCGCATATCATGTTCTGACCAGTCAATCATAAAAGCTTTCCATTTTTCGAGATAATAAATAATAGATAGTAAATAATAAAGTTAATGCATTTTTGCCATTTATACCTTGCAGCTTATAAGTTTTAGCTACAAAGAAAGCATCACCAACGATTCTTTTCGCGGTGTTTAGCAACAACGGTCAAACCTTCAGGCAGGCCAGCGGTCAGCTTATCTTGCAAATGCTTGGTGATAAATACCGAGCGATGTTTGCCGCCCGTGCAGCCGATAGCGACCGTGACCGTATGGCGATTGTTATGCAGAAAATCAGGCAGCCAACGATTAAGAAATTTTGCGATATCTTCAGTCATCTCAGCTACTTCTGGATAATCGGCAAAAAATTCAGCAACCTCAATATCAAGACCGGTCGCGGCTCGTAGCGTTGGGTTCCAATGCGGATTGGGCAAAATGCGCACGTCAAAAACAAAATCTGCATCAATTGGGCTGCCGTATTTAAAGCCAAACGATAGCAGGTTAATCACTATTTGATTATCAGCCCCAACATAATCACGCAAGCGCTCTTTTAACTGATGGATATTCAGCATAGTGGTATCGATTTTGACATCCGCATGCTTAAATATCGGCTGCAAAAGCTGAATTTCTCTTTCAATCGCTGCTGGCAGATTATAAGTGGTATTCTCTATGCCTTTAGTATCTTGCACCATCAACGGATGAATGCGGCGGGTAGCATTAAAGCGCGCAACCAACGTTTCTTCTTGCTCCTTCACATATACCACGGTGACCGCCTCTTCGCCATATCTCTGCTTTAACGCATCATGTGTTTCAGCAAAATTGGACAAATCCGCACGTGGCGTACGAATATCGACACCCAGCGCGATGCGTTTAATCCCACTATCACAGACCAGTTTTTGCGCCGCTTCAGGAACCAATGACAAAGGCAAATTATCAATAGAATAATAGCCCAAATCTTCTAAGATATTGAGTACTGAGGTTTTACCCGAGCCTGAACGCCCTGATACTACCAAGATACTTAGCCTATCTTTATTTTCTACTTTCGCGTTTATAGGCTTTGCTAAATTGTCATTTGCCTGTGCTTGCTTATCATCCTTACTTGCACTCATGATCCGTCATCCTAATAATTGCGTCTGGCGAATTACTCTGTCAGCACGGCAGCTTGACCGTCACTAACTGATTGTCTAATAAACGTGCTCTACCCAACCAAGCCGCAACCAAAATCACCAAATCCTGCTGATTTGCATTGAAAGTTGCAGATGCAGCATCTGTCTCTAAAGAATCGAGCTGAGCGGTTTTAACTTCTAAATAATCAATCTTAAAGCCCGCCTCAGTGATGCGTGCCTGTGTTTCTGTTAATAAAGGCGCAAGACCTTGTTCGAGATGCTGACTCTGCATTAGCTGCTCAGCTAAGCGGAGCAATTCTTTATGCAGCACAGGAGCAACATTACGCTCAGCTTCAGTTAGATACTGATTGCGCGAAGATAATGCTAAACCATCAGCAGCACGTACAATAGGCGCGCCGATTATTTCAATCGGATAACTTAAATCACGCACAATTTGCTGGATAATTGCCAATTGCTGATAGTCTTTTTGGCCAAATACGGCCACCTCAGGCTGGACAATATTAAATAGCTTAGAGACAACGATACCGACGCCATCAAAGTGATTGGGACGCGATTGACCACATAGCTGGGTGGTAATTTCTCCCGCTCGGACTGACGTTGGTGGCGGTAATACTGGATACATCTCATCAATAGTTGGGGCAAATACATAATCGGCACCAACGGTGGCAAGCTTGGCGACATCTGCCTCTAAAGTGCGTGGATAACTGTCAAAATCTTCACCGATGCCAAATTGGGTAGGATTGACAAAGATACTCACCACGACAATATCGGCATGCTGCTTGGCAAGCTTTACCAGCTCAAGATGACCGTCATGTAGATTGCCCATGGTTGGTACTAACGCAGTACGCTGCTGGCTATCTTGCTGACCACGATAAGGGTTTAAGGCGGCGCGCAGGGTTGAGATATGATGATGAATACTTGGCATGGTAAATACTCTTATCCTGATAGCTTGTTCTACTGATAATCGTCAAAACACTAAATTTAAAGCATTAAATTCAAAGCGCTAAATACTAAGCACCAAATTCAAAGTTTTAAATTAAAGACCACTAGCTAAATTGGTGCTGCTCAGTCGGAAAGCTGCCATCGCGTACCGCTTGCTGATATAGGGCAAATGCGCCTTCAATACTACGCTCGCTATTACGCTCATCGGTTAAAAAGTCATGAACAAAGCGTGGCACGCGACCATGCACCATACCAAGCATGTCATGCATGACTAAGACTTGACCATCAGTATCGGCACCAGCGCCAATACCAATTACCGGTACGGCAACCGCTTGGGTTACAGCTTTTGCAAGTTCAGCAGGTACGCATTCTAATACCAAAAGTGCCGCGCCAGCAGCAACGACCGCTTTAGCATCAGCAAGCAGCTTATCAGCCGCTGCATCACCGCGCCCTTGGATTTTATAACCGCCAAAGACATTAACCGATTGTGGGGTTAAGCCAAGATGTACACAAGTGGGCGTACCTGCTTGCGCCAATGTCGTGACTAAATCGCAAAGCTCACTACCGCCTTCAATCTTAATCACATGCGCGCCCGCCTGCATCAGTTTTCGGCTATTGGCAACCGCTTCAGGGAGCGTCACATAACTCATAAACGGCAAGTCAGCTAAAATCAGCGCATGCTTATTACTACGAGCAATATTGGCCGTATGATAAGCCATATCATCGACGCTGACCGGTAAGGTTGAATCATGACCTTGTACCACCATGCCCAGACTATCACCAATCAGTATCGTATCGATTTGTGCTTTATCCATCATGCGCGCAAACATCGCGTCATAGCAGGTCAGACAGGTAAATTTGGTGCCGTCTTTTTTAAATTTATTTAAAGTCGATAACGTCGTCATATCATCCTCAATGCTTTCAATCATCAATACGTTTAACAATCAATGACTGAAAATGCTGCTAAATGCCAATTTGCTGCTACTTTTTAGTAGTTAATAAGTCTATTTAACGGTTCATACATCAATCATCTGATAGCAACTTTAACCCTGTCCAATCGTTACTCAGCGGATAATCCTTTATAGGTTTACCTTTAATAATCAACTCTGGCGCTAGCTCTCGCAGCGGTATCAAAACAAAATTACGTTCAGGCAAACCAGCATGCGGTATGGTTAATTGCGGCTCTGCTATTTGCGCGTCACCATGTAATAAGATATCGACATCAAGGCTACGCTCGCCCCAACAGCGCAAACGAGCGCGTTTGGCTTGTTGCTCTAGCGCTTGGCAAAAATCAAGCAGCTCAAACGCAGTCAAAGTGGTCTCAAAACCTGCGACCGCATTAATAAAATCAGGTTGGTCTTGCGGTCCCATGGGTACTGAAGCGTAAAAGGAAGACACCCGTACCGCGCGTATCTGCTCGTGCTTTTGCATAGCTGCAACGGCTTGCTGCAAATGCTCGACAGGTGAACCTAACTCATTGGACAGATTGCTACCTAAGCCCACATAGCAGATAACCCAAGTTACATCGCCATGGCTCTCATTGTCATCGTTAGCATCAAAGTGCGTGTTCATAGTTATCACTTTACTCTATTGTCCGCTCATAAGCTTAAACGTTATTAACGCTTGGCTGACGGCGGCGACGCTTTGATGGTACAGGACCTTTTTGCTCATTCATTTTACTAGCAGCTGTTTGATGCTTAGCTGACTGACTTTGACTGGTTTTAGTAGGTTTTGCTGCTGTAGCTTTAGTTGCCTTCTTAGCCTTACTTTCAACGTCACTAGTTTCAGTTTTACTAACAGCTTCAGTCGCTAACTTCGGCGCTTTTTTTGCATATCTCGTCGCTTTTTGCGCTTTGTTATCGACTGCTTTAGCCTCTACTACGCTATTGCTATCAGCTGAGCTATTTCCATTGTCATTTTCTACAACAGTAGGCTGACGGCGGCGACGCTTATGCGGTATCGGCTCATTATTCATACTGACGAGCGCCGGTGTTCTGGCTACCGTGCGCGTAGCATACTCTGTCGTATGCGCTTTAGCAGAAGCTGAGTCAGTACTAACATTGACATCAGCTTGCTTTGGTTTTGTATGATGCTTTGCTGCTTGATTGCCAGACTGCTCTTTAGGCGCTGCGTTGTCAGTAACGGCGTTTTTTTCTACAAACGCTTGGCTAGCCGGTTTAGATTTAGAAGTCGACTTAGATGACGATTGCGACTGTGCCTCACTTGGCAATTGCTTGCGTAATGGCGGTACAACCTTCTCATGCTCTATGACAAACAACGGTGCAGGCTTGGCATTATGGCGTTTAGTTGCCGCTTGATGACCTATGTTAGCAAGTGATAACTGCTGCAATTGCGCAAGCTCATTATTATCTTGTGTCGCTTGCTGCTTATCATAGCTATTATTACGACCATTCTCATTACGACCGACATTGCTGCTACTATTACTGACACTGTTATTAGCATGCTGAGCCGACTGACTGGCAGCGCGGCGGCGGCGTGATGGCACGTTTGAGGCATCATTAACCACTTGCTTGCTATGACCATTGCCGCTTACTTTATCTTGCTGATCGTTTTCTATGTGATTCACCTTGCCATTATCGTTCGAGGTTTGCTGTTTTTGACGATTACGTCCGCGACCGCGCTGCGCTTGCTTATAAGCACCGCGACGAATGTTTTCATCAAAGTCATCAATCGCTTGTTGCTGCTGCTGTTCGGTCAAGGTTTGATAGTTGTGCCACCACTCGCCCATACCATTGGTCGATTCTGATAGCGGATGTTCGGCATCGCCGCACTGCTCACGCAATAACAAGAAATCAAAACCGGCGCGGAAACGTGGGTGCTCAGACAGCTGGACAATTTGTTTACTACGTGGCGCGGCCAATTTTGGCTGCAATATCCAAATATCACGAATAAACTGTTCGGCAAATTTTGGAATGGCGGTTTTGATACGCTGACGGTCGATGACTTTGCCCGCTGCATGCATTTGTGCATCGGCAAAAGGCATATTGCGCTTTTTGGCTTTTTCTAATTGATGTAGATAGTTTTCCCACAGCAACGCGGCATAAAAGAAGGCAGGGTTAATGCTTTTGCCAGCGCCGATACGTTTGTCGGTATTAATAGCGACTTGTTTCACTAAAGCACTTGGCTCAGCAGGTGGGTAAATGATTAAACTATCAATCGCACCCGACTCAAACAATAACGGCAATAGTGGCACTAAATAGCCACCAGTAAACATCTTTTGCGTTTCATCATACAGACGATGCGGAGAGATTTGCTCAAGTAGCGCCCAATTACCATCATGGAACTGTGCGGCTAGTTCGCTATCAAAATCAAAGCCCAACTTGGCTTTAAAACGTAAGGCGCGCAGCAATCTGACCGGATCTTCTTCGATACGAGTCGGCGCATTGCCTAACAGGCGAATAATTTTATTATCGATATCTTCAAGCGCACCGCAAAAATCATGCACCACGCCTTTAAGCGGCTGATAATAAAGGGCATTGATAGAAAAGTCGCGACGGGCAAAGTCTTGTTTGATATCGCCCCAGACATTGTCGCGCAGAATCATACCATCTTGATTGGTATTGGAATCATTAAGCGGTGGTCCACGGAAAGTGGCTACTTCGATAAGCTCACGCCCAGAGTAGACATGCGCCAATTGAAAGCGGCGACCGATAATACGGCAGCGTTTGCCAAAGACGTCTTTAATCTCATGGGGCTTAGCATCAGTGACCGCGTCGAAGTCTTTTGGACGCAGGCCTAGCAAGGTGTCGCGCACGCCGCCACCGACGATATAGGCATCAAACCCAGCTCGGGTTAGGGTTGCAATCACTTCGGTAATGGAATTTGGTAATTCAGATTTATTCAGTTCTAACTGCTTGGCGGCACGCTCGGCCATGCATCTACTCCTCGCCTTTATTCTTAACCACCCCTGACGAACACAGCGTCTATCAGGCGGATGTACCTGCTAGTTTAACAAATTTTGGCCATGGTGGGTGTGTTATGACATTTACTTACATGCTATTTTGTCAATATTGGGGTTAATTAATACAAAATATCCTGATTAATACCGTGATTAATCCTGCACGCTTAAACGTCTGCGATTCTTCTCAACGGTTTTTGCACCGATACCTTTTACCTTGGTTAATTCATCAACGCTCTTAAAGCCGCCAAACATCTCACGATATAAAATAATCGCCTGCGCTTTACTGCTGCCAACACCGTCTAATCCCACCAGTTCGGCTTCTGTCGCTCGATTGATATTAATACTGGTCTGCGTACGCGCTTGGCTTTGCGCTGTTTCCTGCGTTAATAGATAATTATAAGCACTTTGGGGGTTATCAAAACAAGGGGCGGCAAGGACAGGATGAGACAGCATAGCCATGATAGAAACTATGCCTACTAAAAAAATGGCTGCATTTTTAAACAAATTAGCATGTTGCCATTTAATAAACAGGCTTTTATTAGTCGCGTTCATATTGTTTAGCCGCTTCCCATAACGCATCCATCTCATTAATATCACTGTCTTCTAAGCACTTGCCAGCGGCAGCTAACTGGTCTTCAATATAGCCAAAACGTGATTTGAATTTATGCACACAAGTTAACGTTGCAGTTTCAGCGTCGAGGTTTAGTTTACGGGCGACATTGACCAGCGCAAACATGCAATCGCCAAGCTCTTTTTCAATATCGGCAATATTATCTTTTATCTCGACTTTTGGCTTATCTAAAATCTCAGCCTTTAGCTCGGCAATTTCTTCATCGAGTTTATCAAAGGCGCCGCTGACGCCTTCCCAATCAAAACCCAGTTTTGACGCCTGCTTTTGTACATCCTGCGCTTGCATGAGCGCGCTGCCTGCTTTGGTATTGTCCAAACGGCGCTGTGGTTTGCCACGTGCGGCGCGCGCTTGTTGCTCGTCCGCCTTAATCTCATCCCAACGTTCTTTTACCGCGGCTTCATCTTGTAGCGTTTCTGCTTCAAACACATGCGGGTGCCGGCGAATCAGCTTTTCTTGTAAAGTGGTAATCACATCGCTCATATCAAAGCGTCCTTGTTCAGCGTACATCTGACAATGAAACACCACTTGCAGCAACACATCACCAAGCTCGCCTTTGATGTCTTCATCATCATCACTTTGTACCGCTTCGCCAAGCTCATAGGCTTCTTCAATCGCATAAGGAATGAGACTATGATTGCTTTGTTTTTTATCCCACGGACAATCTGCTCGCAGCCGTGCCATTAAGGATAATAAATCCGCCAACTCGCCACTTGCTTCTGGCGTTCCTGGTACCGGTGTAGGCGCTGTTATTTTATTTTCTAAGCTATTCATAAAAAACACTCTTATATTTTTATTGGTTATTCAATAGAACCCTATTAAGTTTATAACGATTTTGTCGTTAGTGTAGCATTGAACACTGATTAGCTTATAATTGGGTAACCTACTTAATTATCATCTCACTGCTTAAACGCAAGGATTTTATCGTTATGCCCACATCCGATACCAATAATGCCAGCTATGCGACTCAAACCCAGTTCGCACCGATTAAAATTGATTCATTTAAAGCTTACGATATCCGCGGCGAGCTTGGTGTCAATCTCGATGAAGACATCGCTTACCGTATCGGCCGTGCCTTTGCGCAAATTTTATTCGAGCGTTATAACAGTGCCGATAATGATGCTACCGCTGAACTGAAAAACTTAAAACCAGCTATCGTTATTGGTAGCGATATCCGTCATTCAAGTGAGCAGTTAAAACAAGCGACTATCAAAGGCATGCTAGATGCTGGCGTCGATGTGATTGATTTGGGAATGACAGGTACAGAAGAGGTGTATTTTGCAACCAGCTACTATCAAGCGTTGGGCGGAATTGAAGTCACTGCCAGTCATAATCCGATTAACTATAATGGCTTAAAATTGGTCAAAGAGCACTCAAAACCGATTAGCGCCGATGATGGTTTGGCAGAGATTCAAGCATTGGCAGAATCGGGGCAATTTACCACTGCTAACACCTTAGGCAACCTACAATTACTGACGGATAAAAGCGCCTATATCAATCATGTGATGACTTTTATTGATACTGACAAATTAAAACCACTTAAGCTGGTTATAAATTCAGGAAATGGCAGCGCCGGTCCCGTGGTTGACTTATTAATCGATAAGTTAGCACAAGCTGGCGCACCGATTGAAGTGATTAAATTGCATCATGCCCCTGACGGTAGTTTTCCAAATGGCATTCCCAATCCGATGATTTTGGCTAATAGAACCGCCACCCAGCAAGCGGTGTTAGAAAATAAAGCCGACCTTGGCATTGCCTTTGATGGCGATTTTGACCGTTGCTTTTTATTCGATGAATACGGCGAATTTATCGATGGTAGCTATGTCGTTGGGATGCTGGCGCAAGCCTTTTTAAATAAGTATGCAGGCGAGTCGATTGTTTATGATCCACGGGTAATTTATAACACCGAAGCCGTCATCCATGAGCATAACGGTAAGGCGGTTATTAGTAAATCTGGGCACTCATTTATCAAGCAGGTGATGCGTGATTCTGGCGCAGTTTATGGTGGCGAGATGTCCGCGCATCATTATTTCCGCGATTTTTTCTACTGCGATAGCGGTATGATTCCTTGGCTGCTGACCATTGAGTTATTATCGATTACCGGTAAAACCTTGTCAGAATTGGTCAGCGGTTATATTGCAGCCTATCCAAGCTCAGGCGAGCTAAACTTTCATCTGACCACGCATGATGCGCAGACGATTATTAGCGCTATCGAAGAAAAGTTCAGCGCTGAAAATCCAACCAAATCGATGCTAGATGGTTTGAGTTTAAACTTTGGCGAATGGCGTTTTAACTTACGCGCCTCAAATACTGAACCATTAATTCGGTTAAATATTGAAAGTCGCGGTGATGAAGATTTACTACGGACCAAAACCCAAGCCATTCAACAATGGCTTGCCAGTAAAGGTGCGGTACCTGCTTAAATAGCTGCTGTGCTGAATAAAGACATTCTAAACTTATAAAAATAAAAAAAGCGCCGATTAATTTTTATATTAATCGGCGCTTTTGTTTGGCTTTAGTCTAATAATTGTTTGTCTACTGAGCTTATTTTATACCTGATAGAAACCCTTACTTGACGCGACCAATCCCCATATAGTCGCCGACTAGACCATCTATCTGCGTTCGCGACAAGGCATTTTGCGCATCGAATACAGGCATCGCTTGCTCATTAAGCTTGGCAATATCCAGCCTATTTTCTGGCAACCAGCTGATAATAAAGATTGCCTGCGCCTCATTAAGCTGTTGATACGGATTGTTTATCAACTGAAGTAATGGCTGCTGCTTATAAAGGGCGGCAAGCTCCGTTTGCGCTTTATCGCTATAAACCAGTGTACGGATATTATAAGACCATAATAATGCCAATAAAGGATGAATCGCTGACTCTGCTGTCCGTCCCGAGCCTGCTTTATAACTACCGCCCCAAATCATGACGGTTTTATTATCGATAAAACCATCAAAATATTGCCAAAACTTACGGAAGATCAGCTCTTTTTGGTCTTCATTAATATGGATAACCGATTGCAATAGCGGCATAGCCAAACTCTGCGCCTCACTTGATTGCTGCAGCTGAAGCAATTCCGTCGGTAGCGTATTACCACCAAACCCCCAACCCGCTTGCAAGTAGCTACTGCCCACACGCTCATCGAGTCCCATAATGTGACTGACCTGCTGGATATCAACCTGATGACTATCAGCCAAGCGTGACATTTCATTCATAAAGCTAACCCGCGTTGCCAGCATCGCCATGATACTACTACGGGCAAATTCTATCGTCGCAATATCGGCATGATGCGTTGCACGCGCATGCTGCATTAATGGTTGGAGCATATGTAGATGATAGCTGCTGTTTGGCGTTTTTTCACCGAGTAGCCATAACGACGGATTTAACATCGAGCTATAAGCATCACCATCTTTTAAGAAGACGAAGGGTAGATAATATACCCAAGCGCGCTGCAAACGTTTAGATAATGCGGCAACTGCACCCAACTGTTTAATACCACTCATGATGAGCGGTAATGCTTGCTGATGACTATGATTAAAGGCGGTAATCCAACTGTCCTCTAGCCATATTGAGCTAATACTATCTAAAAATAGCCAATATAGCGCAACTGATTTTTTCTCATCATTATCATTCGCCACTTCATAACGCTGTATCAGCTCATCAGCACTCTTTGGTAGCACATAGCTGACAATCTGTTGCTGCTGATCATACATCTGCCAAAGCGCTTGCAGATGATGCTCAAAACAATATTGTTGTAACTGCTGCGTCAATATATCTTTATCGGCATAGAGGTGAACCGCATGACCGAGACTTGCCAGTACCACTGCACTGGTAATCGCTTCAATACTATGACCGACAAGGACACAAACGTTATTATTTACCGCCGTATTATTAAACGGATTGGGTACAGATTCATGCTTATGTGTATTTATGGCATCAGCGCTCATGAGTTTACCTTTTATTATTGGGGAATTAGCAGCGTGAATAAATTAACAGCAGGCACTCTTAAGAAAGCAGCTTAATATGCTGTAATAGCTGATTAGTAGAGCTGTCGAACTGCTCACCACCCTCTTGCTGCATAGCGGCATGCACTGACTCTGCCATTTGCTTACCCATCTCGACACCCCACTGGTCAAACGGATTGATATCCCAAATGCTGGCCATCACATAAACCTTATGCTCATAAAGCGCGATTAATGCCCCCAAACTATGCGGGGTCAGCTCGTCAATCAATAAGGTTGTTGATGGCTGATTACCGCGGTAGTATTTATATTTATCAGCATCAGAAGCAATTTGTATATCAGCATCAGCAATAGCCGCATTGCCAAAAGCCAGTACCCGACTTTGCGCTAGACAGTTGGCTAAAGATAATTCATGCTGCTGCTGTAGCGAGGCATTGGTCGCTTTATCACTATAACGACGCACACAGGCGATAAAATCACAAGAGACTTGCTGCGTCCCTTGATGCAAAAGCTGATAAAAAGCATGCTGCGCGTTTGAGCCAATCTCACCCCATAAAATCGGACAAGTATCGTAGTCTAATCGCTCACCATGCAGCGTCACCGATTTACCATTACTTTCCATTTCAAGCTGGGTCAAGTAGCTTGGCAAATACTCTAAACGCCCATCATAAGGCAATACCGTATGAGCATTAACGTGTAAAAAGGTACTGTTCCAAACGGCAAGTAAACCTAATAATACCGGTAAATTTTCTGCAAAATTCGCTTGGGCGAAGTGCTCATCCATACTATGAGCGCCGGCCAATAACGCTTTAAAGCCATCGATACCGATACGAATGGCAATAGCCAATCCAATCGCTGACCATAAAGAAAAACGGCCACCAACCCATTCCCAAAGCTGCAATTGGTGCTCAGGATGAATACCCCAGGCGCTCATTTTCTCACTGTTGGCTGAAATACCAATAAAATGACGACGTAATACACTGTCCTCTGTACCTGCCCGCAGTTTTGCGGTTGCAAGCAGCCAAGACAGGGCGGTTTTGGCATTGGATAGCGTATCAACGGTACCAAAAGACTTAGAGGATATAATAAATAAGGTAGTTTCAGGATTTAAGTGTTTCAGCAAATTATCAAGTTGCGTGCCGTCCATATTGGAGACAAAATGCACTTCGATAGCAGTATCTGCCCACTCATCAAGCGCAGTGGTCGCCATCAGCGGCCCTAAATCAGAACCACCAACGCCGATATTAACCACATCGGTAATTGCCTTGCCGGAAAATCCACGCCATGTACCACTGCGTACACGCTCGGATAATCTGGCAACGCGCGCCAAGCTCTGATGCACATCAGTAACAACATCTTGCGTACCAACTTGCAGTTTTGCGGTAACTGGTAAGCGCAGCGCTGTGTGCAACGCCGCACGCTCCTCACTGGTATTGACCATCGCGCCTTGCAGCAAAGATTGAATCCGGCCTGATAAATCACAACTATCCGCTAAGCTTAACAGTGCGCCTAATACCGTCTCGTCAACACACTGCTTGCTATAATCCATATATAGCGCGCCAGCTTGCGTGCTAAAACGGCTCGTACGTTCAGCATCTTGGGTAAATAGTTTATCCAGCGACCATGGCTGTGCCGCCAACTCCTGTAACTGCTGCCAGTACTTAGAATTACGCGCGCTGCTATAGCGATTATTGCCTTTTATATCGTTCATGCACTACCCTTCATCTGCTAATTGCTGCTGAGCGAAATAAATAAACGCCTGCATATAAGAGCGCATATCACCGGCATCATAACTGGCACCGCACATCGTCGTGACATTGACGCCATATTGACTAATCAAGGCATCGATAGCATCAGTCAGTTGAATCTCACCGCCAACTGATGCCTTGGTATTGGCCAGATAGTCAAAAATATGGTTGCTAAAGACATAGCGCCCAACGACGGCCAATTTTGAAGGTGCATCTGCTAAACTTGGTTTTTCTACAAAACCGGCAACCTTAAAGCTCGTATTCGTATCTGCTTTATTATCTATATCGTGCGCACCGTTATCAGATTCACTTAACTGAGCGATACCGTATTTATGCACATCTTCATCGGCGACAGTATCGACCAATATCTGTGAGTGCTTGTCTTTAGCAAAAGACTCAATCATAAAAGCTAAATTGTCGGCAGTCATATCGGTGGTAAAGGGATCAAGCACCACATCAGGCAACATCACAGCAAAATCATGATCGCCGATAATTGGTCGCGCGGCAAGTACCGCATGCCCTAAACCTAACGGTTTACCTTGGCGTATCATTGATACCGTTACATCATCTGGTAGCCAATTTAAGCTATCGGCTAGCTCATTTTTACCTTTCGCTCTAAGCTGATTA
The DNA here is from genome assembly GCF_904846565.1 of Psychrobacter sp. CMS30. Classification (NCBI taxonomy): domain Bacteria; kingdom Pseudomonadati; phylum Pseudomonadota; class Gammaproteobacteria; order Moraxellales; family Moraxellaceae; genus Psychrobacter; species Psychrobacter sp. CMS30. Next base: position 115,310 of record NZ_CAJHBF010000009.1, on the reverse strand, counting down.
TCCAGCTCAGCATTGATATCAAAGTAATTTTCAATGGCACTTTTTTGCGCATGACCGACCAAGACAATATGCTTGATACCAGCTGCGATTGCTTCTTCAACGACATAGTGAATGGCCGGACGATTACCAAGCGGCAATAGCTCTTTTGGTACGGATTTAGATAATGGCAACATACGCGTGCCAAAGCCTGCAACGGGGATAACGACGTGGGTAATTTTTTTCATAATTTTTAAACTGTGTTAAAAGGTGTGAGATAAAAGCTAGGTTTAAACATAGTTTTTATACAATTTAAGCGATGTTATACCCATTCGGATTCATACTCTGCCAACGCCAGGTATCTTGGCACATTTCAGTAATAGACAGCTTGGCTTCCCAGCCCAATAATTCTTTCGCCTTATCAGCACTGGCATAGCAGCTAGCAATATCTCCTGCGCGGCGAGCAGAAAACTGATAAGGAATGTTTTGTCCTGATACTTCAGAAAAAGCCGTGACCAATTCTAAAACAGACGTTCCTTTACCTGTTCCTAGATTAATGGGTAAAAAACCTATTGAGCTGTATTTATCTTGACCTACTCGTTTCTGCAAATAATTAAGCGCAGCAACATGCCCTTGGGCAAGGTCAGTGACATGGATAAAGTCGCGTACCCCCGTACCATCGACGGTAGGATAGTCATTACCAAAAACACTAAGCTTTTCAAGCTTACCGACTGCTACTTGGGAGATATAAGGCATCAAATTATTAGGAATATCATTTGGATCTTCGCCAATCTGTCCTGATGGATGCGCGCCTACGGGATTAAAGTATCTAAGCGGAATAAGATTCCAGCCATCATTAGTTGCCGCTAAGCCTTCTAAAATATGCTCGACCGTAAGCTTACTTTGCCCATAAGGATTGGTACAAGAACGTGGTGATGTCTCGTCAATAGGCAGTACTTCAGGATCACCGTAAACAGTCGCAGACGATGAAAAAACGAGGTTTTTAACGTTTGCTTCTGCCATGACTTCTAGTAAAGTAATGGTGCCACTGACATTATTATTATAATACAACAGTGGCTTGGCAACGGATTCACCAACGGCCTTTAACCCCGCAAAATGAATCACACCAAAAAATGGATGCTCTGTAAATACTTGTCTGAGCAACTCAGCATCGCGAATATCGCCTTCGATAAATTCAATAGGCTGACCAATGAGAGTAGAGACGCGATTGATCGCTTCACGGCTACTATTGGATAGGTTGTCATATACCACGACATCATAGCCTGCTTGATGCAACGCTATACATGTGTGTGAGCCGATATATCCAGCGCCGCCCGTAACCAATATCTTGTTTTTCATAATTGCTACATTTTAGTCGAAGAAAAGTTATTTTTAGAATAAAAAAAGACACCCCATTGTAGGGGTGCCTTGTATTTTTTTCAACGACGTTTCGGTATTAGATTATCGATTAATATCTAAATTACCAACCAGTAACTTCTTTTAGCTTGTCACCGATTTTTGATGGATCGCGAGTATAAGCAATACCAGCGTCTTCAAAGGCTTTAAATTTCTCTTCAGCAGTACCTTGACCACCAGAGATAATCGCACCAGCATGACCCATACGCTTACCAGCAGGTGCGGTAACACCAGCGATATAACCAACAACTGGCTTAGTCACGTGCTCTTTGATATAAGCAGCCGCTTCTTCTTCAGCAGTACCACCAATCTCACCGATTAATACGATAGCTTCAGTTTGTGGATCGTCTTGGAACAGTTTTAATGCGTCAATCTGATTCATACCAGGGATAGGATCGCCACCGATACCAATACAAGTTGACTGACCAAAGCCAAGCTTAGTGGTCTGTGCAACCGCTTCATAAGTCAACGTACCAGAGCGTGAGATGATACCCACTTTACCTGGCAAATGGATATGACCTGGCATGATACCGATTTTACACTGACCTGGAGTGATAACGCCTGGGCAGTTTGGACCGACCATACGTACGCCGTCTGCTTCTTCGATATAACGCTTAGCTTTTAGCATATCGATAGTCGGTACGCCTTCAGTGATCACAACGATCAACTTTACACCGGCATCGACCGCTTCAACGATAGAATCTAGTACAAATGGTGCAGGTACGTAGATAACTGATGCGTCAGCTTGGGTCGCTTCCATCGCTTCCGCCATGGTGTTAAATACTGGCAAACCTAGGTGCGTTTGACCGCCTTTACCTGGAGTTACGCCGCCAACAACTTTGGTGCCGTATTCAATCGCTTGTTCAGAGTGGAATGTACCGTTCTTACCGGTAAAACCTTGTACCAATACTTTGGTATCTTTATCAATTAATACACTCATTATTTTTTCCTTATTCGGTTGTCTTGCAATAGCAGTTTGCTAGCTTATCTGTCGTTAAATGTTAACGATTGATATTCATACTAAAAACTGCCATCACGCTTTGACTATAATGCTTAAGCGTTTGTTTAAGCGCATACTAATTAATACAATCGCGCTTATGTTAACGACTTATATTAAAGACTTACGCTTTAACCGCATCGACAATTTTTTGCGCCGCGTCTGCTAGGCCTTGGGCTGAAGTCAGTTTCAGACCAGATTCTTCTAGAATCTGTAAGCCCAATTCAGCGTTATTACCTTCTAGACGTACAACGACAGGTACTTTTACGTCGACTTCTTTAACCGCAGCGATAATGGCTTCTGCAATCATGTCACAACGTACGATACCGCCAAAGATGTTGATTAAAACACCTTCAACACTGCTGTCTTCTAGAATGATTTTGAACGCTTCAACAACGCGATCTTTGGTTGCACCGCCGCCAACGTCCAAGAAGTTAGCAGGTTTGCCGCCATACAGTTTGATGATGTCCATGGTCGCCATTGCCAGACCAGCACCGTTGACCATACAACCGATGTTACCTTCTAGGGCAACATAGTTTAGGTCAAATTCAGCTGCTTTTAGCTCGCGCTCGTTTTCTTGCGTTTTGTCTTGTAGCGCAGCTATTTTAGGCAAACGATATAAAGCGTTTGAGTCGATACCAATTTTGCCATCGACACAAACGATTTCGCCATTTTCGCGAACCGCTAATGGGTTAATCTCTAGTAACGCAAAATCATTGTCAATGAATGCTTGATAAGCACCGCTCATCAGTTTTACAAACTGGTTGATTTGCTTGCCTTCAAGACCCAGTTTAAATGCCACTTCACGTGCTTGGTAAGGCATTAAACCGACTAATGGATCAACGCTTACTTTAAAGATTTTTTCTGGGGTTTCGCTTGCGACTTCTTCGATATCAACGCCGCCTTCGGTTGATGCCATAAAAGTCACGCGACGTGTAGAACGGTCAACAACTGCGCCAAGATATAGCTCAGTTTGTACTGGGTACATATCTTCTGCAACCAATACAAAGTTTACTGGTTGGCCGTCAGCGTCAGTCTGGAACGTAACCAGATTGGTACCGATAAGCGCTTCAGCAACTTGCTTAGCTTCTTCACGAGTCTTAACCAATTTAACACCGCCCGCTTTACCACGGCCGCCAGCATGTACTTGCGCTTTGATAACCGCAATGTCTGTAGGCGTTTTATCAAAAGCAGCGGCAGCTTCGTCGCCGTTATAGGCGATGATACCTTCTTGAATGGGCAAACCGTAGCTTTTTAATAGCTCTTTTGCTTGATACTCATGTAAATTCATTGATTGTATCCTTTATTTTTTACAATTAATAAAAAGTGAAATCAAGTGCGTAGAAGAATATATCTGAGCACTTATGATGATGGCGACCAGTATCTCAATAATGATAGCGGTCGCCTCATCCGGTTAAACTTGATATTTACTTAAATTGTCTTAGCTTTAACTTTCTCAGCTTTAATCATTTTAACTTTAAAAGCTACTTACGCTTTTTACGCTGGATGGCGTGAATCGCGCGACCATCTGCTGATAACGCTGCTTCATGAACCGCTTCAGAAATGGTTGGATGCGCAAAGGTCATTAACTGCAAGTCTTCGATGCTTGATACAAATTCCATCGCAATCATACCTTGATGGACGATATCGCCAGCACCAGCAGAAATGGCATGCATACCTAATAAACGGTCTGTTTTAGCATCAGCAACGACTTTGATAGAGCCTTGTGCTTCACTTTGGGCAAGCGCACGGCCGTTAGCTGCTAGGTTAAATGAACCGGTTTTTACTTCATAACCCGCTTCAGTCGCTGCTTGTTCAGTCAAACCAACCCATGCGATTTCTGGATGGGTATAAATGACATTAATGATAGTGTCATAGTTAACTTGTGCTTTTTCGCCATGAATGCGCTCAACCGCCATCATGCCTTCTTCCATTGCTTTATGCGCAAGCATAGGGCCGCGGACCAAGTCACCGATAGCGTAAACGCCATCAAGGTTGGTTTTACATTGGTCATCGACATCGATTAGACCGCGTTCAGTCAAGGTGATACCGCTGTCTGCGCCCAATAGTTTTTCAGAATAGGCACGGCGACCAACACAAACGATTAACTTATCAAAGCTTTCTTCAGATAACTCGCCTTTAGCTTCGCTAGTTACGACAACTTGGTCGCCTTTCACTTCAGCATTGGTCACTTTGGTATCGACACGGATATCAAGGCCTTGCTTCTTCAGCATTTTGCCCGCTTCTTTAGCGATATCTTTGTCAGCGGCGGCTAAGAAACTTGGTAGCGCTTCATAAACCACCACTTCTGCACCCAAACGACGCCATACTGAACCTAGCTCTAGACCGATAACACCGGCACCAATAACGCCTAAACGCTTAGGTACTTCAGTGAAATCAAGCGCGCCGGTAGAATCAACGATGCGATCGCCATCAGTTTTTGCCATAGGAATATCGATAGGAACAGAACCTGCTGCAAGAATCACGTTTTTAGCCGTGATAATGGTTTCTGCTTCGTCAGCAAGGGCGGTAAATTTAACTTTTTTATCCGCGCCTTTACCATCTTCCAACGTGCCCCAACCTTGAAGCCAGTCAACGCCATTACCTTTTAACAATGCCGCAACGCCGCCGGTCAATTGCTTAACGATGCCTTCTTTACGGGCAATCATTTGCTCGATATCGATAGCAACGTCGCCGGTGCTGATACCATGTTCAGCAAGGTCATGCTTAGTCGCTTCATAACGATGCGAGCTATCCAGCAAGGCTTTTGATGGGATACAACCGACGTTTAAGCAAGTACCGCCAAGTGCTGGCTCGCCTTTATAAACGCGTTTTTCGATACAAGCAACGCTCATACCCAGTTGGCCTGCACGAATAGCGGCTTCATAACCACCAGGACCGCCGCCGATGACGACTAGATCATAATTGTCTTTCATAGTACGTTCCTATTTCTAATTCTAATTTCAGTTAGGATTTGAATGATTAATTAAGCTCATGATAAATAAAGGCACATTTTATTCTGTCGTTAATACACGCTAAGAACGAAATGTTATCTGACATTTATCAATAAACCACAATCACCTATTCCAAAGTTAAAAAGCTTGTATCAGTGGTTACCGATACAAGCTCATAGGCTTAAAGGTCTAATAGCAACATGGTTGGATCTTCGACCAACTCTTTGATAGTTACTAAGAACTGCACTGCCTCTTTACCATCAATCATACGGTGGTCATAAGAAAGTGCTAGGTACATCATTGGTAAAATCTCAACTTTACCATCGACTGCCATCGGACGATCATTGATAGCATGCATACCTAAGATAGCGGTTTGTGGTGGATTCAAGATTGGCGTTGACATGAGTGAACCAAATACGCCGCCGTTTGAGATAGTGAACGTACCACCAGTCATCTCATCTAGACCAAGCTTACCTTTTTGTGCTTTACCACCCAATTCACGAATCTTAGCTTCAACATCAGCCATGCTCATGCGATCGGCATCACGTAGTACAGGAACAACCAAACCACGATCTGAAGATACGGCAACACCGATATCATAGTAGCCATGATAAACGATATCATCACCATCTAGTGAGGCGTTAACCGCTGGGAAGCGTTTCAATGCTTCAGTCGCCGCTTTTACGAACAACGACATAAAGCCTAGACGTACGCCGTGACGCTTTTCAAACTGCTCTTTATACTTAGCACGCATGTCCATCAACGGTTTCATGTTGACTTCGTTAAACGTGGTTAGCATCGCTGTTTCTTGCGAAGCAGCTAGCAGACGATTGGCAACTGTTTTACGTAGGCGCGTCATTGGTACGCGTTTTTCAGTACGCTCACCTGTTGACTCAGCGACTGGACGACCGCTATCAGATTTGATAGAGCTGTCAGCTTTTAGCGTTGGGTTCGCCATGTCGGTTTTGGTCACACGACCGCCGCGGCCACTGCCTTCGACGTCTTTAGGATCAACGCCAGACTCTTTCGCCGCTTTACGTACTGCAGGGCTTTGATCTTTATGATCGGCTTCGTCTTTTTTATCTGTCGCTTGCACTGGCTCGCCGCCATCAGTACCTTGCTTCGCTTGTACTGGCGCTGCTGGCTGATCTGGATCAACTGCAGGAGCATCACCTTTATCAGCGCTACCACTATCTGTACTACCGCTGGCACCTGCTTCAAATTCTGCGATTAACTCGTCAGACAAAACAGTATCGTCAACTTGCTTAACGATTTTAGTCACAACACCATTATCAGGTGCAACAACTTCTAATACCACTTTATCAGTTTCGATTTCAGCCAATAAGTCATCACGGCTAACTTCTTGACCTTCAGTGACATGCCATTCCACGATGGTGCCGTCGGCAACCGATTCTGGAAACACGGGGGCTTTAATTTCAGCCATCGATATACTCCTTAGATGTTGATATTACTATTTATTATTAAGTCGTGATAAGCAGTCAGTACCGTTTTAAATTGTCTTGCTGAAATGGTCATACCGAGTACTGACTGTTATCGCCTGATTCATGTATCTTGAATAATCTGTTACGTAAACGAGTCGCTATTTAGACAGCTCATCCACACTGATGCCAAGGCTACCAGCAATCAAATCTTGTTGCTGTTTGACATGCAGTTTTGCCGAACCTGTCGCTGGTGCTGCACTAGCAGGACGCGCCACTGGCTCCATGACTTTCGCCTTGGTTGGGTGCGGCACGACAATGCGGAACATGTGCGGCGCTAAATAATACCAAGCACCTTGGTTCAATGGCTCTTCTTGCGTCCAAACAATCTCAGCCAAATTGCTATATTTCTCAATTTCAGCAATCAAACGTTTCTCTGGCAATGGATAAAGCTGCTCAATACGCACAATCGCAACATGGTCAAGACCTAACGCACGGCGCTGCTCTAGCAAGTCATAATAAACTTTACCGCCACATAGCACCATACGAGTCACGTTGTTCGGATTTTGCTGATCCATCTCTGGCAATACCGTTTCAAACTTACCGTTTGCCAACTCTTCAAGGTTTGACGTCGCAAGCTTATGACGTAGCAAACTCTTCGGTGACATAACGATCAACGGCTTACGAATCGGACGTACCGCTTGACGGCGTAGCGCATGATAAATTTGCGCTGGCGTCGTTGGCGTAATCACTTGCATATTATCTTCAGCACATAGCTGCAAGAAGCGCTCAAGACGAGCAGATGAATGCTCAGGACCTTGACCTTCATAGCCGTGTGGTAACAACATGGTTAGACCACAAACACGCTGCCATTTGGTCTCGCCACTTGAGATAAATTGGTCAATAACCACTTGTGCGCCGTTGACAAAGTCACCGAACTGGGCTTCCCAAACGATTAGAGCATTTGGCACAGTCGTTGCGTAGCCATATTCAAAGGCCAATACCGCTTCTTCTGACAATAATGAGTTATAAGTGGCAAAACGCGCTTGTTTTTCACTGATGTGTGACAGTGGCACATACATGCTGCCATCATTAACGTTATAGATTTCGCTATGGCGATGCGAGAACGTACCACGGCCAACGTCTTCTCCGGTAATACGAACCAACACCCCATCATGATCAACCAATGAGGCATAAGCCAAGGTTTCAGCTGCGCCCCAGTTAAGAGGCTCTTCACCGGTTTGCATGGCTAAGCGCTGTTCGACCATTTTTTGTACTTGGCGTTGCAGCTTGTAGCCTTCTGGCATCTCGGCCATACGGCGACCATAACCTTTTAGTATTTCGATATCGACACTGGTATCCCAGTCATCAACCAAGTCATGACCCAAATAAGGTTTCCAATCGACAAACAGCTCTTCGTTAGGCTGACTAACCAAAGAGTTGGCAACATAATCACCACGGTCTAAGGATTCACGATATTCATCTTCGTAGCGTTTTTCATCTTCTTGGTTAAGCAGACCTTCCTCAATCAGCTTTTGCGCATAGATAGTACGCGTCGTTGGTAGCTTCTTAATAACGGCATACATCAATGGCTGAGTTGCTGATGGCTCATCGGCTTCGTTATGACCGTTACGGCGATAGCAGAACAAGTCAATGATAATGTCTTTATCAAACTCATGACGGTAATCTAATGCCAATTGAGCGGCAAATACGACTGACTCAGGATCATCGCCATTCACGTGCAAGATAGGTGCATGCACCATTTTTGCCACGTCAGTACAATATTCCGTTGAACGCGCATCTTCTTGACGGCTGGTGGTGAAACCAACTTGGTTATTGATAACAATATGAACCGTACCGCCCGTGGTATAAGCACGAGTCTGTGACATCTGGAAGGTTTCTTGTACCACACCTTGACCAGCAAAAGCAGCGTCACCATGGATAACGATTGGCAGTACTGAGTTACCAGTTTTATTGTCTTGTAATGGCTGATCGTTACGACGAACCTGACGGGCGCGTACCGACCCTTGCAGTACAGGTGCCACAATCTCAAGATGCGATGGGTTAAACGCCAATGCTAAATGTACCTCGCCACCTGGCGTCATCACGTTCGATGAAAAACCGTTATGGTATTTAACGTCACCTGAGCCTTTTTCTGGCTGTACTTTACCATCGAATTCATCGAACAAATCGGCAGGGTTTTTACCCAAGATATTAACCAGTAAGTTCAAGCGTCCACGGTGAGCCATACCAATGACCATCTCTTTGGTGCCATAACCGCCAGCACGTTGGATGATTTCATTGATAGCAGGGATAAAGCTCTCGCCGCCTTCTAGACCAAAACGCTTAACGCCCGTATATTTACGAGCCAAGTATTTCTCTAAGCCTTCAGCAGCAGTCAGACGCTCAAGAATTGATAAACGTTTTTCTTTATCAAACTCGATGTAACCTAAATTGGTTTCTAGATATTTTTCCATCCAGCGTTTTTCTGTGCTGGTGGTCACGTGCATATACTCGACACCCATGTAACGACAGTAAACACGCTCCATGATTTCGATAATTTCACGTAATGTCGCTTCATCCTTACCAATATTTAAATCATTGGTTGGGAATACCGTATCAAGGTCAGCTTCTGACAGGTTGTGATAAGCAAGGGTTAAATCTTCCACTTCTGCACGTGGATGTAGTTCTAAGGGATCAAGCTTAGCGCGGCGATGACCACGGCGACGGTACGCTGAAATCAGTTGCTGCACGCCCATTTGTTTTGGGTCAGCACAGTTACCTGGATCGTTAGCGGTTGCGCCAGACGTATCAGCACTCACTTTATTAGCAGTCTGATTACGTGCTAACAATAAGAACTGGTCTTTAATCGCATTATGCGCGGCATCGTTTGGTGATTTGTATTGTTCAAAATACGCTTGCCAATCGCTATCAACGCTACTAGGATCGTCTAGATATTGCTCATAGAGCGCTTCGATGTAACTGGCATTATCAGCGGCCAGTTCAGTATGATCTACGCTCACTGCTTCTTTAGTTATACTATTCATAATAATCGTCTATTTGATAGATAAATGAATGGAATCGTGCTTATTATTGTGTCATGCGTTGTAGATTGGCGATATTTACCATCAGTTTTTAATACTCTCTATTAGTTTTTAAAACTAAAGCGTTGACACTAAAAGCTATCTAACGATAAAAAAGCCTGATTGCAATACCAATCTTACAATTACAATTATTTGTGAACGGCCGGTTTTCTTAATCGTCTCGTTTCACAACATTAATTTATATATAATGCTATCAGCTATAACCAAATTGTTAATGATAAGGTTTTTAGCCCAGCATTTTTCTTTCAGTTAGCCTATCAATTGGCTATTTTTACTGAAATGTCTTCCTATGGTAGAAAATTGGCGTATATTCCGCCAAACATACATTGCCGTATAGAGTAACATGCCTACCCTATGGGCCATAGTTTGTTTGTTCAATACTAGGTATTTACGTAATGAATATCTATTATCATTTTTCGCAACTTTGCATCTGTAATACTAAACAATATTACCATATTCAATTATATAGGGAGACGCGCGATATAGCATGTCTTCTTACATACAAGCAACGTATTGTTAATACAGCCTTACTTACCCTCACGGATTCGCCACTGGCCCTCAACAATACCGCTCACGATATCAATATGGTCGTGTTAATAAGAAAAACAATGGCTTATCACTTAAAAAAATAGCTAAATGCTAATATTTTTTAATAAAAAACACCACCTAATGATAGGTGGTGTTTTTGATGGCGCTATTATAAAGCTAATTGACCATAAAAGGTAGACTAACCTGCATGATCAAGCAGTAAATTACGTAGATGACCAATTGCTTTGGTTGGATTCAAACCTTTTGGACAGACTGAAACACAGTTCATAATACCGCGGCAACGGAACAAGCTGAACGGATCGTCTAAACGTGCTAGACGCGCACGCGTATCAGTATCACGGCTGTCAGAAACGAAACGGTTGGCATTCAATAGTGCTGCTGGACCCAAGAACTTATCAGGGTTCCACCAGAACGATGGGCAGCTGGTTGAACAGCATGCACATAAGATACACTCATACAAACCGTTCAATTTTTCGCGTTGCTCAGGTGACTGCAAACGCTCTGTTGCTGGCGCTGGCTGGTCATTGATTAAGAACGGATGAACTTTTTCGTACTGCTCGTAAAATTGGTTCATATCGACAACCAAATCACGAACAACCGGTAAACCTGGTAACGGACGAACCGTTACTTTTTCAGGCAAGGTATTCATGTTGATTAAACATGCAAGACCATTTTTACCATTGATGTTCATGCCGTCAGAACCGCAAATACCTTCACGGCATGAGCGACGGAAGGTAAGTGTCTCATCTTCCTTTTTTAGGCGTAATAACACGTCAAGCAACATACGATCTGAGTCTAACAACTCAACCGTATAAGTTTGCATGCGCGGCGCTGCGTCCACATCAGGATCGTAGCGATAGATTTCGATGGTGCGAGTACCTCGGCTCATAATGCTAAACTCCACACGTAGATGATGGCGGGCTGACAAACCGTACAATCTAAAGACTGTAAACTATCAGCGCTGGTATGTCTAAATCTCAGCGCTGATAGCGGCCTGTCGCTGGCGGTCACCTTTTTAATAAATTAATAAGGGATAAAACGTTTTTTACAGTGCGTAAAAATCATGCGCACCCAGTCTAGAATTAATAGACGCGGACTTTTGGCTCGATATAATCGACGGTCAATGGCACTTTACGAACCGGCTTATAGATAATCTTATTGCCTTCAGAATACCATAAGGTATGCTTCATCCATTCTCTATCGTTACGGCCGTTTGGTGCGTATTCATCATCTTCTGGACGATCATAGTCAGACACACTGTGCGCGCCGCGGCTTTCGTGACGCTTAGCCGCTGATATCATCGTTGCTTTTGCCACTTCATACAAGTTAGCAACTTCGAACGCTTCAATACGCGCGGTGTTAAAGACTTGTGATTTATCCGCCAAATGGATTTGGTCGATTTTTTCACCAAGCGCTAGGATTTTCTCAACGCCTTCGTCCATCATCGCTTGCGTACGGAATACGCTGGCATGCGTTTGCATGGTTGCACGAATCTCGTCAGCAACGTCTTGAGCATTATAGCCCGAGGTTGATTGTTGCAGTTTGTCTAAACGACGCACGGTAAAATCAAGAACACGTGGGTCTAATGGCTTATAGTTGTGGTCAGCATGATGGAATTCATCAACGATATGCTTACCAGCAGCGCGACCAAAGACCAATAAATCAAGTAGTGAGTTGGTACCTAAACGGTTAGCACCATGAACACTCACACAAGCACACTCACCGATAGCATAAAGACCTTTAACGACGTTGCCTTTTGCATATAAACCGTCTTCATCGGTACCCGCTTCTAGATCCGGAACAATCACTTGACCATGAATCGTGGTTGGAATACCACCCATCATATAGTGAATGGTTGGGATAACGGGAATTGGCTCTTTAGTGATGTCAACGTTGGCGAAGTTCTTACCAATCTCAAATACTGATGGTAGACGCTTCATGATGGTTTCAACGCCTAAATGCGTCATATCCATTACGATATGGTCAGCATTCGGACCACAACCACGGCCTTCTTTGATTTCTTGGTCCATAGAGCGTGATACTAAATCACGTGGTGCCAAGTCTTTTACGGTTGGCGCATAACGCTCCATAAAGGCTTCGCCATCTTTATTACGTAAGATAGCGCCTTCACCGCGGCAACCTTCGGTCAATAGTACGCCGGCACCATGAACGCCGGTTGGGTGGAACTGCCAGAATTCCATGTCTTGTAGTGGAATGCCTGCGCGAACCGCCATGCCAATACCGTCACCAGTATTGATATAAGCGTTGGTAGAGGCCGCAAAGATACGACCTGCGCCGCCTGTCGCTAATACAGTGATTGGCGACTGGAATACCGCAACAGTACCCGTTTCTTGTTCAATAGCGATGACGCCATTGATATTACCAGCGTCGTCTTTGATCAAATCAAGGGCAATCCACTCGATAAAGAATTCAGTACCTTGCTGTAGGTTTTTTTGATATAGCGTATGTAGTAGCGCGTGACCGGTACGGTCAGCAGCAGCACACGCACGTTGTACGGCTTTTTCGCCATAGTTTGAGGTATGACCACCGAATGGGCGCTGATAAATCGTGCCGTCTTCGTTACGGTCAAACGGCATACCCATGTGCTCAAGCTCATACACCACTTTTGGCGCTTCACGGCACATGTATTCAATGGCGTCTTGGTCACCTAACCAATCTGACCCTTTAACGGTGTCATAAAAGTGAAAGTGCCAGTTATCATTGCTCATATTACCCAAACTTGCACCGATCCCGCCTTGAGCAGCAACGGTGTGCGAACGGGTTGGGAATACTTTGGTCAAGACTGCAACCTTCATGCCCGCTTCCGCTAAATGCAATGAAGCACGCATACCTGAGCCGCCGCCACCAACGATGACCGCGTCGTAGTTCAGGGTTTTAATATTACTAATGGTATTATCTTGTCTAGTTGCCATTACGGTTTTCCTAATGCCTGTTAATGCTTAGAAGTAAATAAAAAGGTTGGTCTGCATCTTATTGTGCGCTAACGCTAGCAAGCTTTTGCTGCAACGCTACCGACAATAATCAAAATACAATACAAACAGCCTTCAACCACTTAATTTGCATATCTATCGTTATATTGGGCTTACTCACTTGTTCACAGCTTTTATCTATTAAATAAGCGTCATTTACCGTATCAGTAATTGTGAATTTAGTGGGCACCCAACGCTATGATTAGCTATGACTATTTTGGCTACTAACGGATGTCTATTACCTATAGCACTTTAAAGTACGTTATTTAAAATAAACGCTTTCAAATAAGCGAATCATCGCCAATGCTGTCAGGTTCGTCCGTTGTTATGGTTAGATATTCAATTTATAAAAATCAGATAGATCAATATCTAAACCTATGATTAATGGTTAAACCGCAACAACACCGAAGCCGTTACCCCAAAAAATCATAATGCCCCAAAATAGGAAAACTAAAATAGCGATAATCATTAATGACTGTAGCACTAAACGTAGACCTGCTGCGCTTGAGCCCAGTTTGCCAGTGGTAATATAGTCAGTAAATACCGTCCACATACCAACCCAAGCATGACCAGCCAACGCCAAAACGGCCAATAAGCTGAACAGACGCATCGGTAAACTGGTCATAAATTCCGACCATTCAACGAAGCTTACATTGCCATGAGTTAAGAAGAAGCCCAGTAATACCACACTGTATACGGCTAAAACCACACCACTGATACGCTGGATAATCCAATCACGTGAACCTGAGCCGGTTAGACCAGTAGCGCTTTTGATTCCTGAATCATTTTTCATTAGAACATCACCCATACAAATGACGCGACAATTAAGATTGCTGCAATTACAAAGCTAATCATAGAAGCGGCACGGCCAGATTTTAGCTCCTCATTCATACCCATATCAGCAAATAAATGCTTGATACCCATCACAAAGTGATAAGCGATGGCGGCGACAAAAATCCACGCCAAAAAGCGAACAAGGACATTGTCAAATATGGCTTCAAAACTCTCAGGCGACGCCAAAGAATTCTGTAATATCCATAACATGACAGGAATAAGTAAAAATAAAATAATGCCAGAGATACGATGCAAGATTGAAGCTATCGCAATCGGTGAGCGATTAACGCTAATCACTTGGCTTAAGGGCAGATCAATAGGTCGGTTGCTTTTCACAGCGGGCATCCTTTTTGCGGTTATACTCCTGTATCTGCTATCAACGCTTGGTACAAATACACTTCCATAAGCGGCGAGCAACACATGAGATGAATAAGGTAAGGAAGGGCTAGCTGACGTTATTTCATTTGCGCTAAATTTGATAGATAGATTTTATATAGGAAACACGCTCTCTATATATCGTTTCTATGAGACCTTTTTCTATAAGGCTTCTATAGATTTCTATAAGGACTCTATAGACGGCTCAACCTCGCTTGTGGAACAGATAATCCCTACCAATAACAAGCTGTCTGCGTGTTTTATAATAGTAAGCACGCAGCATGGGATAAATCGATTAACTAGTCTATTTTTACTGCTTGCCATCAACAAAAAAAGATAACGCCAGGGTGTCATCTCTATATTATCATTTTTTATTAAGGTAAACTTCACTGTTGGATATCTAAAAATAGAACAGTTAACAAGAATATTTAAGCGATAAGCTGGGTTCTGGTCTATAAAGCGAACGTCCAATCATAAAGAAGCAGCAGTAAAGCTAGGCTTTATCAGCGACTTAATTACGTTGGTCTATCAATTTGCGCAAAGCTAGTGCCAGTTAAATCCCTCTAATTATAAAATGACTGGCCGCTAATTACAAATTTATCCCCTAAATAGTGGTTATTAGAGATTAAATAACAAAAAGCTGGCTATTAGTAAGATGAATTCATTAGTATTACTCAATCAAAATAATTCGTCGCATTAAGCCAATTTGTCGGTTACGCATACTCTGTCTGTTTTATAGTATAGCGCCTTACAGATTAAAATGGCTTATCTTAGCAAAAACACTGTAATATTATAATGTTAATGATAATCATTACTTTAGTATTAGCATGATGCTTTACAGCCAAATTACTAAGCAGACATATTTTGATACAAAGTTTACAGCCGCTAATGACGACTACAGCACCCCTATTACAGACATTACTGCTAAAAGTCTTTTCAAAACTTAGCTAATAACTGCTAATATAGCCTGCATCTTAAATGGGTTAAATTTATTTAACCCTTTAACTGTTTTACCGTTTGATTAGTGATGACGCGAGGGTGTGCGTCGATATATTTTTATTCTAACAAGTTAAAAAATGGAGAGCAATTTATGGCTGACAACAATGCCAAACTAACCGTAAATGGTGAAGAATACGAACTTCCTATTATTGAAGGTACTTTAGGGCCGTCAGTTATCGAAGTTGCTGCTTTTCAAAAAGCGGGCTACTGGACCTACGATCCAGGTTTTATGGCAACTGCGCCTGTTGAGTCAAAAATCACCTTCATTGATGGCGGTAAAGGCGAGCTGTTGCATCGCGGCTATCCTATCGATGAGCTTGCAAATAATGCTGAATACTTAGAAGTGGCGTATGCGCTGATTCATGGTGATTTACCAAACGCTGAGCAAAAAGCGGATTTCTATGAAAAAATCCGTAAGCATACTGGCGTTCATGACCAATTACGCAAATTCTTTGAAGGCTTCCGCCGTGACGCCCATCCTATGGCTATTATGGTTGGTGTCGTTGGTGCTTTATCAGCTTTCTATCATGAAAATCTGGATGTGAGCAATGAAGAGCATCGTGAAATCACCGCTATTCGCCTAATCGCTAAAATGCCAACGCTTGCGGCCATGAGTTATAAATACTCACAGGGCGAACCGTTCATGTATCCACGTAATGATTTCAATTATGCGGAAAACTTCTTATACATGATGTTTGCAACGCCTGCTGATGTTGACTACAAAACCAATGACGTTATCACCCGTGCAATGGACAAAATCTTTACCTTGCATGCTGATCACGAACAAAATGCTTCAACGTCTACCGTACGTCTAGCGGGTTCTACTGGCGCAAATCCTTACGCTTGTATCGCTGCGGGTATTGCGGCCCTTTGGGGACCATCGCATGGCGGCGCCAATGAAGCCGTACTCACTATGTTAGATGAAATTGGTACAGTTGAAAACGTACCAGCATTCATGGAAAAAGTGAAAAGCCGTGAAGTGAAATTGATGGGCTTTGGTCACCGTGTTTACAAAAACTTTGACCCACGCGCACAAGTGATGAAAGAGACTTGTGACGAAGTCCTAGGCGCATTGGGTATCAATGATCCTAAGCTTGAGCTTGCCATGGCACTTGAGAAAATCGCTTTAGAAGACCCGTTCTTCGTTGAGCGTAACTTGTATCCAAACGTTGATTTTTACTCTGGCATTATCCTTAAAGCCATCGGTATCCCAACGTCAATGTTTACTGTTATCTTCTCATTGGCACGTACCTCTGGTTGGATTAGCCATTGGCTTGAGATGCACAGCGCACCGTTCAAAATCGGTCGTCCACGTCAGTTATATACTGGTGAGACAAAACGCGAATTCGTTAAAGTCGAAGACCGCAAGTAGTCAGTCTTTTGTTTTAAAAGTATAAAAGTTAGACAGATAAAAATCCCGCTATCGTAGCGGGATTTTTTTGGTTTGCCTTTAATAAGAGGCATTAAGCAAAACAGCTTTAATACTCTAAACTTATAACGCTTTACTGAAACTCTTTTAACGTTTGCTCGTATTTGGCAATTTGTTCATCATAGCCTTTAATGGTTTCGTTAAATTTCGCCATCAGCGTTTCAAACTCTTGCTGCTGGGTGATTTTCATCTGCTGCATATCAATGACTTGCTGGGCTTCTATTTGCTCCCAAACTTGATGCTGAATAATCAAACGCGCCAGCGCTGGACTTTTTGCACTAAGTCTACCGGCGATTTCTGCATGTTCGAATACCTGCGGCACCAAAGTCGCAATATTAATCAAGGTATCAACATCTTCCGCACTAAGCGGCGTGGTCACAGGTTGATAAAGGGTTTCCATCGCTTGCTGATAGCTTTCTATAATCTGCTCATCCGTCAACATCACTGGTTTACGCGGCTCAAGGCTAATACGCTTAAGCACCGTTAAATCGCGCTCGCCAACTTCCGTACTGGTATTGATATCAGTCTCTGCAGTAGCATCAATATCAGAGTTACTACTAGCACCAGAATCACCATTACTATTAGCCGTGGCAACTGCTGCTGAATCCGTAGCAGTTGGTTTTGCTATTTGCTCAGAATCTGTATTATTTGCAACTGGATTAGCGGTATTAGACGGCTTAGCATTGTCTACTGACACAGCAGTTGTACTATCAGGTAACAAATCATTGCCACTGTCTGACGCATCTGCCGCTTGTAGCGATTCATACTCTGCTTGCAAACGCTGTTGCAGTCCTTTCGCTTGCGCAAGATACAAAGGCTGGAACTGCTCTATACGGGCAGCAGCCGAATCGCTTTTGCGCATAGGTTGACTGTCCTCTGCAGTTGTTTGCTCGCTGGTCTGGTTGGTATCAGGTATTGGCTCTTCTGTTTGCTGCTGACAACCGCTCACTAACAATACGCCAGTCAATGTCGCCGCAAGCAATGTTGGTGCTTTATAAGGGCGAATCATCGCTTTATTGATAGAGCGACGACGGGTATCAGTGTCAATGTCAGGTTTTACTGGTAAGAGTTTAAACATCCGAATTTATATCCTTGTTAAAAGCAGAAAAAGTAAAAGCCAACGTGATAACACTATCCATGAATGATGATATTTCTAGAAGCGCTATTAAGTCAATTGAGTGATAAAGTCTTGAGCTTTTTATTACCATGTTTTTTATTATAATTCCTGTTGCTACCGTCTTCCCTCTCTACTTATTTTGTTTATATATTAACTGTACATAATGAGAGAAAGCTTAAGCCATCATATAAATATTCAAGCATAATAGAAAGATTAAACTTTCAACGAGCGGTGACTGTCATGCTCGCTATCAAGCGTTTGCTCCTTTAAAAATGGAATACAAGTTTCAAAATCACGACAGTCATGACCATGATGACGACGGACAAAATAGTCTTGCACCATACGTGCCTGCTGTTCAATGCCATAGTTAAAAAAGGACTTGCCTGCTTCAAGTACATAATCATAACGGCGATTGATGATAGCGCCGCGTACGACTTTAAGACCTTGCTGCAATTGCCAAACGTGGGTCAATTCATGGATAAGCCAGCTTTGCTTACCCAAGGAACACTGGCTAAAATCCGTGACCCAGTCGGCCGGATGGAAATAAATATTGCCATTAGGACTGACAGCATAATGCTTTAGTACCCACCACGCCGTCTTAAGCTGCACACCATCAAGCTTAAGGCTGTCACCGAACACTGAGCGTGCCAGTGCTATCTCTCCCTCAGTCAGCTGGCGTGACTGTTGCTTTGGGCCTTTAGCAGCTGTAGAGGACTTAAATAAGCGCTTGAAAGTCGACTGCGACATAATTACTGTCTTACCTTATATTCAAAAACTGAGCATTTATAGATGCTATTTTATAAGCACTATTTTTTATAGAACTATTAAGCCTTTAATAGGGCTAAAAACTTAAAAAATAAAGCCTATAAGACATAAGCTGTACACTTAGCTGACTTTTATTAACGTAAATCTGCGTTAGCCTAGCTAGAACGACATGAGTCATTGTTTTTAGCGTTAAGCTTAAAATAAAGACACACCCTAATAAGAATTAAAAATATTTAATTGATAATAGAGACCTTTATGCCACCTAATTTTCATGCTGATACGCCCCTTGCTCAGCGTATGCGCCCTGCAACCCTTGATGCCATTATCGGTCAAGAGCACTTATTAGCAGCGGGTGCACCGTTACGGCGCTTGGTCGAACAAGGACATTTGCCATCGATTATTTTGCATGGCGAAGCGGGCATCGGTAAAACCACCATCGCGATGCTGTTGGCTGATGCCGTTGGCCGACCTTTTCATGCGTTATCAGCATTAAATACTGGCGTTAAGCAATTACGTGAGGTGTTAGATACCAAGGATTCGTTAAGCTTTGAGTCGCCGGTGGTGTTTATCGATGAGATTCATCGTTTTAATAAAGCCCAGCAAGATGCCTTACTTGGCGCAGTAGAGTCAGGTGATATTACTTTAATTGGGGCGACAACCGAAAATCCGTCATTTAGTGTAAATAACGCGCTATTATCACGCTGCCAAGTTTATCGTCTAGAGCCGCTGACGCCTGAACAAATCAGTGCCGTATTACAGCGCGCGCTTTTAGAAGATAATATTCTCAAAAATTTAACCGTTGATTTACAGGCGCAACAAACGATAAGCCAGTTGGCGCATGGTGATGCTAGAAAAGCGCTCAATTTATTAGAGCTTGCGATTCAAACGGCTGACCCTAAGCAATCACCGATTCTCATTGATGATGAATTGGTCGCCCGTGTCGCCCAAACTGCGCTCGTGCGCTACGATAAAGATGGCGAGCAGCATTACGATATTATCTCTGCCATGATAAAATCCGTACGCGGCTCCGACCCTGATGCGGCGCTATATTGGATGGCGCGGATGTTGGTTGGCGGTGAGCCTGCCGATTTTATTGCGCGGCGCTTGGTGATTTTGGCCAGCGAAGATATTGGTAATGCCAATCCTAATGCCCTACTCCTCGCGGATGCAGCATTGCGTAGTGTGCAATCGATTGGTATGCCAGAAGCGCGTATTATCTTAGGGCAAGTGGTGGTGTATCTGGCGACCAGCGCCAAAAGTAATAGTACTTATAAAGCCATTAATGCGGCGATGACACTCGCTGAAAAAGACGCCTCGCCTGTGCCGCTACATTTGCGTAATGGCGTGACCAAACTGATGCGCAATCAAGGTTATGGTCAAGGCTACGCTTATCCGCACGACTATCCCAACCACTATTATCCGCAAAGCTATTTGCCCGATAATTTAGTCGGGACACGTTTTTATAAATTTGCTGACAATCAGCGCGAGCAACACAGTAAGCAGTTTATGGACTGGCTAAAGGGTCAAGCGGCCAGTAACGAATAAAGGCTATGCGTTTGCATCATTGATAATACTTATGATTATTTTTAACCTATTAACTGACATATTGGCAAGATGACGCAGCACGTTGGGGTGAAAAGCGTTAAAATGTCCTCATAATGATATATACAAACCAGTTGATCGGAAAACTTTATAGCAGATTGCTTCTATTTATGTGGCTCTTATCAAAGCATGATTTGCTTTACCGCAACAGTGTTTCTGTCAATCTACTGCTACAATAGGCAGATGATGATTTATATCCCTAATTAAACCTATCTATAAATAATAAAATATTGAGACTTCCTATGAGTTTAAATACGATTCCTGAGATTATCGAAGATATTCGTGCTGGAAAAATGGTCATCTTAATGGATGACGAAGATCGCGAAAACGAAGGCGATATCATTATGGCAGCGACCCATGTGCGCCCTGATGATATTAACTTTATGATTACCCATGCGCGCGGTTTGGTTTGTTTAACCTTGTCAGAAGCACGCTGTCAGCAGCTGGCATTGCCACTGATGTCAGACCGCAATGAGGCAAAATTTAGTACCAACTTTACCGTGTCTATTGAAGCCGCTGAAGGCGTGACGACAGGTATTTCTGCCGCTGACCGTGCGCGCACCATTCAAGCAGCGGTGTCTTCTTCAGCAAAACCAGAAGATATCGTCCAGCCTGGGCATATTTTCCCAATTATGGCTCAAAATGGCGGTGTTCTTCATCGTGCCGGTCATACAGAAGCGGGTTGTGATTTGGCGCGCCTAGCAGGTCTGGAGCCAGCAGCGGTTATCGTTGAAATCATCAATGATGATGGGACGATGGCGCGCCGTGATGACCTTGAGATATTTGCCAAAGAGCATGGTATTAAAATCGGTACGATTGCAGACTTAATTAACTATCGCATTGCCAATGAGCAAACGGTCGAAGAAATTGAGTCACATCCGTTTGAAACAGAATATGGTACTTTCACGCTGCATCGTTTCCGCGAGTTTGGCGCTGACGAAACTCATTTAGCCTTGGTAAAAGGCGATGTGAGCGAAGGCGTGAGTACCGTTCGTGTCCATGGTTTTCATCCATTACGCGACTTATTTGCCGCTAAAAATGACACCACTGGTCGTAGCGGCTGGAGCGTACGTTCGGCATTAGAAGAAATACAAGAATCAGAACGCGGCGTGCTGGTTTGGATTGGCAACCATCAGCCGATTGATTTAGGAGAAGCGCTTGATAAAGCCGCTGAAAATCAATCAATCTCAACCATTGCGCAGCAGCCGTATCGCAGTATTGGGGTTGGCGCACAGATTTTACGCCATTTAGGGGTTCGTGATATGCGTTTACTGTCATCACCGATGAAGTTTTATGCCTTGTCAGGGTTTGAATTGAACGTCGTTGACTTTGTTCACGCACCTAAGCAAAAATAAAGACCCACCGTAAAAGCAAGCAGTAGAAATAGAAAAGAAGGCACGCTAATGATTAGCGTGCCTTTTTTTATGAGTTTTTTATTGAGGAGGTTTATTTTACCGGTATCATTTTAGTAGCATTTATAACTTACTAAATAAGCCGACTTTTTAAAGTTTTTAAAGCTCGGGCGTATGGCCAACGCTTGCTTCTAATGCCACTAAGCGCTCACGCTCCTCATTGGTCCAAGGCAACTTATCCTTGCCATCACTGTCTAAACGGACAATGACCGCATCAGCGGTTGCGACAATCACCTTTTGAGCGCAGCTATAATAGCTATACTCGATTACTATGCTGGTATTACCCAAACGCTGACAACGCACGCCTAATAATAAGGTATCGGGATAAGTGACAGGGCGTAGATATTGGCAACTTGATTGCGCTAAGACCGTGACCATGCTGCCATCAAACATGCCAAGCGCCTGCAAATAGCCAATCCGTGCTGACTCCGCATAGCGATAAAACACTACATTATTTAGATGGTTAAAGGCATCCATCTCACCCCAATGGATTGGCTGATGATGAATAATTGGATAGTGTGCCAACTCGTCAGGACGGGCATTACTTAAACTTTCATTACTTAACGCTGTATTTTTCTCAAAACTATTCATCACTAGCTTTCTCTTGTTTTTATCTTATAGAGTTTTAAAAACCACCATTAACGTTTAGGCTTATCCAAAATTTGCTTGGTTAATAATGGCGTTGGTTTTGGCGCATTGGTAATCAATCGATCTAGCCAGTCTATAACCTCGGTAATGTCATTAGGAGACGATTTGGTTTGTACCTTATTTTTATCTTTAGTAGAGGTCGTACTATTCGCTGTTGGAGAGGTTTTATTATTGGTAGATATTGTTTTTGGCGTTGACTTTTGTGGTACTAGGGTTTGTAGCTGTTTGCGCGCTTGACGCAGATAGCCGACCAATTGCTCTTTTTCACGCATATTGCTGGCTTGGGTGGCGAGATTTAAGGTCATAATGACTTCGTGAATCATAAGCTGGCGGCGCGTTAAGCTCATATTATTATCAAGGTTTTGAGTCAAATCGCTACCATTAGCAGGATGTTCACGCTCGTAACTATGTAAAAACTCTTGGATATTTTGAATGGCTATGTTTTGTAGCTGCCACGGACTCGGCTGCGAGCTTCTTGCCTGCAGGCGCTCGATATCCTTTGCCAAGCTTTGTTTAATCACCACGGTCAGCGCTGGGGCAATCTCATTACTGCTTTGGGACAGCTGCCAATGCAGGCCACGTAATAATTCAATCGCTGCACTTTCGTTATTGTCTGCCAATAATCTATCAGCCGCTTGTATTTGAATACGTAATAAATCGAGCTGGTTTTGGGCTTGGCTACTGGCGGCAGTACGCGGTGCTGGCAAGGTTTGCTGACTCATCGCAAAAATGCGATCGTCCATCTCATTGAGGCGACTGACCACTTGCTCATTGCTTTGCAAGCGCTCATTGACATTATGCTCAAAACGCTGCTGACTAATATAAAGCCACAGTAAAGCGGCGATAAGCAATAAAATCATTAACCATTGCAGGCGCACCAAAAACATATTTGCTTGCCGGCGCTGCTGAATAGCAGAAGGTTCCTGAGATAACGATTCAGAATTCATGGACATAAGGCAGCACCGTTAGTGATTGATAATTTTTAAGCAAATATAAAATAAGTAGATTAATAAAAGTCTGTGTTCTTGCTTACTCTGTTTTCTTACTTACATTGGATCCACTATTGGCGAATGGATTGCTGCAAGGATAGTGGCCGGCGCCAAATCTTCCACCCGCCAATAGCTTAACTGCTGACGCGCGACCATATTGGCTAAGCGCTCGCCTAATACCACGTAAGCAAAATTATTAAGCTTTAGTGGTGGATTGGCTATTTTGTCTTTATTTGACTCTGAAGCTTTTGCGGCAACTGCCTTAACAATCCCTTCCCAATGCTCAAACGCCGTGCCACTACTGACAATCACAATAGGCTTTGGCTCTGCTGTTGATGTTGCTTGCTGCTTAGACTGCTGCGCAAGAAACTGCGTTTGCCATTGCTCATACTGCGTCATAGCATCGGCAGGCATTTTGCGCTCATACCAAGCGATGCTATCGATATGGACGCCGCGCGCCTGTAAGGTATCGACCAATAAGCGTCGCCCACCAAGCCCGCGCCATACCAAGAGCTTATCGCCAGCTTGGAGACTGTCAATTTCAGGCATGGCTAGCATACCTTCGTTATTAGCAATTAACGGCTGCAATACTTGATAGCTTGATGCAGCCAACTTTGCATCATTTAACACTGCCGCAGTCGCTTCCCCAACCGCTATCAGATGGCTTGGCGCTTTTAAACCTGTAAACCCTGTCTCTTTTTGCTGACTAGCATTTTCGCTAGATTTTTGAGCATGGCGTTCATGCTCAAGTGCTTGCCAAACAGACAGCCCTGAAGCTGCTGCTGTCGGGCTCACGATAACGAGTGCTTGATAGTCACCTGCAAACCATTGGCGCATCAATCCCATATCCTGCTCGGTAGTTGGATGCGCCTCTAAGGTCAACATCGGCATATCAATCACTGACATCCCTGCCGCTTGTAAATGCTCGGTCAGCGGTGCGGCACGCTCGACTGGGCGCGTATTGATGACGACCTGCGGCAGCAATACTGGCTTATCAATAGGTTGATTGGAATCAGTGGACTTCGGTGATGACCAAGACATAAACATACCGTGACAAAAGGCTTAGGAAGAAAGGACGCTTAATCATAGAGCCATCTAAGTAAAGATAGCGCTATGATTGAGATGACAATAATAGTTAAACATTATTAAATATAGGTGCTATTTAGGATTATAAATGGCGGATAAAATATCGCCAGCACCTATTTCTAGTAGCATTTCAGCAACTTCAATACCTAGCTGGTTGGCTTGCGCTTCTTGCTCAGCTTGGCTGCCCGTTAAGGTCAGGCGTTTATCAGCTTTGAGCAGCTCGCTACCGTCTTCTTGACCGACGCGGCCACGTAGCCATAAGCTATCACCGGCATCATTATTGCCGTTTTGGCCATTATTTTTGCTACTGTTTTGGCTATCGTTATCATCGTCTGCATCAGCCATTTGTAAGACTGCATAAGCCGCAATCGGTACTTGGCAGCCACCTTGTAAATGGCGATTTAGCGCGCGCTCAGCGATGAGGCGGATACGAGCTTTGTCATCATTTAACGGTGCTAGTAATTTTAGAACCTCATCATCGCCTTCACGGCATTCAATCGCTAGAGCACCTTGTCCGACCGCTGGCAAGCAAATATCAATATCCAACTCACTGCGAATGCGCTCATCAAGTTCAATACGCTGCAAACCACTGGTGGCCAAAATAATGGCGTCATACTCGCCCGCATCAAGCTTCCCTAAGCGCGTACCGACGTTGCCGCGCAGGGTTTTAATTTGCAAATCGGGACGATAAGCCTTGATTTGGCATTGGCGACGTAAGCTTGCGGTACCGACTACCGCACCTTGTGGCAACTCATCGATACTATGATAAGTGTTAGAAACAAAGGCGTCAGTTGGCGAGGCACGTTTACAATAGACACCCAGCGTCAAGCCTTCTGGCAATTCCATCGGTACATCTTTTAAAGAATGCACCGCAATATCAGCCTGCTTGTCATACAACGCTTGCTCAAGCTCTTTAACGAACAAGCCCTTGCCGCCAATTTTCGCCAGCGGCGTATCTAAAATCTTATCCCCTTTAGTGACAATCTTTAGCAGGTTAATCGTCATCTCAGGATACAGCGCCAGTAGGCGGTCACGGATATGCTCAGCTTGCCATAATGCCAATGGGCTTTGGCGGGTGGCGATATTTAAGGTAGTCAAAGCAGGTGGCTGCATGGTGCTCATAAAAGGCCTCAATAAGTTCGATACTAGAATGTCAGTGCGCAACAATAATGCAAATTTGGCACCCAAAACGGGGGCTACCAACGATATATAAAGCAGAATGATGCAAAAAAATACCCCTATTTAAGCATAAATAAGGGTTTGATGATATGGCATGATTATGTCAACAGCATGAAGCCCTTATCACTACATGCTTTGAATCTTTTCACGGAGTGCCGGTAGATGGCGACGACTGACTGCTAGCGTCTCATCAATCCCTTTAAAGTGTAATTGAAACTGTCCTGCATCTAAGGCTTCTAAAAAATCTAGATATTTGATATTGATAATCGCGTTACGATGCACGCGAAAAAGCCTGTCTTCAAATTCTTGCTCAAGCTCTTTTAGGGTGTCATCAATGAGGACAACGCCTTCTTTATGGCGCACTTTGACGTATTTTTGATCGGCAGTAAAGTAGTAGATATCTTTGAGCTCAATCAGCTCAACCCCTCGGTGGGTACGCGCTGCGATATGTTCACGCACTGGACGGGCGGTCGGGTTTTGAAGTTTGCGAATCTCATTTAATTGCGCGGCATTGAGATTGGTGGCTTTATGCAGTGCTTCTAGTAGCTCATCTTTATTGGCAGGCTTTAATAAATAACCGATGGCATTGGCTTTTAACGCTGCAATCGCATAATGGTCGTAAGCCGTTACAAAGATGATGGCGGGTGGATGATTCAGCTTCGCAAGCTCTTGGGCACACTCAACCCCATCCATCTCAGGCATGCGAATATCGAGCAGTATGATGTCCGGCTGCTGAGATTTTACGGCAATAATGGCCTCGATGCCCGTCTTTGCTTGGGCAACCACCTCATGACCTGATTCTTGGACAATCCTAACCAAACGTTCACGGGCTAATGGCTCATCATCACAAACAACGATCCGCATGCAAACTCCTTTATAAGTGCAGACTTAACAATCTTTAATAGTATTTATCATATATCAGCATTTATTAGGATTTATCATTATTTAAAGCTCACCACTTAGCAAAAACTACCATACGCCTTTTAGCAAAGGCAATGCACCTTACTTCAGTTATAAACCAACCGCCCCATTTCTGCAAGCCACCAATAGCGCTTGAGCGTTTCAACGCCATTTTTAGCATTTAAGCACTGCTAGTATTTAAACAGTAGTCATATTTAAGCATTGGTAAGCGTTAAGTACTGTTGATTTTAAAAACTGATAATTTTAAAAACTGACAATCATCAACAATATGATAAACAGTGCAATAAATATGCCACGCTACCCGCCTACGATTGCTGGTTTATTATTACTAGCCAAAGAAAGCGCTTTAAAGAGCAAAGATTATAAACTGACATCTTGTAGCGGGTAATGAATAATAGTAATAATTTGTTTACTCGTCACGCGGCTTTGGATATCAGCGCTGTCACCAAAATAAGCTCGCAGACGTTCCGCCTGAATATAAAAATCCATATGCTGGCGTAAGTCATGGTTAATCATCAAGGTTTTTTTAGGCAACTGCACGCTAATGGTAATCTCAACGCGATGCTGCAGCCAACTGACTTTAATATCGATATAAATGGTATCGGTGGTCATTTCAACCACATTGAGCAGCATTTTTTCAATCACGCTTTGTAAAGTCAAAGCAGTGATAACCATATCATACATCACATCTTCGTCAGGTAGCCGCCAGTTTACTTCCAGTTTGTCCTCCAAGCGGATGGATTCGATGGCCAAATAATGCTCGCAAAGGGCAATCTCTTCTTCAAAACTAATCTCACGCGCACCATTAAAACTGGCTCGGAATAACGCTGAAACGTGCTGCAACAAATAAGCAGCGCGGGTTGGGTTGGTTTCAATCAGCGACATCAGCGTATTAATGGTATTAAAAAAGAAATGCGGCGCTAAGCGAGCTTTTAAGATATCGTTTTGGGCGCTCAATTTTTGCTCAAATGATTGCTTCAGCGCATTCAGCTCACGGTAGCGCCGTAAAAAAACCAGCAAAGTGGCAATAGTAAAACCGGCGGTAATAACGGTATTAAACACCACCGTTGAGACAAAGACGCGAATACTATAATCAAACCATCCAAAATTTATCATAATCAGCAGGACCAACATCATGGTCACTGCTGTGGCGCTCGTTAAGATAAGCAAGACATACATGCTGGCTGTTGATACGCTTAAACGCTTTAATATAGGGCGCAGATAATCAATTAAATAAAAAGAAGGTATCAAGGTTAAGCTGGTTTGGATAAACCTTGCGATAAACTTGATGATAAATTGGGATTGGTTGGCCACACTATGGCGATCGACTATCGCTACAAACAGCGACCAAAAAAAGATTGCCAGCAGCCACTGCCAAGCCTTCATGACTTCCATGAGCTTGGGCATAAAAAACTCTAAGCGCTCCGCTAGTAAGGCAACCTCATCATTTGCTATACTTGAGTTCTTATTCTCTTGACTTGTCTTGTACCGATATGAACGCCAATTCTTCAAATAGTAATAATCCCGATTCAAATAAAAATGCAGCTGTTTCTGATTCTAGCACAGAAGCTTCGCTAACAAATACTGCCGCAGCGCAAAGCCCTACCAGTAGTCAGGGTCAGCAGATGTGGGGCGGTCGCTTTAGTGAAGCGACGGACAGCTTTGTCGCCGCCTTTACCGCTTCTGTCGGCTTTGACCAACGCTTCGCCCGCCATGATATTCAAGGCTCAATTGCGCACGCCACCATGCTTAAAGAGTGTGGCATCTTAAGCGCTGACGACGTTGCAACCATTATCGATGGTCTACAACAAGTGTTACGCGAGATTGAAGCGGGCGAGTTTAACTGGTCTATCGCGCTTGAAGACGTGCACATGAACGTCGAATCACGCTTGACTGATATTGTCGGCGCGGTAGGGAAAAAATTGCATACTGGCCGTAGCCGTAACGATCAGGTTGCGACCGATATTCGTCTTTGGTTGCGTGAAGAAACCGACAATATCATCGCCCTATTGGTACGTTTGCAAAGCGGCTTGTTAGATTTGGCGGAGCAGCATACCGATACCATCATGCCAGGTTTTACCCATCTGCAAACCGCGCAGCCCGTCAGCTTCGGTCATCACGTGATGGCATGGTTTGAGATGTTATATCGCGATACTGAACGTCTTGTCGATGCGCGCCGCCGTATCAATCAGATGCCGCTTGGTAGCGCCGCCCTTGCTGGTACGACTTTCCCAATTGATCGCACCATCACTGCCAAATTACTAGGTTTTGAAGGCATTTGCCAAAACTCACTCGATGCCGTATCAGACCGTGATTTTGCTATTGAGTTTACCTCAGCGGCTTCTATCTTGATGATGCATATGTCACGTATGAGTGAAGAGATTATCCTATGGATGTCAGCGCAATTTAACTTTGTGCAAATACCAGATCGCTTCTGTACTGGCTCATCTATTATGCCGCAAAAGAAAAACCCTGATGTACCAGAACTGGTACGTGGTAAAGCGGCGCGTGTCTTTGGTCAATTGATGACATTGTTAAGCCTGATGAAAAGTCAGCCACTTGCTTATAATAAAGACAATCAAGAAGACAAAGAGCCGCTATTTGATTGCGTTGACACCTTAACGGGTTCGCTATTAGCATTTGCTGATATGCTACCGAACATCACACCAAATAAAGAAAATATGCGTGCAGCCACCATGAAAGGCTATGCAACAGCCACCGATTTGGCTGACTACCTTGTACGCCGCGGTGTGGCTTTCCGTGATGCCCATGAAGTGGTCGGCAATGCCGTCGCTTTAGGCATTAAAGAAGGCGTTGATTTAAGTGACTTGTCTTTAGCGCAATTGCAGCAGTTTAGCGATGCGATTGGCGATGATGTTTTTGAGTATCTAACGCTAGAAGGTTCATTGGCCGCCCGTGACCATTTAGGTGGTACCGCGCCAAATCAGGTTAAACAAGCAGTCGTTAATGGTCGTGCGCGCTTAAAAGTATTTGCGTAAAGCTAGCAGCGCCATAAAAGGTTTAATTACAGTACTAATCCCTGCATAAAAATACCCGCATCAATCGCGGGTATTTTTATGCAGATAGTTTTATAAATATGTTTTTATAAATATCGTTATGAACATCAGTAACTATATGGGCTGTTACCTTCTCTACACCTGATATCCTTGGCTAAATCTTAGAAGACCGTTATCATAGGTCAATACCAATATTGCACTTAATAATTTAATACCATTAACTAATAAGGATTGCTTTATGACTGAGACTTTTAATCCGCAAGCCAATACCGTCTTTTGCCGCAAATATAAGCAAGAATTACCAAAAATGCCGCATCCACCTTTTCCTAATAAAAAGGGTCAAGAGCTGCAAGAAACCGTCTCGGACAAAGCATGGAAAGAGTGGCTTGAGCAGCAAACCATGCTGATTAACGAAAACCATCTCAGCATGCTAGACCCTGCAGCCAAAAAGTTCTTAACCGAGCAACGTGAGAAGTTCTTAGATAACGAAGACTACGAGCGTGCGCAGGGCTGGACACCAGAAAAATAATGCGCATGATGGTTGTTATTAATCAAAAGAAACTGTCATTAATCAAAAAGATTGTCATTGATTAAAAGACAGTTATTAAATTAAAAATATCAAAACTGCCTCTCAACTAACAAACGGCAAATGACTAGGCAGCACCCTTATAGTTTGTTAGTATGAGACTGATTTACAACACTGACAGACTCGGGGTGCGGTGTATGACAAGCTTACTTTATAAGCTTTTTAATACATTCGCTGAGAGATCACCCGCCGAACCTGATGCGGTTAGTACCGACGCAGGGAAGTCTTAAGCCTATGTTATATATGAACAAAGGGCGCGCAGAAATGCCTTTTTATTATTGCCGATATCTTATGTCTGACAGCGTTTTTACGCTGCTGTATGGCAATCAATAAAAAGCTGCGCCTACCAATCATTTAAAAACGGCATTAGATTGAGTTTCAATGAAAGTTTAATTTAATCATAGTGCATGCGTTTGATGATTGAATTTGTCTGTCTTGCATAGTCTTGCCCCGCAGCTACTGGCGGTGTTGCTTTTATTCAAAAACCAACACGCTAGGACAGCATATGACTACTTCAGATTTACAAACAGCCCAAACCCCTTCGACCCCTGTTACTTAAACTGTTGATAAAAAAGCCGACGCCCTAAAAACGCCTGCCCATCGCAACCAAAAAGATGCGCGTTTCGAAGAAGACGCTCGCGACTTACACCGTGTATTACCCGCTTCTAGAAAAGTCTATATCGAAGGTTCAAGACCCGATATCCAAGTGCCGATGCGTGAGATTAGCTTAGCAGATACCCCTGTTGGCGGCGCTGGCGCTAATGAAGGCGAGCACAATCCTCCATTTTATGTCTATGACACCTCAGGCGTTTATACCGATCCCAATGTCGATATCGACTTGACCAAAGGTTTGCCTAAATTGCGCGAAGGTTGGATAGCTGAGCGCGGTGATACCGAACAGTTAGATGGTTTATCAAGCTCATATGGACAAGCACGCGCTCGTGATATTAGTACTGCTAACTTAAGATTTGCTCATATTGATAAGCCGCGCCGTGCTAAAGATATCAATGGCAAAGCTGGTAACGTCACACAAATGTACTATGCACGCCGCGGCATCATCACTCCTGAGATGGAATATATCGCCATTCGCGAAACGCAAAAGCAGCACGAACTGACCGATATGCGCCAACACGAAGGCGAAAGCTTTGGTGCCAATACGCCAAAAATTATCACCCCTGAATTTGTCCGTGATG
Source organism: Psychrobacter sp. CMS30 (assembly GCF_904846565.1). Classification (NCBI taxonomy): domain Bacteria; kingdom Pseudomonadati; phylum Pseudomonadota; class Gammaproteobacteria; order Moraxellales; family Moraxellaceae; genus Psychrobacter; species Psychrobacter sp. CMS30. The sequence continues at coordinate 83,733 of NZ_CAJHBF010000009.1, read as the reverse complement.
AAGTGGCTGCTGGTCGCGCAATTATTCCTAATAACATCAATCATCCTGAATCCGAGCCGATGATTATCGGGCGTAATTTCTTAGTCAAAATTAATGCCAATATCGGTAACTCAGCGCTAGGTTCTTCTATCGATGAAGAAGTGTCAAAAATGACGTGGGCAACGCGCTGGGGCGCAGATACCATCATGGATTTATCGACGGGTAATCATATTCACGAGACCCGTGAATGGTTAATTCGTAACTCGCCAGTACCAATCGGTACCGTACCGATTTATCAAGCACTAGAAAAAGTCGATGGCGTTGCAGAAGACCTGACATGGGAGATATTCCGCGACACGCTTATCGAGCAAGCGGAACAAGGCGTTGATTACTTTACTATTCACGCCGGCGTGCTGCTACGCTACGTACCGCTAACGGCTGGACGCTTGACTGGTATTGTCTCGCGTGGCGGCTCTATCATGGCGCAGTGGTGCCTTGCCCATCATAAAGAAAGCTTTTTATACACCCACTTTGAAGATATCTGCGAGATTATGAAGCAGTATGACGTGGCATTTAGCTTAGGTGATGGTCTGCGCCCGGGCTGTTTACAAGATGCCAATGACGAAGCGCAATTTGGCGAGCTGCGTACCCTTGGCGAGCTAACTAAAGTCGCTTGGAAGCATGATGTACAGGTGATGATTGAAGGTCCTGGACATGTGGCGATGAACCGTATCAAAGAAAATATGGACTTGCAGCTTGAGCTATGCGCCGATGCCCCTTTTTATACATTAGGGCCTTTGACGACTGACATTGCTCCCGGTTATGACCATATTACCAGCGCCATTGGGGCGGCGATGATTGGTTGGTTCGGTACGGCAATGCTTTGCTATGTCACACCAAAAGAGCACTTGGGTCTGCCTAATAAAAAGGACGTCAAAGACGGCATTATCACTTATAAAATTGCTGCTCATGCTGCTGACCTTGCTAAAGGTCATCCGGGTGCACAGGCGCGTGATAATGCCTTGTCCAAAGCCCGTTTTGAGTTCCGCTGGGATGATCAGTTTAATCTGGCGCTTGATCCTGATACGGCGCGTGAATATCACGACGAAACCTTGCCAAAAGACGCCCATAAATCGGCGCACTTTTGTTCGATGTGTGGACCAAAGTTTTGCTCAATGAAAATCACCCAAAACGTGCGTGAATATGCAGCAGGATTAGATAAAGACGCCGCTAATAAACAAGTCACCCCGCAATCGGGCGACTTAACCCATGCTGGTCATGTCATCAAAGAAGTGGATACTGAGCTGGTTGGACAAGTAGGCGAAGCCAGCCTCAATGAGATTCATAAAGGCATGGCAGAAATGAGCGAAAAATATCATAAAGAAGGTCGTCAGCTATATAAAGAAGTGTAACCGCTTAGCATTAACCTTTAGCTTATAAAAAAAGCGCTACTCATTGGTAGCGCTTTTTTATTTTAAACATACCCTGTTTTGTAGAAGATTAAGCTAAATCTTTGACGCCTCGTAAATCTCTTCAATAGAAGCATTGATAGTATTAGCAAACTCTGCGTCACTTTGTTGCTTGCTTAAACCTTCGGTAAAAGCACGCGAGAAACTGGCAATCATACCGGGGTTTTGTTTCAATTTTTCGCAAGCATCATAACGACTATAACCACCAGACAATGCCACCACTTTTAGTACTTTTGGATGGTCAACCAACTCTTGATAAAAGCCCTCTTCTTCTGGCAAGGTCAGTTTTAGCATCACTTGATGACCGTCGTTTAAGCGCTCAAGATTATGCAAAATACTGGTTTTAAGGATGATTTCGCAATCATGTTTTTTGCTACTGTTGATATCTACTTCAGGCTCAACAATAGGCATCAAACCTTTGGATATAATCTGCTTTGCCACATCAAACTGCTGCTGCACGACTAGCTCAATCCCATCGACACTTGGCTCATAAATAACTGAACGCATCTTAGTGCCAAATACCGGATAGTTTTTAGCTTTGTCCAATAAAGCATCTAGATTAGGTATCGGACGCATCACTTGCACGCCATCCATGTGCTCAGCCAACCCCTTATCCACCTTTAAAAAAGGCACGATATTTTTATCTTCCCATAGGTAGTTGGCCGTCGGCTTGCCATTGACCTCGCGCTCCATGGTATCTTCAAATAAAATCGCGCCAAGGACACGCTCATTATCAAAAGCATCACAAGTCATGATACGGGCGCGCATCTCATGTACCAAGTCAAACATGGTTTCATCGTTGTCATAAGCATCGCCGCTAACGCCGTAATTTTCTAGCGCTTTTGGCGTACTGCCACCGCTTTGATCAAGGGCGGCGATAAAACCTGAACCATTTTTGATACGCTGTAGTTGTTTTTCGTATTCCATTGAGTAGATATCCTATCCTAATTAATAAGGGTCAAACATTATTATAATAAGTCAATCAGCCCGCAGCTAACGTGAGCTTGACTATAAATAACCTTAACATAGGACATGGCGCGTGCCTATCGTTGATAAGTTAAAATTTTACTCATTTAAACGCACGTAGTTAAACCAAAAACAATACTGCCACACAGCAAATTGCCAATAATAAACCGACGATATTGATACGATTAGCTGCTCTTTAAACACACCGACGCCAATCAACGTTGCCACCGCAATCACACCGACGTTCATACCCGTAAAGACGATGCTTGGCGACTCAGACAATACTTGATGGGCACGGACATAAGCATAAATATTGCCCATATTTAGCGCGCCAAGTAATAATCCTGCGCTAAGGGCATTACCCTGCCAGCGGACGCGTGTGACAAGCAGGTAAACGAGTAGCAGCAATCCTGCCAACCCAAACGTCACAAATAAGGTTAAAGGAAAAGCCGCCCCTTGCTTGGCAACTTGTTTAAACAAGATATCAATAACGCCATAACCTAACCAAACGCCAAACAGCCATAGCGGCGTCTGCTTTGCTTGGGTATTTATAATTCCATGCTGCGGGCGATAGACCAAAGCAGCAAGTGCCAAAAACCCTAACACTAGCCCAAGGACTCGCGTACCTGTCAGTACTTCGCCAAATAATAAAAAAGCGGCAACAATAGGAATAATAAGCGATAAACGCTGAGCGGCATCGGTTGCGACCATACCAACCGATTCAATCGCACGCCCAAGGATGATAAATACCGCCGGCAATAACACCCCAAGCGCAATAATGATGCCCCATGCCTCACCAAGTGCGCCGATGCTACTGACATCTGGTTTTAATAACACCCAAGTTAATAAAAATGCCACGGGATATCCCGCCACGATGGTTTGGCGAATATCGATATTTTTTTGGCGTAGTATTTTTAAAAGTACGGAAACAGCGACGCTACAGAGCACCGCTATTATGAGATACATCATTAAGGTCATCCTTGTTAAATTACAATCTGGCATGTTTATTATTGGCATTTAAGACAGCTATCAGTATAGACTTTACCTTGTACTCTATTACTGTTTAAGCTTCCACTGACCTTTAACTATTAGATAGTGCTTAGAAAAAAACTGCTAAATCAAATAAAACCCTAGAATGTAACAAAATATTTCTTACAGAGCAATCTATTTATCTTGCTGGTTTTTAGTATTGTTTATTTAATATGGATGACTCATGCTCGATACAGTCATAAAGAATCGGCAAAATCATCAAGTCAAATCACCAAGTCAAATCACCAAGTCAATAATTAAGATAGAGCTGAGTATTAACGATACCCTGCAGCTTACAATTAGCATGCAGCCATTAGAGTGAAGTTTGTTAAAATAACCAACAATCCTAATCACAAAAGTAAAGATTCAAGATAGCACCTTATCGTGCTTATTTTGGCGTACTGCTATTGATGCTTTATCACTGCCTATGAATGCTCTATTTCGTTTCTTTGAAACTCGTCTGCCCGCCTTTCCCGATACGCCTATGCCGCTGCCATCCCCAAGTGATGGCATGCTAAAGTTTTTGTGGGCCTGTACCAAAGGTCTGCGCGGTTGGCTATTGCTGTTTATGATTTTGTCTGCCGGTATCGGTATCTACGAGGCCATGTTATTTGCGTGGATTGGCAATATCGTCGATTGGCTTGGGGTATATACCCCGCAAAATCTGTGGGCAGAAAAAGGCGATGTGCTGCTCATGATGTTGGCCGTGATGATTGTCAGTCCACTCTGGATTGCCTTGTCATCGTTTATTCATTTTCAAACCTTGCAAGGCGTTTTTCCGATGCAAATGCGCTGGCGTTTTCATCAGCGCATGCTTGGGCAGTCGATGCAGTTTTATCAAGACGAATTCTCTGGTCGCGTATCAGCTAAAGTGATGCAAACGGCGTTGGCAGTGCGTGATACTGTGATGACGGTCACCGATATGTTTATGTATGTCGCCGTCTACTTTATTACCACCGGTGTGATTTTATTTAATTTAGACAGCTTGTTATTAATCCCATTTATCGCTTGGTTCGTCTTAGTGTGGCTGGCGATGTGGTACTTTATTCCCAAACTGAAACAAACAGCGATTGTACAAGCCGATGCCCGCGCTTTAATGACGGGACGCATAACCGATGCTTATGCCAATATTATGACGGTAAAGCTATTTAGTCATTCACGCCGCGAGCTTGGTTATGCCAAAAACGCCATGGGGCAGTTTTTAGGCACGGTCCATGCACAAATGCGCTGGGTCAGTTATTTAGAAGTATCGACCCATTTAATTAGTGTGGTTCTAGTCAGCTCGACTGCTGGTATCAGCTTGTATTTATGGCAACAAGGCGCGGTCGGTGTTGGGGCAATTGCTGCAGCGACAGCGATGGCTCTGCGCTTAAACGGTCTGACGCGCTGGATTATGTGGCAAACTGCCAGTTTGTTTGAAAGTATTGGTACGGTACAAGACGGCATGCGCACTCTATCAGCGCCGCAAACCATCGTTGATAAACCAAACGCGCCCGCACTTAAAGTCACTGAGGGTCGTATCGTCTTTGACCACGTTGATTTTAGTTATGAAGGCGAAGACGATGACACAGGTTTAAATACTAATACATCAGGCAAACGTTTTGATGATGTTAATAGCGATGACACCGACTTAGCGAATAATACTTCATACGCCAAGCTACTCGATAATTTTTATTTAGATATCAAACCGGGTGAGAAAATCGGTTTGGTCGGGCGTTCTGGTGCGGGTAAATCAACCTTGGTTAACCTTCTCTTACGCTTTTTTGATGTTGATAAAGGTAAAGTCTATATCGATGGGCAAGCGATTGATGAAGTTACGCAAGAATCGTTACGTCAGCAAATCGGTATGGTTACCCAAGATACCTCATTATTACATCGTACCGTCCGTGAAAACATCGCCTACGGTCGTCCTGACGCAACCGATGAGGAAATCATTACGGCTGCTAAGCAAGCCCAAGCATGGGACTTTATAGAAGGCTTGTATGATGATAAGGGCAATACTGGTCTTGATACCCAAGTCGGCGAGCGCGGTGTTAAGCTGTCTGGCGGTCAACGTCAGCGCATTGCTATCTCGCGCGTCATGCTTAAAAACGCACCGATTTTATTGTTAGATGAGGCGACCAGTGCGCTTGATTCTGAGATTGAATTTGCCATTACTGAAAGCCTAAATGACATCATGACGGGCAAAACCGTTATTGCGATTGCCCATAGACTTTCTACCATTGCCGCCCTTGATAGACTGGTCGTCATGGATAAAGGGCATATCATCGAGCAAGGCAGCCATGATGAGCTATTGGCGTTAAATGGCGTTTATGCCCGTTTATGGCAGCGTCAAAGTGGTGGCTTCTTAGGTGAAGACAGCTAATAAGAATTCTATGACAAAAGCTAATGATAGAAGTTAATAATAAAGGTTAAAAAACCGTCACAAGGAAGTTTTATTCTTATGGAAGCATTTACCAAGCGTATTAATATCGATGGCAAACAAGCACGCTACTATGATTTGCAGCCGCTGAATTTGTCAGAAGAACCGGGTTCTCTTAAACGCCAGCCTGCCCATTTTTATGGCGGCAATAGTTTCACCGTTGGTACTTATGCACCTTTATTAAATGAGTTAGCAATGGATTTTGATTTATCGGCATTGGCGCTACGGGGTTATTGGTATGACAAACCGCAAGCGCCGCGTCTGACCCGTGAGCAAGATGCCGATATACTGATTGAGTTTTTAGAGAAAACCCAAGACAACCCTATCGTTGGTATTGGGCATTCACAAGGGGCGACCGCCACCGCCATAGCAGCGGCCAAACGCCCTGACCTCTTCTCTCAGCTATACCTTATCGAGCCTGTCACCTTTACGAAAAAGCAAGCCACTATTTATAACTTGCTGCCACGTCAATTTTTGCTAAGCCGTGAACCCTTTAAAAGTACGCTAACCAAGCAATCTACTTGGGCAAGTATCGATGATTACTATGAGAGTTTACGCGCGCAACGTGCTTATAAACGTATCAGTGATGAGCATCTAAAGGTATTTTCTGAGCAAAGCTTGTCTGCTAACGATGATGGCAGCTATAGCTTGATATTCGCCCCCGAGCAAGAGCTTGCCAATTATTTTGGTGCGCCCCATATCGATGCCGCATTAAAAAAACTTAGCTGTCCTTATACCCTAATCACGGGCAAACCGACCTTATTTATCAATGATAAAGTACGTAAACAATGGCAGAAATTTGTCCCTGATGGCAGCGTTATCTCCTTGCCAGACTACGGCCATCTATTACCGATGGAAGCGCCTGAATTGTGTGCGCAGATTATCAATGAACATTATAAGAGCGCTAAATAAGATGAGCGATATGAGTTATGACTGACCTTTTTGCGCCTGCGCCGACTGATAATTTATTGCCTTATGATGGCAAGGTAAATGATTTAGGCGTCGTGATTGATTACCCAAGTGCCTTATATTATGCCTTATTAACGACGCTACCTTGGCAGCCTGATATCGTAACGCTATTTGGCAAAACGCATGTCACCACTCGTCAGATAGTATGGATGGGCGATAGTGATGCCAGTTATCAATACTCGGGGCACACGCGTCAAGCCATTGCATGGACAGATTCAGTGTTTCATGTGAAACATCATATTGAACAGCAACTATTAAAAATCGGTATCAATGCTGAGTTTAATTCTTGTTTGCTCAACTACTATCCATCTGGCGATGACGGGATGGGCTATCATGCAGACGATGAAAAAGAGCTTGGTCATCAGCCAGTTATTGCCTCTTTGTCACTGGGTGCCACGCGCAAGTTTGTCTTTAAGCATAAAAAAACTCAAGATAAAGTCGAGCTTTATCTTGAGTCCGGTCAGCTTATCGTCATGCATGGTGCTACGCAACAATATTGGAAGCATAGCATTACTAAAACCAAAACAGTCGATGAAGGGCGTATTAGCTTAACCTTCCGGCAAATGGCATTAAATTAAGCAAGGTTGGCTTAGCTTGCTTTTAGCACAATCTTACCAAAGGTATTACCTTTTTCTAGCTCGCGGTGAGCAGCCACTACTTCAGATAATGGATACGTTTGCTGAATTTGTAAGGTCAGCTTGCCATCGGCAACAAGCTGTAAAACCCGTGCCATATCTTCCCCACTACGCTGCGCTTTATAACCTGCTACCTTTAAGCTTTTTTGACTACCCGCTGCTTTGAGTTTATCAACCCAAATTGTTGGTAAGACATTGACGCGGCCGCCAGATTTTATAACGCTCAGGGCGCGTACGCCCGCATCATCACCAACCAAGTCTAGGAGCACATCGGCTTGTAAGTCAGGAAAAGTGTCGTCTTTGGTATAATCAATCCAACCAGCCAGCTTATTTTTATCTATTAAGCCACCCAGTTTGTCATACTTCTCAGGTGAGCAAATAACGGTTACTTTTACATCATCTTGCGTCACTTTATCCATCAATAGCTGAATAGCCAAATGGCCAACACCGCCGGCTGGCGCATTGATAACAACCTGCTCACCGTTTTTAATATCAGCAAACTCGACAAATTGTAGCGCCGTTTGTCCAATACAAGGTAGCGCGCCTGCTTGCTGCAAAGTGACTGACTCAGGTACTTTTGCCAATAAGTTGGCATCGACCGCGACATACTCTGCATAACCGCCACCGTCGAAGGTCAATGCAGCGACTTGCTCACCGACAGCAAACTCATCGCTAGTACTTTTAACCACGATACCGGCGACATCACAGCCTAAAATAGCCGGCTCGTTCTTATCGAACTTGTCTTTTTGAATCGCCTCAGCGCCCCAACCTTTACCTTGACGGGTTTTGTAATCGACAGGATTGATACCAGCATAAGCGATTTTTATCAATACTTGATTGTCGGTTAATTCAGGAATAGCCACGCCATCTTGATATATCATGACTTCAGGCTCGCCAAATTCACGTATAAGAGCGGCATGTTGCGTCGTTGGTATTTTTTTATCAGACATGATTGATCATCCTTGTATTATTCTCATATTTTTTTTGATTAGTTTATAACCTTTTTAACTAACAGATTTTTTTAGATAACAGTTTTTTAAATAATAGCTGCTTTGATTACTGATTTCTTTACTTACCAACTTGTAATGCTAAGGCAATGCCAACTCGGCACTAAGCGGCAGATGATCCGATAATGTAGACCACGGTTTGCCGGTATGTACCCAAGCATCCTTCACCCTCAGGTTACGCACGTAAATACGGTCCAAACTTAGCACCGGCAGTTTGGCAGGAAAGGTCGGTAATAATTTACCATGACAATGTTTAAATGCTTCGGTCATGCCTAAGCTCGATGCGAGTCGGTCGCAAGACATTTTCTTCCAGTCATTAAAATCACCCGCCAATATCAAAGGTTGGTCAGGCGCAATCTCATTACGCACATAATTGGAAATGGCTTCATATTGTTTGATACGATCGCGCTCAAAAAGGTTTAGATGAGCGCATAACACCACAACTGGCATCTCCCACCCTATCGGCTGCACCTCGCAGTGCAGAACACCGCGCTGTTCAAGCTTATTAACCGTGATATTGACATTATGTTTGGGATCAAGCGGAAAACGACTTAGGACGGCATTACCATGATGACCATTTTCATATTCTGAATTTTTACCATAGCTGTTTTGCAGTTGCAAATATTCACCAAACCATTCATGTTGGGATTGGTCAGGGTATTCGTTATATTGCATATTGCGCTTCAGATTTTGACCTTGTACTTCTTGAAGACAGAGTATGTCGGAGCCAATGATATCAAGCGCTTGGGCAATACCTTGTATTTTGACCTCCCGATTCATCGGCGACATGCCTTTGTGAATGTTATAACTGGTCAAAACAAAAGAGGCGGTGTTATTCATAAATTTATCAGTCATAGACTCATGGTTCATAGAGTAAAGGTTAAAAACGATGTTAAGTAAGCACATCATTAAGTCAAAAAGAACAGCTCTTATAAAGCAGCTCTTATTTAATGGTTAATTATAATAATTAAGAAATAAAAGCTTATTAAAAATAGTGATGGTACTAATAATTATAGTGATTCATGCAAAAAGAGCATTGATTCATATCGAACCAATGCTCCCATATTATACCTATGTTGTAACGATGGCTAATTCATTAACGAATATCAGCAATCGATTAATAGCGCGTTACCAGAGCAATTGGCTGATCTGCACCCATAATATCTTGTGGCATAAAGACCGCTTTACCACCATTATGAATGACATGCTCGATGATTTCACCAATCGCATCATCGGTAACACCTTCTGCCGTCGCATCATCTGCCATACTCAAGGTTTGTGCTTTTTCATCAATCTTCGCAGGTTGCATATAACCGCGACGGATATATAACGTCTCGCCTACACCCTGAAATGCACTGCGATAGACTTCTTGTAAATCCGTCTGCAGCATATTTGCACCGCGCGCTTTATCAATCTCACCCAAGGCAGCTTGATGTAATGAGGTGCGATAGCCCTCTACCGCTTCTTGTACGCTATCAACGATATGCTGGGCACTGCCTTCTTCTAACTTGGTCGCGTTTGAAACCGTGGCAATAATATTTTCTGGACGGTCACAGATATCTTTATAATAACCGATATTTTTGGCATCACCAACGATGACAAGTGGCATTTTATTCTCGCCCCATATCTCTTGCACGCTTTTATCTACTTGGTTAAAGAAGGCTTTTAGATAACTGCTTTCGTTGTTCGCTGAGCGATCTGAACCGCCGTCACTGGTATTATAAAGACCGTTATTTTCGATAGGGAATGGGATATTTTCCATATTATTTTGTGCATCATCGTCTTTATCAAATTCTTTGATAACACGGTCATTAGACGCTTCAATCAAACGGGCATTATCACGGGTCAATACCACCGTATAATAATGAACCGCACTTGCCATATCTCGCACCAAGTCGCGCGTGGCAAAACGGTCTGAAATAATGACACGCTCTTTGGTATCAATCGGCATACGGATAACTTGGACATCGTCAGTACTGGCAAATATCGCCAACGTATCTAAATTATAATTGTGGTTAAAATCGCTGGTTTTATTTTTGATATTTTCTAATATAGTGGTCGCGGTACGCTTATCATACTCATTGGTTAAGCGCTCTTCGACGACTTTTAATTGGTTTTTTAGGGCGATAGGGTCTTTTTCATTATCAGGATGCTCACGGTGCGTTTTGACAAAAATACTCACGGCTGGATTGGCTTTTGTCTCACGTAAACTTTTTAGAGTTGCTTTCATAAATACTGCTCCTTGTTTTATTATCATTGGTTTGCGCGTTAAAATAGATTTTTTATATTTATTGGTTATCTTAGAAACTGCTTTTATTAAAAATTGCTTTTAAAAGTCATCAATCTATAGTTATTCTTAAAATCCGTTTGAGCGGTTTAAACAATACCTATTAATACCCTTTTTAATCAATTTACTCAAGTATTTCAGGTAGTAGAAAAATCCATTTTTGCTATTCCCTTACTATGATGCTAACAATTTAACCCCACTGCCTATAGGGTTAATTTGCAAGCAAATGATGGCGCTTTGTAAGTGAAGCTTAATTAACTTTAAGTATAGGCGATAATTGAAGTAATGATAGTTATCAATAATGACAGTGATAGTCAAGATATCGCTATCGACCATAATCTCATAAGCGCACGAATTTAAAACGATATCTGCCGAATTGGGTTGTATTCCAAGCGATTGATACCCATCTTTTAGATACCCTATATAACAACCCTTGTATAACAATACTCGCCATTAATAATAATTCTCTCATTACTATTGGATACTTTTATGACCTCTATTTCTGCAAATTTACGCCTTGTCGATTTTGACAATGTCGCACCAGACACCTTACAAAACCAAGTTATCAGTGCCATCGATACTGCCAATGCCTTTTTAGATAATATGAGCGCAGACAACGATAGCAATAACGGCTCGACTGATATCAATGCTGAGCAAGCACTGGCCGATATCATGACCTTTGACCATATCAATCTTGCTTTAGATCGCAGTTGGGGGATTTTGTCGCACCTTAATAGCGTGATGAGTAATGACGAAATCCGTCATGTCCATCACGAGCTGCTACCCAAACTGTCTGCTTATGGCACACGAGTAGGACAGCATCAACCGTTATTTAATCGTTATCAAACTATCGTCAATGATACAGCGTTTTTTGCCGCGCTTGAGCCAGCACGATCGCGTGCTATTGAGCTTGCGCTACGTAGCTTTGAGCTATCAGGTGTTGCACTGCCAAAAGCTGAACAGGAAAAGTTTGCTGCTATCCAAAGCGAGCTGTCAACCTTATCAGCAACATTCTCAGACCATATATTGGACGCCACCCAAGCGTATGCCCTAGCGCTTAAACCAGAGCAATTAGCCGGTCTAACCGAAAGTGGACTGGCGCTCTTGGCTGATGCGGGCGAACAATATAAAGCTCGCGAGCTTGCCAGCGCTGCGCTCACCCAAGCAGAAATCGATGCTTTGCCGACGCCTTATTATGTTGCCAGCTTAAACATCCCCGTTTACCTTGCTGTCATGACCCATGCCGATGACCGCAATCTGCGTGAAACGCTTTACCGCGCTTATGTTACCCGCGCCTCTGAGTTTGATAAGCACAGCAATGCCAAAGGTGAGTCGCTCAATAATGCCGACATCATGAGTCAAATCCTACAATTACGGGTGCAAAAGGCCAAGCTATTAGGTTTTGATAATTATGCAGAAGTTTCGCTATCGACCAAAATGGCAGATAGTGTAACGGAAGTTGAAACCTTTTTACGGGATTTGGCTGAGCAAGCGACCCCAGCGGCTAAGCAAGATTTAGCACAGCTGCAAAAGTATGCGCAGGATTATGGTATTGACGAGCTACAGCCGTGGGACAGCGCTTATGTCGCTGAAAAAGTAAAACAAAGCGAGTTCAGCTTATCGCAAGAAGAGATTCGCCCGTATTTCCCACTGCCAAAAGTGATTAGCGGATTATTTGCTATCGTCGAGCGTTTATACGGTATCAAAGTACAAGAGCACAGTGAATCTGTATCACGCTGGCACGATGAGGTAAGTTTTTATCAGTTATTTGATGCTGATGATAACTTGCTTGGTGGTTTTTACTTTGACTTATTTGCCCGTAGTGGCAAACGTGGCGGCGCTTGGATGAGTGGTTTTCAGTCGCGTTATACCTATGCTGAGCAAAACCATGAGCAGCTGCCTGTATGCTTTATGGTCGGCAACTTCACCCCTGCCCTCGATGGCAAACCAAGCTTATTGACCCACGATGAAGTATTGACCTTGTTCCACGAGTTTGGTCATGGTCTACATCATTTATTAACCCAAGTGACCGTTAGTGATGTTGCTGGCGTTAATGGCGTTGAATGGGATGCAGTTGAGCTACCTAGTCAATTTATGGAAAACTGGGCATGGGATGCCGAAGGTATTGCGCTGATTAGTAGTCATGTCGAAACTGGCGAGCCATTACCGAAAGACAAACTTGAGGCGCTATTGGCGGTGAAAAACTTCCAGAGCGGCATGCAAACCTTACGTCAAATAGAATTTGCCCTCTTTGACTTATTGATTCATGCGCAGACGCCAGCGCTTGATTATGATGGTATCCTTGCGACGCTAAATACCGTGCGCGATGATATTGCTATCATGCAGACACCTGACTATAACCGCTTTGCTAATGGCTTTAGTCATATTTTTGCCGGTGGTTATGCGGCAGGTTATTACTCGTATAAATGGGCAGAGCTGTTATCAGCAGATGCCTTTAGTAAGTTTGAAGAAGACGGTATTTTTAACCCAATAACGGGTAAAGCTTTCCGTGAGACCATCTTATCAGTGGGTGGTAGTTTCCCTGCCAAGACCAACTTTGAGAACTTCCGTGGTCGCAGCGCCAGCATTGATGCGTTATTACGTCATAGCGGTTTTGATAATGCTAAAAATGACGATGCTGCCAATACTGAAAGCAATGCCCAAACCACGCGCGAGGTTATCTAAATGCGCTATCAATCATCAACCCCAAAACGTCGGTTTTTAGCGGGCGTTCGTTGCCCGAAATGTCAGGCGATGGATGCGGTGGTGCAAGTCAATATCGTCGAGCCTGCGCCAGATGAGTATATCGAATGTACTAAGTGCGGACATGCGGAGCATCGCCCTGACCCTGATGTAATCAGTGCCAAAAATCATGCAGAAGACCAAATCGCTCGTGATGCAATGGTGACCGGCACCAGCGGTACGGTCAAGTTCAAACCATAAGTAACAAAATCCGTATCGTCAAGCCTTAATAGCTACTAGCCTATCTAATGATATATATCCAGTTAGATAGGCTTTTTATTTTGAGTTTGTTATAGTATGCCTACTTATACTTTTAACATAAATCGACCCTTTTATGAATAAAAAACAAATACGTCCTTTACCCGTTAAGACACTAAAAAAACAACCTAATAAATCACGAAAAAAATGGTTGCCAATCATTATCTTGGCAGCACTATTAATTGGTTATTTGGTTTGGAAAAATAGTTCGCCTGACACTAATACCTCGCCTATCGAAAGCACGCCAACGCCTACCGAGCAAAATAGCGCTGCGCAATCAGATACTACGTCCTTAGATAATAACGCGTTAGATACAAGTGCGTCGATTTCAGATACCGATGCTGCTAGCACAGATAGTCAGACCCCTGATCCCGACGCTATCTTAAACGCGCCTTTACCAGAAACAGATAGCTTAGCGAAAGAAGAAATTGATCGCTTAGCGGACGAGCGTAAACGCTTAGCAGAACAAGAAAAGCTAGCGGCTGAGCAATTGACAATGAATAAACAGCTGACAGAGATGAAGGCTGAGCAAATCGCCTTGCTCGAGGAACAAATTGCTCAGTTAGAAGCCGCTGAAGGGGCTAAAACCAGCGCAAAATAATAACATTTTTATAAAGGGGCTAATAAATGGCACATCTACAACCTACCCATGCCCCTATTTTAAATAGCAGCGCTCAGTTGCTGATACTGCCTGTGAATAACGCTGGTATCCTTTTAGACCCTATCCTTACACGAAGCAAAAACCTATATCCAGACAATTACCAACGCTACTATCGGGCTTGCCGTGATGGTAGCCTAATGGTCGGTAGTTGTTTAATGCATAAACGCTCACGCGAGCAAGCGGGACTTGGCGTCAGCAGTAATGGCAACCAACCTAGCCATATTGCCAATCTTGTTATATCAGACCACCCCTATCATCCAAGCAGAACTCGTTGGCTGACCGCAGCTTTAGTCGATTTGCAACAGCAGCTGATACCTTTAATACGTTATCAAGGGATTCGTAGGGTTGCCCTATTAGCGCGTCCGCTTATCTCTAGTCATGCGCAAAACGGTTCTGCTCAAAATAATGATATTGACAACGCCGAATTAGCAAGATCAATTGCTCCAGATTGGCATAGCGATATCCTGCCCCTTGTCGCCCATCATCTACAAGATTTACCCAATTTGCGCATCGATATTCACCTTCCTAAAGACATCAACATATAGATTATTCTCTCATTGTCATTATTTTTTGAGCGCATAAAAAAACCGCCTTGATTGCTAATTATCAGCAACCAAAGCGGTTTTTTAGATTTAACTAGGTTAAGTTACGTCAAATATCGAGGATTAGCTTTGCTCGATACCTTTCATAGTCAGTTTGATACGACCACGGTTATCAACGTCTTGTACCAATACTTTAACGATTTGACCTTCTTTTAGATAGTCAGATACGTTTTCTACGCGCTCGTCTGCGATTTGCGAGATATGCACGAGGCCGTCAGTGTTTGGCAGTACGTTAACGAATGCGCCGAAGTCGACGATACGAGCAACCGTACCTTCATAAGTTTTACCAACTTCCACTTCTGCGGTGATTGCTTCGATTTTACCGATAGCCGCTTTGGTTGCTGCTTTGTTTTCACCAAAGATACGAATCGTACCAGCGTCATCGATATCGATAACCGCGCCAGTTTCTTCGGTTAACTGACGAATCGTTGCGCCGCCTTTACCGATGATATCACGGATCTTGTCAGGGTTGATTTCGATAACCGCATAGTTAGGCGCATGGGCGTTGATTTCAGTACGGCTTGCAGGCAATACTTTGTTCATCGCATCTAAGATATGGATACGGCCAGCATGGGCTTGCTTAAGCGCTTGCTCCATGATATCGGCGGTAATACCTTCGATTTTGATATCCATCTGTAGTGCTGTTATACCGTCTTTTGAACCCGCTACTTTAAAGTCCATGTCACCAAGATGATCTTCATCACCTAGGATGTCAGACAATACCGCAAAGCGCTCGCCTTCTTTAACCAGACCCATCGCGATACCAGCAACCGGTGCTTTTAATGGTACGCCAGCGTCCATCAATGCCAAGCTTGCGCCGCAAACCGAAGCCATTGAAGATGAACCGTTTGATTCAGTGATTTCTGATACCACACGAATCACATACGGGAAGCGTTCGCTATCTGGAAGCATCGCTTCAACACCGCGGCGCGCTAGGCGACCATGACCGATTTCACGACGTTTTGGAATGCCTTCACGACCGGTTTCACCGACTGAGAAATGTGGGAAGTTATAATGCAACATGAAATGGTCACGAATCGTACCAGCCAATGAATCAATCATGTTTACATCACGCGTGTTACCAAGCGTAGTAGTCACTAATGCTTGCGTTTCACCGCGGGTAAATAGTGCTGAACCATGGGTAAATGGTAATACGCCTACTTGGACATCTAGAGCACGAACGGTCTCAAGATCACGGCCATCAATACGTGGCTTACCTGACAAGATATTGTCACGAACAGTGCGGTATTTTAGGTCATTGTAAATCTCTTTTAGCTCAGAAACAGTATCATTATAAGTTTCTGCTTCCGTATCACCCGCCAATGCATCGATAATGGCTTGTTTGATTTCATCAAGCTTGGTGTAGCGTTCTTGCTTATCGGTGATGGTATAAGCGTCAGCAACTTGCTCACCAAACTGCGCTTTCATGCTGGTCTCTAACGCTTGATCGCGAACAGGTACAGTATACTCTTGCTTAGCAGTACCAATTTCTGCGGCCATTGACGCAATGTTATCGATAACGATTTGTTGTTGCTGATGACCGTATAAAACCGCCCCTAGCATTTGGTCTTCAGACAACTCTTTTGCTTCTGATTCAACCATCAAAACGGCAGATTTAGTACCAGCAACCACTAAGTCAAGGTCGCTCTCTTTAAGCTGCTCAAGCGTTGGGTTAAGAACGTATTCACCATTAATAAAGCCAACACGGGCAGCAGCCACAGGACCATTAAAGGGCGCATCAGAGATAGCGAGTGCTGCTGAAGCACCAATTAGCGCAGCAATATCTGCAGACTGGCTCTTGTCTGATGAAACAACCGTTGCCGTGATTTGAATCTCGTTCACATAGCCTTCAGGGAACAATGGACGAATCGGACGGTCAATCAGGCGCGAGGTTAGCGTTTCAGCTTCGCTGGCACGGCCTTCACGTTTGCCATAAGCACCAGGGATTTTACCGGCTGCATACATTTTTTCTTGATAGTTGACGGTCAATGGAAAGAAGTTTTGACCTTCTTTAGCATCAGACTTTACCACGGCTGCTACTAGTACAGACACGCCGCCCATGTGGACTAAAATAGAGTTTGCTTGACGAGCGATACGGCCCGTTTCGATAACGACCTGCTGGTCGCCGTATTGGAATTCACGCTTAATGGTATTAAACATTGTCATATAATTTTCCTAATATTGACTGACGAAAGTGATATCAGCGCTATAACAAGCTGATATCTGTCATTTAAAATTCTTTGGATGTAGCCGCTAATTTAGCTACTAACTGGCAGTGATTCAGTTAAAAACTGCGTCAATTAGCGCGGGTTTCATCATCTATATATCTGATGCATCTGCAATTTATTTAAAATAGAGCACGTACTTCTGATATGTTGCTTGTTTACATTCGGTCTTGTGCCAATCTGGTCTTATTTAATTCTGGTTTTTTATACTTACAATTAAAGGGGTTACCAAATCAAAATACCTTAGCATCCGATACGGCACTGTTTGCTGCGTATCTTTAGTAAAATACTTACAGTGTCTTCCATGCCGTCTAAACAGTCATCAGCTAATGGTAAGCTATACAAATATTTGCGTGCCAGTATGTCTCTAAAACGCACAAGGCATTATTTTACAGTGATTTATAACCATTGACCAATGAAATACAAAACCGTCTGTTTACTCATAATGACCACTCAATAGCTGCTCATAAATCATTTTTACGCTGCAATCATCGTATGGCATACGCTTTTAGTATTTAAGCCCAGCGCACAAGCCAATGCACCATCCTAATAAGCATAAAAAAACGGCGTGAAACTATTCCACACCGTCTTTAGAAAAAATCTATTTTATCGAGTTCAACAAGCAAGTTCCAAATGGTTTGGCAAAAAATCTAAAATCTTGCCACATTCTGGCATATTCTATATTAGCGACCACTCGTACTATTGTCGCCAAATTAACGACGTAGACCTAATTGGCTAATAAGGGTGGTATAGCGACCAAGATCTTTACCTTTTAGGTAGTCAAGTAGTTTACGACGCGTGTTAACCATACGGATAAGACCGCGACGGCTATGATGGTCAGCTTTGTGTGCTTTAAAATGGTTTTGTAAGTCATTAATACGCGCACTTAACAAAGCTACTTGAACTTCTGGTGAGCCTGTGTCGTTTTCGCCACGTTGGTACTGAGCAATGATTTGTTCGCGATCGGTATTAGTTAGCATAAATCTCTCCGGCAATGCTGTAAGCGCCAAGATGTACTTAACATTTAAGCATCAAGGTGCAATAGAATAATAAATAAAATAGTTTGACCGTCATTCAGGACAACCCTGCATTACTAGAGTTGACCTAGTGTACGACAAACTTATCAATGATAACGTTTATTTAAATACGGCTTAGAGTAAGATAAAACATCCGTTAACTTAGACTTGCGTCCAAGCAAAGATAAGCTCTATCTAAAACGATATTTAAATATGACAGCGATTATAACAAAAAACTGCTGAACTAGCAGCAGTTTTTTATAGAAGATTTATAGTTTAACTTTTAAAGATGCAGAGGCTAGCAGTGATAGCTATAAACTTATAATAGCTTAATTTTTAACGTCATCTTGCGTGGCAGTACCACCAAGGGCATCGTCATCAAGCGGCGCTGTCGTTGCTTCTGCTAGGCTATCAGGACTAGTACTCTCACTAGGATTGATATCTTCCGCCTGCTGTTTAATTTTCTGCTCTTGTGCATCTAAATGTTTTTCTGAATCAGTCATAGTAACTCCTAATTATAATTATTCTTTGTATTTACTAAGCATTTACGGTTATTAATATTTACGGTTACTAATATAGCGACTAAAGTAATAGCCCTTTGCTAACGATAAAGCATTGGCAAATTAACTATTTTTCTTCTTTAGCATCTTTTAAATTATCGGCAATACGCTCGGCAGCGGCTTCTGAATCTTCGGTATGATTATCTTCAGTTTGACCTTTTAATGCCGCTTTTGCTGATTCAGAACGTTGTTGCTCAAATTTGGTATCGTTTGGGTTAGAGTTTGACATAATAGCTTCCTTTTTATGATTGTCATTGATGATAGAAATTAATTTATATTTGCAGCATTTACTGTGACGCAATGACTTGCTATTTCACTGACTGCTAGCTGCTAAATCTCGTGACTAAGATAATGCCTTATCAATAGCGGCAACGAAGTCTGTGATATCGTCTGGATTACGTGAAGTAATCAGATTACCGTCTACTTGCACGCTTTTATCTACGAAAGTTGCACCAGCGTTTTCTAAATCTAGCTGTAATGTATGATAGGCGGTCAGCGTTTTACCTTTAGCTATACCAGTATTAATCAGCGCCCAAGGTGCATGGCAGATTACCGCTAGGGGCTTACCAGCCTCGTTGATGGCATTGATAATGGTATGTGCTTCTTTATTGCCGCGTATGGTATCGGCATTGACCGTCCCACCTGGCAACACTAACGCATCATAATCAGCAACTTCGGCGTCTTTAGCAAATATATCAGCCGTAAAGGTAGCGCCTTTATTAACATCCTGCTGCATCGCTTGGACTTGTTTGTCTTTATTGGTGGTAATTAAAAGGGTTTTATAGCCTTTTTCTTTTAACTGGTTATTTACCTCTTCGTATTCAGCTTGTTCGAAGTTATTGTGTAATAAAAAGGCAATGGTTTTCATAATAATCCTTATGCTTTAATTCATACGTTATGCTTTAATTCGTACGTTGATTCGTTAATTTTATTACTTTTTATATGCATCTTTAATTATTGTCTTTAATTTAAAATCTAAGATTTATATTAGTTAATGTCTTTTTATTTTTATAGAGACAGCTTTTTATAATTATATTTCAATAAATAATGATTTTAATTATTCTTATCATCCTATTATTTTTATATCCTTGTCGTGCTTTCCTTAGCTGACTTAACTAAGGTACAAAAAAAGCAGGTTTCACTATAGGCGAAACCTGCAATTAAATGTGACGATATGTGATTAGTGTAAACTCTTAGTAAGCTTTACCTAGTTTCAGTTAAGCTGCTTTGAAAAGCTACATCATAACTGAATCAGCTTTTTAGGTTGTAGTCGACCGTTTAAACTTACCGCGCCTAGGCCAATAAACTGCCCTTGCTCATTTACTAGACGGATATCTACCGGTATTTCATAAGGCAACAAAGCCTCACTATCACTACCTTTATCATCATCGCCATTTTTTTGAGTAACGCTATTCTCATCATGGCTATGCTGTTGCTCGACGGTAGCTGAAATATAGCTTCGTAAATCGTCGGTTAGCTGCTCGATAACATTTAGGCGCTGACCCATTTGTACACGGGCGCACTGTTCAGCGGTCAATGCAAGCTCAGCCTCAAGGTTGATGCAGGCATCCACGGGCAATAAATGCGCCTGACGTCCATCCAAAGCCAACGTTTCTAAATCCGCCAAAGCAATCGCAGCGTCAATATGAAAGTCGCCGACTTGGACACGTCGTAGAGCGGTCAGATGCCCTAATGTGCCTAGCACTTTGGCAATATCTTCTGCTAATACGCGCACGTATGTACCTTTAGAACAAGTGACCGTTAACTGGAGTTGCTTAGCGTCTATCTCTGTTAAGTCGATTGCTTTGATAACAATATCTCGTGGTGGGCGATCAATCTCGATACCCGCGCGTGCGTACTCATATAGCTTCTTGCCATCTTTTTTTAACGCCGAATACATCGGTGGAATCTGCTGCTGAGCACCCAAAAACTGCTGCGCAACCTCTTCTAACCTCGCTGCATCAAATGATGGAATGACTTCTTGAGCGACAATCTGCCCGTCGGCATCACCCGTATCTGTCTGGCTACCCAATAGAATGGTTGCTTGATAAGATTTATCGGCAGCAAGTTGGTAGTGACTAAACTTAGTGGCTTCACCTAGACAAATAGGTAATAAACCGGTTGCCATCGGATCAAGCGTCCCCGTATGACCGGCTTTTTTACTGTCATGATTGGGCGACTTAAACAGGTATTTTACCTTTGACACCACTTGCTGTGAGGTCATACCTTGAGGTTTATCCACTAAAATCACGCCATTGACTTTTATCTTATCAGGCATCTTATTGTTCTTGGTAGCAGCTATCGACATAATGGCTTTTACTCTTGTATTTCTTGCTCATCAGATTCATTTTGCTCAGTTTTAATGACGGCTTTACTAATCAAGTCCATCATATAGTTACCACGAGCAGTGACTTCATCATAATGGAAACGTAGGCGCGGCGTAGTGCGAGTTTTTAGACTGTGGCTGAGCTCAGTACGCAAAAAGCCAGCAGCTTTATTAAGGACTTTAATACTGTCTTCATGGTTAGATTTAGTCATAGCATCGTTGAGCTCAGGCTCCATAATGGTGACATAAATATCAGCGTAGCCCAAGTCTGGGCTGACTTTAACACTAGAGATAGTGACAAAACCCGTCAAACGCGGGTCATTGACGGCATCACGGATAAGGACAGCAAGCTCACGCTGAATCTGATCTGCTAGGCGTTGTAAACGTTGGTTCATGTTATTACCCTGTTGGTCATACGACTTATTTTTATTGATTAAAATACGACTTTTTATTAAAAAATATCGTTCAAAAACACAGGTCTTTATAGCTAATAAACTGTTATAAAAAGACGCAGTTTTTGATAAAAAAGGCCTAGCAGGGTGTACCTGTTAGGCCTAAGTACAGCTGAATAGTAACAAGCTATCCAATTGACTCTATTATTTAAATCATAGAACAATTGGATAACTTTATTATCATGCAACCAATTTAGATTGTACGTTCGAACTCTTGGATTTCAAAGACTTCGATTTTATCGCCAGCTTCGACGTCATAACCACGAACGGCCAGACCACATTCCATACCGGTACGTACTTCATTGACGTCTTCTTTATAGCGACGTAATGATTGCAATTGACCAGTAAAGATAACTTGGTCATCACGCAATACGCGGATAGGTTTGTTGCGATAAATAGTACCTTCAACCACCATACAACCAGCAGCTGCACCAAATTTACTAGAGCGGAACACTTCACGAACGTCTGCAACACCCAAGATTTTCTCACGATGTTCAGGTGCAAGCATACCGCTCATCGCTGCTTTAACATCATCAATCAAGCCATAGATAACACTATAATAGCGGATATCCATTTTAGCAGCGTCAGCTTTACGGCGGGCGGTTGCATCTGCACGGACGTTGAAACCTAACAATACCGCTTCACTAGATTCTGCTAATGTCACATCAGACTCAGAGATTGGACCAACCCCTGAGCTAATGACTCTGACTTTAACTTCATCAGTTGATAGCTCATTTAATGCAGCAAGTAAGGCTTCAAGCGAACCACGAACATCAGTTTTTAGTACGATATTCAAGAATGACACATCGCCTTGTTCCATCTGATCGAACATGCTCTCTAGACGCATGGCGTTCTGACGCTCAAGCTGACGCTCACGCTCACGATTGGTTCTAAAGTCAGCCACTTCACGGGCTTTTTTCTCGTCGGTTAAGACTAAGAATTCGCTACCAGCGGCTGGCGTTTCAGGCAATCCTAAGATTTCTACTGGAATAGAAGGACCTGCTGATTGAATACGCTTGCCATGTTCATCGGTCATCGCACGAACTTTACCGTAATGCTCGCCTGCTAATACTAAGTCGCCTTGTTTCAAGGTACCTTTTTTGACAAGGACACTAACAACCGGACCGCGACCTTTTTCAAGTCTTGACTCAATAACCACACCTTGAGCAGCACCATCTAACGGCGCTTCTAGCTCCATCAGTTCAGCTTGTAGGCTAATAAGCTCTAATAGCTCATCAATACCATCACCTGTTTTGGCTGAGATACGAGCCATTGGAGTATCGCCGCCCCACTCTTCTGAAACCACTTCTTTAGCAGTCAATTCATTAAGGACGCGATCAGGATCGGCACTTGGCTTATCCATCTTGTTGATAGCAACAATGATAGGTGTACCAGCAGCGCGCGCATGATCAATCGCTTCTTCCGTTTGTGGCATCATGCCATCATCAGCAGCGACCACAACTACAACGATATCCGTCGCTTGTGCACCGCGTGAACGCATGGCACTAAAGGCTGCGTGACCCGGGGTATCAAGGAAGGTAATAACACCGCGACCAGTTTTCACATGATAAGCACCGATATGCTGGGTAATGCCACCGGCTTCGCCAGTTGCAACCTTAGTTTCACGGATTTTATCTAATAGTGAAGTTTTACCATGGTCAACGTGACCCATAATAGTAACAACTGGTGGACGCGTTTGCACGTTACTGCTGCGCTCATCAACTGCATCTTGTAGATCGTCTTCAACTTTAGTATCACTAACTGGTACTGGGTTGTGACCCATTTCTTCAACGATCAGACTGGCTGTCGCTTGATCAATGGTATCTTCTTCGCGAGCAATTTCACCCATTTTCATGAGTAATTTGGTCACTTCGCGAGCTTTAACCGCCATACGCTGCGCCAAATCAGAAACAGTAATGTGTTCACTGATTTCGACATCATAAATGATTTTATCGAGTGGCTTTTCAAACTTATGCTGTGAGGCTTGCGTTGAACGTAAACCGTTTTTGCGGTTTTTAATTTCACGCTCATCTTGGTTCTTACGACGACCACGACCACGGGCACTAGTACTACTGGTACCGCGTTTGATTTCACGACGTTCTTTTTCGAATGACTCTTCTAAAGCGTCACCGACCAAACCTTCTGCTAATGGCTCATCTTTACGAACTTCAGTAGCAGGCTGATCGGTATATTTACCAGCCATTTTGCGCATTTGCTCAAGCGTACGCTTTTGAGCTTCTTCGGCTTGCGCGCGGCGTGTTTCGGTTTCGATTTCACGTAGACGTGCTTCTTCTTTCTCACGCGCTTCGCGAGCTTTACGCTCAACAGCCGTTTCGACTTTTGGTTTCGTCGCTGCAACTTTTTTCTTCGGTTGGTCTTTTGGCTTAACTTCTACCGCCGTTTTACCACCCTTTTTCACAACCACTGAGGTTGAGATATCGTCGTTCTTATCGTCTGACTTTTTGCTAGAGCCCAAGCTTGCACGCATCGCTGCTAAGGTCGCTGCTTGACGTTCTTCAGCTTTTTTCTTAGTAGCCGCACGTTCTTCAGCGTCTTTAGTAGCACGCTCTTGTGCCTCAATCATTGCTTGCTCGCGAGCAGCCAACTCTTCAGCCATTTTTTCTGGGTCAGGTTTTTCGAATACTTTCTTTTTACGCACTTCCACATTGACGCTCTTAGATTTACCTGAAGAGCCAGTCACGCGCGCGGTGCTAGTCGTTTTAGATTTAAGACTAATACGACGCTTTTCTTGCTGACCATGACTTTGCTTTAAATACGTCACCAACTTCTCTTGCTCAAGCTCGGTGACTAGGTCACCCTCTGCGCGAGCAGGCAGTCCAGCGTCTACCAGTTGCTGTTGTACAGCACTTGCGGTTTTGCCTACCATATCTGCCAGTTCTTTGACGGTCTTATCTGCCATTTATTATCACCTACTGTCTATTATTTGCTATATGTTCAATTCAGTTGTTGGCTACAAATGATTGGGTTAAGGCTGGTGTGTATTGAATTTAACTATCTTACGTCGCACCAGCCCTTATTATCGATAGCATATCACTAAAAGACAGCGATATGCAGTTACCGCTTATTCATTGAACCAAGATTCCCGAGCTTTCATGATGAGTTTTCCTGCGGTTTCAGAGTCTAAACCTTCGATATCTTCTAAATCGAAGACGGCTTGTTCTGCCAAGTCATCCACGGTAATGATGTCTTTTTGCGCCATTTTATAAGCCCAACTGACCGTCATTCCTTCAAGATCTTGTAGTTCTTGACTTGGCTCTTTCATGTTCTGTTGTTTGACCAATTCATCGGCGATGACAACTTCTTTCGCACGCTCTTGAATCATGTCAATCGCTTCGTCGTCTAACCCTTCAATATCATAGAAAGTTTCGACAGGTACATAAGCGACTTCTTCAATACTGGTAAAACCGATATCGACAAGCGCTTGTGCTAAGTCTTTATCGACTTCTAGGCGCTCATAAAATAATTCAATAAAGGCTTTCGATTCGTTTGCTTGACGCTGCTGATACTCTTCTTCTAGCATCATATTAAGCTTATAGCCGGTTAATTCAGAAGCCAGACGAACGTTTTGACCCTGTGAGCCAATCGCGCGTGCCAACTGATCATTGGTGCTAAAGATAATATCTGCAGTTTTAGTGTCTTCATCTAAGATGATACTGCTAACGTCAGCTGGCTCTAAAGCGCTGATGATAAATTGGGCGGGATCATCCGACCATACCACCACATCAATACGCTCGCCATCAAGCTCTTGCTGTACGGCTTGGATACGTGTACCACGCATACCGATACAAGCACCGACGGGATCGATACGATGATCGTTGGTCTTCACGGCTATTTTAGCACGCGTACCCGGCAAGCGAGCAACGTTGCGAATTTCAATAATTTGTTCTGCAATCTCAGGCACTTCTTTTTGCATTAATGCTGAGAGCATTTCAGGATGGGTACGTGATAACAATAACTGGGCGCCGCGATTTTCACGGTTAACATGATATAAAATGGCATTGATGCGCGATTTTGCACGTAATTGCTCACGTGGCAGCATCTGATCACGTGATAAATAGCCTTCAGCGTTATCACCTAAATCAATGATATAACCATCGCGAGTCTGTTTTTTGACTTCGCCATACATCATCTCGCCAACACGTGGCTCAAACGCGTCTGCTACTAAATTGCGCTCCGCTTCACGGATTTTTTGGATGATAACTTGTTTGGCTTGAGTGGCAGCAATACGACCAAATTCGATTGATTCGATCTGCTCTTCTTTGATATCACCAATTGACCATTCATCTTGGTCAAGATCCGTAATCGCCAGCTGACAAGCAGGCATCTCATGGTCTTCATCCGCAACCACTGTCCAGTAACGATAAGTATCGTAATCGCCGGTTGCGCGGTCGATTGACACCCGCACTTCTACTTCCGGCTGATCGGTATATACTTTTTTCTTAGTGGATACCACCAAAGCATCTTCGATTGCTTCAAAGATATCTTCAGGATTTAAGCCCTTTTCATTACTGACAGTTTCTACTACCGTTAAGATTTCACGACTCATGCTATACCTGTCCTATCGTTTTATAATTGACTTAAACTTTATCGTTAGTGTGTTGACGCTATATTTTCACCGTCAGCCATAAGCTGCTTGGAGATTAAAATACCAATTTATAAGGAAGCTATTTTAAGAAAAACTGTTTTAAGAAAAGCTGTTTTAAAACCAGTCTTTAAGACTAAGCATCTTCATAAATCAGGTTGGCTTTATCAATATTGCTTAACGCAATCTCAAACTGCTCACCATCGGTAGCAGTCAGTTTTAACGTGGTCGCATCGATACTGTCTAAAGTACCGGTGGCTTTACGGCGTTTTTTATCGCCTTCGCCAATCGCTTGTATCAAACGTAAGCTCACTGTTTGACCCACGTAGGCATGCATTTGCTCATCTGAGAAGAACGCACGGTCAAAACCCGGTGACGACACTTCTAAAATATATTCGCCAGCAATCGGATCATGAACCTCAAGAATACCGCTCACTTGATGATTCACCGCTGCACAGTCCTCAATCGTTACTTGTTTATCTTGCGCTTGCTCTTCTGGCAATGCCTCAATATAAATGCGTAATAACGAGCGACGGCCTTGAGGTGCAAATTCAATACCCCATAGCGCCACATCACAAGCAGCAACTGCAGGAGCAATAATATTGGTCAGTTCTGTAACTTTTGTCGAAAGCTTCATAATCTATTTATCTTTTCCTATTCACTTCTCGAGCGTAGCGAGTTAAGTGTTTTTAATTTTATGCATCGAACTTTTATAAGTTCAAAATTTATTAAAAGCGCTTTATTAATCAAAATCTTATGAATCAGAGTTTTATCAATCAAAGCTTTGTTAAGCATTGTCTTATATAGACAAGAATATTACTTCAGCCATGATTATCATTCTATTCTTAAAACGTAAACACGTCACTATTATGCGTGGCCTTATATGCTAGGCGTTTATGACTCGTGCTTTTATATAGGGATGAGCATAAAAAACATCAAGCTCAACCAGACAATGCCTTTATTATTTATAAAGCAGAACTATCGATAAAAGCGTGAGGAATAAAGGATAGTATGCTTACCAAGCATCGCGCCGGTCGCGGCAGATGATGGTTAGTAACGAATAGCATCGCACTCTATAGAGATAGAGCTTAGCATAAGTAGGATAGATATCGCGATAACACCGACCATCAGATACAAAAAAACCCACAAACATAATGGTGGGCTAATCGTTACTGACAAATTTAGTGTACAAAACATCAGTATAAAAAGTGGTAGCGGGGGCTGGATTTGAACCAACGACCTTCGGGTTATGAGCCCGACGAGCTACCAGACTGCTCCACCCCGCATCAATCTAGAACGCGTATTATAGGGAGGTTTTATAGAAGTGTCAACACTTATTTTAAATAAATACTAAATTAAGTATTGTCGACGATAATTCCAATCTTATACCGTTCAAGTAAAACATCGTACAAATAAAGCTTGGTGCGATTGGGGGGACTTGAACCCCCACAGCTTGCGCCACCACCCCCTCAAGATGGCGTGTCTACCAATTCCACCACAATCGCATCTTTCTCACTGTGCTGTTTTTCACCTTTAACCCTTTATAACAGATGCTTAAGGAGGGCATCGAAGGTTAAAGACTGCTAAAAACAGAGAAGCATTGTAAAACTAACCTCTTAAAATAGCAAGTACTGCCTGCAGCAAAAGCCACTTAACAACCACTCTATTCAAAATTAGCTATTATTAACTTATATACAGTCACTAATGATAGTCAATAAATACTAACTATCAACTATCAACTATCAAAAACAGCTACTGAGGATTTTGCGTTAAAGGACGCGGCGTTTGTGGTGCTGACACTGGCGCATCTAAACGGAACTGGTCTTCTGCCTGTTTACGCGCATGCACGGCAAGCGTCATACTGGTGATAAAAAATATCACCGTTAATACGGCGGTCGCACGCGTTAAAAAGTTTGCAGTCCCTGCGGCGCCAAATACTGTGCCTGATGAGCCAGCCCCAAAAGAAGCCCCAGCATCTGCCCCTTTACCATGCTGTATCAAAATCAAGCCAATCATGGCAATCGCCACGATAATGTGCAGGGCTAATATAAACGTAAACATGGTGGCCTCTTTTGCCGCGTAATGACGACTGATAACGAAAAATAAATCGTAGGGATTAATAGTAAAAATGAGTGATGTTTAACAATTGACATCTAATATTGCCAAACCAGTTGTATAAACAAAGCGATTATATAAATAAGGCGCATTGTACACGATTGCAAGGGCACTGTTAAAGCCACTTTTGCCAACTGCTAAAGACATTTTTTGAATAAAGTAGCTATTCAGTATTTATTAAACGGCTGTTTTATTTGATTTTATTAAGCCATAGCACGGCTAAAGGCCTGAACAATAGCTAAAAAGCTTTCTGCTTTTAATGATGCACCGCCGACTAATGCACCATCAATCATGCTATCGGCGGCAAAGCTATCGGCATTGTCGGCATTGACACTACCACCATATAAAACAGTCATGTTGTCTAATGCAGCATTAAAGCTCGCAAGCGTTTGCTTAATATGCTGATGCGTTGCACTTACCTCTGCCACGGTCGGTACTTTGCCAGTGCCAATCGCCCAAACTGGCTCATACGCGATGATTAAACGCGCTGGTAAACCTGCAATAAGTTCAGGTTGCTGGGCAAGCAAGTCCTTAATAACGGCTAATTGCGTATCAATGACGGCCAGTGTTTGCTTTGCATCGTACTGTGCTTGGGTTTCGCCAATACAAAATATCACGCCTAAACTTTGCGTGAGCGCATGAGTCATTTTTTGCAATAAGCAGTCATGCGATTCTTGATGGTACTGGCGGCGCTCAGAGTGACCCAATATCGTCCATGTTGCGCCAGCGTCTACCACTTGCTGCGCTGAACAATCGCCAGTATAAGCGCCTGTGCTTGCACTATGTGCGCTGATATCTTGAGCAGCGCACAACACCGAGCTACCTTTTAGACGCTCACTGACAGCTGTTAAATGAATAAAACTTGGTGCGACCATTAATTGACAGGCAGCGATATCAGATTGCTCTTTGCTGCTAACGGCAGTTAATAAGTCGTCTAGTAGCGCCTTGACGTCATGGCTCGTTGCTGGATTCTGCTTCCAATTTCCAATTACCCAAGCTTGCATACTTATATACCTTGTCTTATCTATTGCTGCCAATATGGCTCATATGCGCGCAAGTATAACAAATATTTCCCAAGTGCTATAGTATAGTGCGGTCAGAATCAAAACTCATGTTTTGCCGACTCTTACATTATATTTTTTCTAAGTGGTTATTTCTTATAGACTAACAATCTCATACCCTATATAAAGTCTTTTAACAGCAGTAAATTTAGATATCATTATATTTATAATGAATAAAACCAAGACAATCAATCATCTGTATGATTGACTAGCAATAATTACAACAAGTTAGATACAACTGATTGGCACTCGCTTATTAGACATAACTATATATGTCATGGTCGATCGTTGGTTATTAACTATATATAGTTGGTTTAAAATAAAATCGATACCCTAGGTATGCTAATAGTTGTGTGCGAGTTCAAAGTGAATGCGCTATAAATATTATAATAATGTGGTTTCGGTAAAATTCAGTCTAAAAAATTCAGCCTATTTGATATCAAGCAAAGAGAGGTCTTAATGTCTATTACAGCCAGTAAATACGGCGGTTTAGCACAGCAATTGATTAGTGAAGGTATTGTGAGCGAAGCGCATATGAAAACTGCGCAAACGGAGTCACAACAACAGCAAATAGGGCTAGTGCCTTATTTGGTCGACCACAAGCTTGCCAATGCTTATCAGTTGGCACAGATGTTGTCACAAGCGTTTGGCGATCCTCTTTTTGATCTTGATGCGCTCAGCTCAGACGTCATACCAAAAGACTTGGTCGATGAAAAAATCGTGCGCAAGTTTAATGCCTTACCGCTTTTTAAGCGCGGACAGCGCTTGTTTGTGGCATTGAGTGACCCGACCCGTATTGATGCCATCGATGCTATTGCCTTTAACTCACGCCTATCTATTGAAACCGTCGTCGTTGAAGAAGATAAGTTAAAAAAGCGTATTGAAAACCTTTACGCCGATACCATGCAGCATTTTGATAGCTTTTCTGATAACGATTTAAATATTGGATTTGATGAAAGCGAAGAAGACGAAGGTGAAACCAAGCTTAGTGACGGTGTCGATGAAGCACCGGTTGTAAAGTTTGTCAATAAAATGCTGGTTGACGCCATTCGTATGGGCGCATCAGACTTACATTTTGAACCCTACGAGAAAACCTTTCGAGTGCGCTTCCGTGTCGATGGTGTGATGCAAAAAATGGCCAGCCCGCCGGTACAACTGGCGAGTAAGATTGCGGCACGCTTAAAAGTGATGTCGCAGATGGACATCTCCGAGCGCCGTATACCGCAGGATGGCCGTATTAAGCTTAAGATATCTAAAGATAAAGCCATCGATTTCCGAGTAAACTCTTTACCTACCTTATTTGGCGAAAAACTGGTTTTACGTATCTTGGATCCCTCATCAGCCATGCTTGGTATTGAAGCATTGGGTTATGAGCCCGATCAAAAAGAGATGTTTTTAGAAGCATTACATAAACCGCAAGGCATGCTTCTTATCACCGGTCCTACCGGCTCTGGTAAAACCGTGTCGCTCTACACCGGTATTAATATTTTAAATACCGGCGAGACCAATATTTCTACTGCCGAAGATCCGGTCGAGATTAACCTTGAAGGTATCAATCAGGTCAACGTCAACCCGAAGGTGGGTTTGACCTTTGCCAATGCGCTTAAGTCATTCTTACGTCAAGATCCTGATATCGTTATGGTTGGTGAGATTCGTGACCTTGAAACCGCTGAAATTGCGATTAAAGCGGCACAAACGGGACATATGGTGCTGTCGACCCTGCATACAAACTCTGCACCTGAAACTTTAACCCGTTTACGTAATATGGGTGTTGCCTCATTTAATATCGCAACGTCAGTAAACTTAGTGATTGCTCAACGGTTAGCACGGCGCTTATGTAAAAACTGTAAAAAACCAATCAATATCCCGCGTCAAAGCCTGCTTGAACTGGGCTTCACCGATGCTGATTTAGACAATCCAGACAATATTATTTATGAACCAGTCGGCTGTAACGAATGCCGTGAAGGTTATAAAGGGCGTGTTGGTATTTACGAAGTGATGAAAGTCAGCCCTGATATCTCCCGTATTATTATGGAAGATGGTAACGCGATAGACATTAAAGATGCGGCGCTAAGAAACGGCTTTAGAGACTTACGCCGCTCTGGCGTTTTAAAAGTACTACAAGGGGTGACCAGTATTCAGGAAATGATGCGCGTGACCTCTGAATAACTATTGTTAAAAATAAAAATGCTATTATTTTTAATTTTAAGCATGGATTTTTATAAACCAGCAATATTACCTAACAGATGTACTTAAATATAAAACAGATATATACTGGCTTTTTAAGCTAAAACAAAGTATATCACATTCAAAATACATATCAGGTATCTTTTTATAGCTTGGCAATTTTTTATAGCTTGGCAGTATCTCTATTAGACAATTTTTGAGGGTAGTAACATGGCAAAAGCTAAAACCGACATGCTGTTAGACTTTGTCTATGATGGGGTAAACCGGCGCGGACAAAAAGTGAAAGGCGAAACGACCAGTCGTAGCTTGGAGCTGGCAAAAGCCACCTTGCGCAAACAAGGTATCACGGTTAAAGGCATCAAGAAAAAGCCAAAGCCACTCTATACCTTTAAAAAATCTATCAAACCTATTGATATTGCCATTTTTGCCCGTCAATTGGCCACCATGATGAAAGCAGGTGTGCCGCTGACCCAGTCTTTTGAGATTGTCGCCGACTCACTTGATAATCCAAGCATGAAAGACTTGGTTCTGCAAATCAAAGCTGATATTGAAGCAGGTGGTACCTTTGCGTCGGCACTGCGCAAGCATCCGCGTTACTTTGATGACCTATTCTGTTCACTTGTCGATTCTGGTGAGCAATCAGGTGCACTTGAGACCATGTTAGAGCGCGTTGCGACCTATAAAGAAAAAAGTGAGCTGTTAAAAGCCAAAATTAAAAAAGCAATGAAATATCCGATTGCGGTTGTTGTCGTTGCCATTATCGTTACTATGATTCTACTGATTAAAGTGGTTCCTGTATTTTCGGATTTATTCGAGTCTTTTGGTGCTGAACTACCCGCTTTTACTCAAATGGTCGTTAATATGTCTGAGTGGATGCAGGCATGGTGGTTTATTTTAATCGTGGTTATTGGCGGTGCTATTATTGGCTTTTCAGAGGCCAAAAAACGGTCTAAGAAATTCCGTGATTTCTTAGACCGTGCGGTTTTAAAAGCGCCAATATTTGGTAATATTGCTTACCAAGCCGTTATCGCCCGTTTCGCCCGTACGCTATCAACCACCTTTGCCGCTGGTGTACCGCTTATTGATGCCTTAGATTCTACCGCTGGAGCAGCAAATAACGTGGTGTTTTATAATGCCATTCAGCAAATAAAAAATGATGTCTCAACAGGTCAGCAACTACAGTTTGCCATACGCTCAACCAATATATTTCCAAGTATGGCGATTCAAATGGTCGGTATCGGTGAAGAGTCAGGTAGCTTAGAAGAGATGCTAGATAAAGTAGCGGTCTATTACGAAAATGAAGTCGATAACGCGGTTGATGGGTTGACCAGCTTGATGGAACCTATGATTATGGCAGTGCTAGGCGTACTAGTCGGCGGCTTAGTAATAGCGATGTACTTACCAATCTTCCAAATGGGCTCAGTGGTAGGCTAAAATCTACTACAAGGACAACGACTTCATGCAATTTATTCAGTTATTACAAGAAAATATGACTCTTGCTTTAGTCGTATTTGGTCTACTCGGTCTTTGTGTTGGCAGTTTCTTAAATGTCGTCATTCATCGGTTACCGCTTATGATGGTAGCGGCTTGGCGTCAAGAGTGTAGCCAGTTTATGGCTGAGCAAGCGGACATGCCGCGTGAACATACGCAGCCATTACCAGATATCGTTGCCACCGATACGCCTATCACATTAAGCACACCTGCTTCACGCTGCCCTCATTGCGCCCATAAAATAAAATGGTATGAGAATATCCCTTTGATAAGTTGGCTTGCATTACGGGGACGCTGCTCAGACTGTAAAGCCCCTATTGGACTGCGTTATCCTATTGTTGAGCTAGCGTCCGCCCTACTATCTATCTTGGTCATTTACAAGTTTGGCGTCAGCGCCGCTGGATTATCTGCCCTGATTTTGGTCTGGACGCTGGTAGCATTAACCGGTATTGACTTTGATACGCAGCTACTGCCTGACCGCCTGACTTTTCCATTAGCAGGATTAGGCTTGGCGGTAAACTCGCAAGGCTGGTTTGTATCCCCTACTCAGTCCATTTGGGGGTTGTTACTCGGATTTTTATCTTTATGGGTTGTGGTTAAAGTCTTTTATCTCATCACTAAAAAACATGGCATGGGACAAGGTGACTTTAAATTATTGGCGGTGTTGGGTGCTTGGCTTGGCCCTATGATGTTGCCGTTAATTATTCTACTGTCGTCACTGCTTGGTTCAATCGTTGGGCTTATTCTAATGAAAAAACAAGGGGAAAGTCGTCCTTTTGCCTTTGGTCCTTATATCGCGATTGCCGGTATCATCGCTTTAGTATACGGCTCAGACATCGTCAATTGGTACCTAGGGATGTATACTTAGCCATCTATCCTATGCAAGTAGACCCGCAATTTCTAAAAACAGGGTCTTTAACCTGCTAGAATAGGATATTGCTGTATTACGGTCATCCCTCTTTTATCAGTTAAATAAGTCATTATTATGTCAAATTACGCCTCATCTTCGTCTTATTCCTTTCAACCACAGCCTCACCAAGCCAAAAGTAAGACATTGGTCATCGGTTTAACCGGTGGTATCGGCAGCGGCAAGTCGGCGGCAAGCGACTGGTTTGCCAAGCAAGGGATTGATATTATTGATGCGGATGTGATTGCTCATCAAGTTGTCGCTAAAGGTAGTACCACTTTACGCAAAATCAAGAGAAAATTTGGTGATTGGGTATTAAAGGCCGATGGTGAAATGGATCGCGCTGCTGTGCGCACCCATGTCTTTACTCATCCTGAAGCCTTAATTGAGCTTGAAGCAATCACCCATCCAGCGATACGTGAAGCGGCGAAACTGCAACTAGCAGCCAGCACGTCACCGTACGTGGTGCTATCAGCGCCGCTGCTCATTGAAGGTGCTGAAGCGGGGCTTGCCAATTTATGCCACCGTATTTTGGTAATGGATGCCACCGAGGACACCCAACTTGCGCGTGCCAGCCAGCGTGACGAGCAAAGCGTACAAAAGATTAAAGCCATTATGGTCAATCAGCTAAGCCGCGAAGAGCGTAATCGTTATGCAGATGATGTGGTACTCAACGAGAGCGATCTTGCGGCATTATATGTACAGCTTGAGCCTTTACACCAAGACTATCTTACGCTTGCCCAGCAGCTAAAGTTCGCTGCCGATTAATCTCGTAGAGCGCCATACCGGTAGCAACACTCACATTTAAACTCTGTAAGTTACCATGCTCGTTGCCTGACATTGGAATATAAACCAGCTCATCGCAGCTTTCTGTTGTCAGGCGACGCATGCCCTCACCTTCTGATCCCATAATAATAGCGGTTTTTCCGGTCAAATCTGCCTCATGTATTGGCTTAGCCTCTGCATTTAAGGCAGTACCAAAGACAAATACACCAGCGTTTTTAATCTTGGTTAGCGTACGTGCCAAATTGGTCACACTGACGATAGGCATCATCTCTGCCGCCCCTACCGATACTTTAGCAACGGTTGGCGTCAAGCTTGCCGCATGGTGTTTTGGACAAATGACCGCATCAACGCCCATGGCCACTGCAGTACGTAAACACGCACCAAAGTTATGCGCATCGGTAATTTGATCAAGCACCAATAATAAACACTGCTCACGTCCAGCAATGGTATCGAGCAAGCCTTCGTCAGCGAACCCTAACGGGCGCGCATTAAGCACCACGCCTTGGTGCTGCGGACTGCCGCACAGTTGCGTAAGCTTGTCTTTTTGCGTCGGTTGAATACTAATGCCATTATCACGTGCTTGCGCCATAATCGCTTGTACGTGGCTGTCAGTCTCACGTCCTTGCTGCACAAATAAGCTGAGTCCATCAAGCGGACGGTGTTCGAGTAAGGCATCAATTGCATGAATACCATAGAAATAGCTAGGTTTTGCCATAATAGGCCTATTGATTATAAAGTGGGTATCGCGCGCGGCGATAAAGAAGAAAAATATAACGATAATTGTAGCAACTAATCAACGGCTAAACGAAATATTATTATTAAAAAAATCGTCAAAAAAAAGAAACAAACCTTATTTAAGATTTATCTCTTTTTAAGTGCTTCGTTTTAGGTGTCAGAAGTAGTCTTTTAACACCCTTATCCGCATTGACTTTTGATAGTATGAATTTTTAAGAGCTTTATCTTTTAATAGAAGCAACCTTAAATAGCATTAACCTTCTAAATGACAGATATACTGCACGATTTCTTCCGTGCGTAAGTTAAAGCCACTATTGCCTTCGACCACGAATGATTGTCCTGCACGGTAGTAGCTGAATTCTTCTTCACCGTTTATTTTGACCTCACACTCACCGCTGATGATTTCGATACGTTCGGAGGTATTGGTGCTAAAGTGATAGTGTTCGACCAAATTGTCGCAAGGCAAAATAACTCCTAACGTTTTATGGCGACCGTCCTCAAACATAATGGTATGGCTTGAGCAACGACCATCGTAGGATATCGTGGCTTGAGCATTGACTGTTACATTGGTAAATTGCGCCGCTGTCATAGTGGCTTCCTTATCAAATAATTATTGCCAAACTAAAAAACCAAATTGAAAAATCGAATTGAAAAATCAGAGATTAATTCACTGCCTAAATGACAGTTAAACAACCTCTTTTTAATGACTAATACTATATTTCATTATATATAAGACCAACCTTGTAGCACAGATTGTATGAAAATCTGGTGGTAAGAGTTTATCATTATGTGAGATTATGCTACCACATTATATCTATAAAGTTTGTTACAGCGACTAGGAAAGTTTGCTTTATTATTAAATGCATGACCATACTTTGATTACCTTTAAAATTTGTATTTACGGTCTTTTGCCACCATAATATTTGCCAATCCCCTTTATCTCATTAGCACCATTAACCAAAGCCATTTATTTCCTTTATTTACCTATTTTAGACATGAATTATCAGCATAATTGGTGAAGTTCATTGTCTGCCATGAGAGGCGTTGATGCTCGTATCATTAACTTTACATCAGTTTGCATTGATTGCTCAGCATGAGCTGAGTGTGGCTGAAGGCTTCAATGTCATCACCGGTGAGACGGGTGCTGGCAAGTCATTATTATTGGATGCGCTATCTTTATGTGCAGGCGAACGCGCCGACAGTGCGATGGTCAGACACGGGGCTGCGCACGCCGATATTTATGCCCAGTTTGATGTAGAAAATAATGACGTCGTTGCCGAATGGTTTGCTAAACATGAGCGTCCATTAGAAGAACCTGAAGTACTCATTCGTCGTCAGCTTAGTAATACAGGGCGCTCAAAAGCGTGGTTAAATGGCACGCCCGTCAGCTTGGCAGAGCTTAAAAGCTTGGGCGCCTTACTGGTTAATATCCATAGTCAACATGCCCAGCAAGCATTACTTAAGCCGCAGTTTGTGGTGCAATGGCTGGACGAGATGGCACAAATCACGCCACTTGCAGAACAAACGGCTAGCAGCTACCAAGCTTATCAGCAGCTTAAACGTCGGGCTGCTGATATCGCTAGCCGCGAAGCCCAGCGCCAAGACCGTATGCAGTTGTTGCAAAGCCAGCTTGCCGACATTGAGCCACTGCTCGCCGTTGATTATGCAGAAGTTGAAGCGGAGCACGAAGAGTTATCCAATATCGAGGCATTAATGCAAGAGGCAAGTCATGGCTTGCATCTGCTCGATAATGACAGCGACGAGCCTGATGTCATGACCTTGCTGGGTCAAGCGATTAAGCTCTGTGATAACCAAATGGGCGTCAGTCAAACCTTTGAGCAGGCTTCCGAACAATTGCATTTAGCCCAGCAACAAATTACTGAGGTCACAGGCTTGTTATCGGATTATGCTGAGCAACAGCTACCTGACCCTGAGCGCCTGCAAACACTCGATAGCCTAATCAGTCTCGGGCACCGTTTGTCACGTAAGCATGGCTTGCCAGCAAATGATTTAATCGATGAAGCAAAAGGTTGGGAAGCACAATTAGAACAATTAGAAAACCAGCCAAGCAGCGATGCGATGGCGGCGCAAATTGAGCAAGCATGGCAAGATTATCTCACGCTCGCAACGCAGTTAAATAAAGAGCGCTCAAAAGCGGCGCCAATGGTCAGTAAGCAGCTGATTAAGCAATTACAACCACTTGCCCTGCCCAACGCCCGCTGCGAGTTTGTATTTACCAAAAAGGCCGATACGAGCCAATATAGTGCGCAAGGCTGCTATGATATTGATTTATTATTTAGCGCCAACGTCGGTATGCCGATGCAGCCATTACACAAAATCGCCTCGGGCGGTGAGCTGTCACGGATGGCACTGGTGATGCAAGTATTGCAAGCGACCAATGCTGATAATAATGCCGCCAAGCCAATGCTGGTCTTTGATGAAGTGGATGTCGGTATCAGTGGCGGCACCGCGCAAGTGGTCGGTGAGTTACTACGCGCGCTTGGGCAAACGCAGCAACTGCTTGCCATTACCCACCAAGCACAAGTCGCGGCACAAGCACATCAACATATCTTGGTACAAAAACATCATGATGAACAAACCGAAAGCGAGCTATTAATATTGACCGATAGTGCGCAAGTCGATGAGCTGGCACGTATGTCTGGCGGTGTGACCATTACTGATGTCACCCGTGACCATGCGCGTAGTTTATTGACCGATGTTAAATAAACATTTACGGTGCACCATTAACGTCGAATAAGCGCTAAATATTTGCTTTGGTTGATTTTTTACTCAGTATCGCCATATAGTGGTGTGTCATCTCTGTTATTTTACCATTTACATTAGGTTGCGTTTTTTGCTATGTCCAAAGCCAATTTGACCCATCATTTCTTAATTGCGGCACCCGAGCTGTCAGACCCACGGTTTGAGCAGGCGCTGATTTATATCTGTCGTCACGATAAACATGGGGCACTCGGTCTGATGGTCAATCGGCCATTAGAGCAGTCACGCGTGGGCAAACTGTTAGAGGATTTAGACATTGAAGTGACTGACCCACAAGTGATGGAAGATGTGGCGCTAGAAGGTGGTCCTATGTACCCAGAAGTCGGCTTTGTCCTGCATACGGGGCAGCCAGAATGGGCATCGTCTTTTGCAATATCAGAAAACGTCTGTATCACTACCAGTCAAGATATCCTAAAACGTATCGCCGCCGGTCAAGGCGTTGGCCATTATCAGCTGTGCTTAGGTCATGCCAGTTGGGGTAAAAAACAGCTCGACCAAGAGCTCAATAACGGCGACTGGCTCGTCTGCCCTGCTGATTTAAACTTATTGTTTGATACGCCATTTGAAGAACGTTGGCAAATCGCTGCCGATAAGATTGGCGTTAATTTTGACTATTTAAGCAGCGATATTGGTCATGCCTAGCGTTATATATTGAGTGCTATATACTTAGCAGCATTTGCTTAATGAAGACAGAAATAGGAAACACCCCTGATTATGGTAGATAGCACGCTTATAACAGATACGACAGCTGTCGAACCAGCGATTAAGCCGCATCTTATTTTGGCACTCGATTATGGCGTCAAAAAGATGGGCATGGCGTTAGGTAATACCATTACCGAGACTGCGCGTGCCTTTGATATCTTGGCGATGAATAACGGTCAGCCTGATTGGGATAATCTGCTCGGTATTATCAAGGTTTGGGGCGTGGCAAAAGTGGTGGTCGGATTGCCACTGAATATGGATGGTAGCAGCTCGATGCTGTCCAAGCGGGCGCACAAATTTGCCCGCCGCTTAGCTCATAGAGTTATGGAGCAGCATCTGCCGGTAGTCGTGAGTCTTTGCGATGAGCGTCTAACTTCAGTGGCAGCACGCGAAATTGCGTGGGAAAACGGCTGGATTAAAAACGAGCGTGATCCAATTGATGATATCTCCGCCTGTATCCTGATGTCGACTTACTTTGCTGATCCCAGTAGCAGTATCGCCATCGACGCGATCAAAGCGGATTAAGATAGCAGTAAGTCCATTGCTAACATACCGCGCCTCTTTGCTATATCATCTAAACGAATAAATGACTGATTAATATGACCACTGTCTCAGACCAATCTTTGCAAAACAAGTCGCAACGTGGCTTTGCGCCGCTCGCGATTGCGCGTATCAAAGGCGCTCAACGAGCGAACCAAATAGCGATTTATCTTATTTATGCCGCTATTCTCGCCTTCATGGTCTTTGGCACCATTGCCAGTATCAAAGCCTTTCATGACAATCAGCTGCTTTATCAACTCTTCTATAACTTGCCCTATGCCTTGGTTGCGCTCACGATTCCTATTACTATCTATGATGCGTTGGTTATTTATCGTTATCGCTTAAATCAGCCATCGATGATTGCTATGAGTATTGGCGTATCGACGATCATATTGGTTGGCGGGCTTTTATTTGCCGATACTGCTTGGTTGGGACTATCTTGTTGGCTTGGGGTGGCATTTTTATTCAAAGTTAGCTTTAAGCGCTTTTTTAACTTTTTAGAAACTGAAGAAGACACTGAAATCGCTGAAGAAGTGTAAAACAGCTGAACAGAAAATAATGCTAAGCAATAGATAGCAAAAAAAATTTAACCTTTTATTAATTTAAAACGACGACTATGACAACTTCAATATCTGATAGCACGATTCAACATCATCTAGATACCCAAGGGCTTATTTGCCCTGAGCCAGTGATGATGCTGCATCGAATCATTCGTAAAGCCGAAGCCGGTGCGGTGATTGAGATACTCGCCACTGACCCTGCAACCACTCGCGATATTCCTAATTTTTGCCGTCATTTGGGGCATGAGCTTGTGCAGCAAGAAACCCTTGCTGAAAATGTACCTTTAAATGTTGATCCGGATGAAATCACAGTTGCTGACGATAATAACGCACCTATCAGCGCCACGCTTTATCGGTATTTGGTCAAGAAAAAGAATGCTTAAATGTATTTGATTGACCCTAGAGCATTAGTAACCTAAGAGCACTAAGAACGTCAGTACATTAATAAAGTAACAGCAGTAATAGCATCAAGATATCTTTGCTTTGTACGAAACATATCATTCACAAATTAAAGGTAGATAGCGTGTTAGCAACCCAAAAGCAGTATGTGCAGTGGCAGGAAAACAAAGACGGAAACGAAACCTTACATCAAGCACTTTGGTTGTCGGAGAGCAATCATATGCCGCCTGCGCGTATTGTATTGATTGATGATAAAACGACCGCAGATGAGGCTTACCGTTTGGCTTGCGAGGGCACTTCATTACTGTGGCGCGGTGACTTTCATAATGCCAAGCAATTGCTACAAGCGCTCAACCGACGTATTGAGCGTACCAATGAGCGCTCTGAGCAGCGTAAAATAAAAAAAGCAGCAAATCAGTCTGCTAAGTCTAATAAAACTGCAGTTGAATCTTCAGAGTTATCCAAAGACATTCCCAACTTATTTCATCAGCAGCGCCAAATCCAAGCCCAGCGTGCGCGTATCTTAAGCCGCTTGCTATTAGAACTTGATGCCAATTATGTCAGCCAGTTACGCCGCGCTCCCGATGTGAGTGCCGCTTGTATAGCTGCTTTTGGCGAGCTGAAAGAGTCATGTGTACTGTCGTTTCGTGATTTGCAAGGGGCGCTTGGCGCAGCACAGTGGCGCGAAAAAGGCGTCCCAATTGAAAGCCTAGGTCTATCGATATTCCCGCATTATGGCGTTTTTGCGCCAACTCGCCATGAGTATGTGCAGCTATTGCTTGATGCACCATTGCCGAAAATTCATGATGTCGCCTATGATATTGGTACGGGCACTGGCTTGCTGGCTATTATTTTAGCGCAGCGCGGTATAAATCAGGTAATTGCCACCGACTTAAATCCGCGTGCTTTGGCCTGCGCCAGTGAAAACTTTACGCGCCAAGGGCTAGCTAACGTACAGTTACAGCAAGCAGACCTTTATCCGACTGATGCGCCACTTGCCAATTTAATTGTCTGTAATCCGCCTTGGTTGCCTGCTAAGCCCAGCTCGCCGTTAGAGTACGCCGTTTATGATGCCAACAGTGCAATGCTGCGTGGATTTTTGCAGGGCGCGAAATCTCATTTAGCTAAGCAAGGAGAAGTCTGGTTGATTCTGTCGGATTTGGCTGAGCATTTACAATTACGCACTCGTGAGGAATTATTAGGCTGGTTTGCTAATAGTGGTTTGAAAGTAAAATACCGTCTCGATACCAAACCTAAGCATGGTCGCAGTCAAGATAATACCGATCCTCTATTTGTGGCGAGGAGTAGCGAGGTTACCTCGTTATGGTGCTTGCAGCGTGTTTAATATTCAATCATTGAGTATCGTCTTATGAGCCGCGACCGTGCTGTGCAACAGCGCCAACCTAAAGCGCTAGCCGTTGATGATGAACCTACTTATATCACTGAGTTTCGTCAAGCGATGCTTGCCCGCGGACTTGCAACGCGGACGCGTAATGCTTATGTCCGCGATTTACGTTCTTGCGAGTTGACCAATCCTATCGCGCTGACGAAATGGCAACCTAATGACGTGCTGCACTGTCTATCTACCCTTACTCAGGAAGGCAAAACGCCGCGCACGCAAGCACGTATGCTCTCAAGCTTGCGCCAGTTCTACCTTTGGATGATTGCTAGTAATCTGCGCGAGGACAATCCGTGCGAGCGTATCAAAAGCCCCAAATTAGGTCGTCCACTGCCAAAGGATTTGAGCGAGGCCGATGTCGATAACCTATTGGCGGCACCTGATAGCAGCACGGCGCTCGGTCTACGTGATAAAGCCATGTTAGAGGTGCTCTATGCGTGCGGTCTGCGCGTCAGTGAGTTGATTAACCTATCGCTTGAGCAAGTGAACCTAAACTCTGGTTGGCTACAAATTACGGGGAAAGGTAATAAGACCCGACTGGTGCCACTCGGCGAATATGCAGCAGAGGCGCTAGAAGATTATCTAACGCATGCCCGTGGCGATTTGATTGCGCATTTGAAATCGGGTAATTGCCAAGCGGTGTTTTTAACCGCGCAAGGTGGTTATATGACACGGCAGAACTTTTGGTATCTATTAAAGAAATACGCCAAAGTTGCCAGCATTGATAAAGAATTATCGCCGCATACCTTACGCCATGCTTTCGCGACTCATTTGCTCAATCATGGTGCGGACTTACGTAGCGTGCAATTATTACTGGGGCACAGTGATTTATCAACGACACAGATTTATACCCATGTGGCGACGGCAAGATTGCAGAAGTTGCATGCGGAGCATCATCCAAGAGGTTAGAATGCAGCATTATAAATTTTAATTGTAGAGTGGGTTAGTTTTGATAAGCTTTTGAAAAAAGTGCAGTCAAGACGTAACTCGCCTTACACGAATCGTCTATGAAGCAAGCAACTCATCAATTATTTGAATACACTCTTCCTTAGGTAAAATAAATTCATCTCCCATATCCATTGCTATTAAGCCATGCAAATCACTTTGAAACTTGTACGGTATTTCATTTGAATAATTTAGCAAAATTGTCATAGCTTTTTCAGAGACTTTGATAGGATTATAATTGTCTAATACTTGCTTTTTTAAATCTATTAATGCGTCTCGCATAAGTATGTTCATATTTTTCTCTAGTTATAAAAACACTTAAATACCATCTTGCCAAATTGCCTAATATTTTAACTCAATTCATTCTTGATGATCATAATAGGAATATTTAATGTTGCAAGCTCAGCCCTCTACTCTGCCTACCCTAACAAAAGGGCAAAATTCTGCACTCAAAAACCTTACCATCATAGGTTACTTAGAAGGCACGTCTTTTTTATTACTCCTTGGTGTCGCCATGCCTTTGAAATACATGTTAGGTATTCCTGAAGCAGTGAAATATATCGGTATGGCGCATGGAGCATTGTTTATCGCCTATATTTTGATGCTGTTGATTGCAACTAGCAAAATCAAAATGCCGCTATGGGCAATGCCTGCAGGTGTGCTTGGCTCGTTTTTGCCATTTGGTCCGTTTATATTTGATCATTTATTAAAGAAGCGGTTGGGGAAATAGAGGTTAGATAAAGATGTAGGGTGCACCTCGCGCACCAATTTTAGACATCATTTTGATTCAGGTGCGCATGCCACACCCTACCCATCTTCAAATGACGCAATCATATATTCGCAATCATATAACAGTCGCCTTGCGGCGCGGTTTAGTCCTGATAGTAGCGGATAGCAAGATTGACTCCCATCACAATTTTTGCAATAACAACTTCCCACCATACAATTCTATTAATAGGATGCTGCAAACCTGCCCTTTTCTCGTTACAATAC
Organism: Psychrobacter sp. CMS30; assembly: GCF_904846565.1. NCBI lineage: Bacteria > Pseudomonadati > Pseudomonadota > Gammaproteobacteria > Moraxellales > Moraxellaceae > Psychrobacter > Psychrobacter sp. CMS30. Next base: position 39,924 of record NZ_CAJHBF010000009.1, on the reverse strand, counting down.
CTGCCATAGTATATTAACCTTCTATTTATTAAATAATCTGAGAATCCCATGAGCCATAGACCCCCTGCTGACCTTTTAAAAAGCGCTGAACACTGGCGTGAAGATATTAACTTTCGCCAAGATGTGCTGGGCAAACCGTTTGACTTCGCGACCACGTGGGGTATTTTTTCACCGCAAAAGCTCGATGATGGCAGCTTGATGCTGCTTGATTATGTGGATTTTCAAGCGGATGATGATTCGATCGATTTGGGCTGTGGCTATGGCGTGCTTGGCATGACGGCGGCGCGTGAATGCCCGAATGGTCTGCATACGCTCATTGATAAAGACTTTATGGCGGTAGAATATGCGCGCCGTAACTGCGAGAAAAATGGTCTGAAAAATGTCGATGTGCATTTATCAAATGGCTTTAATCATGTGGCAAAAGACAAAGACTTTAGCCTTGTGATGTCAAACTTGCCAGCCAAAGTAGGTAAAGAGCAGCATTATTTATACTTCCTTGATGCCTATGCGCGCATGCGTCAAGGTGGGCGTTTTTATGTGGTGACGATTAATGGCTTGCGTCAATTTATGAAGCGCTCGTTTACCGAAGTATTTGGCAATAGTGAAAAGGTCAAACAAGGTAAAACCTATACCATTACCATGGCGACCAAAGATTAAGCTTAAGCAACTTAAAAGCTGAGCAAACGAAAATCCCGCTAATACGATGATGTGTTAGCGGGCTTTTTTATGGCTAAATTTTTAGGACTATATTTTTAAAGTGATATTTTTAGAATTACATTTTTAAAACTACATTTGCCGCTTAAGTAAATATCCACCCAATATCGCACTAGCGATAATCGGTAATAGCACCATTAATAATGGCGAAAAACCAGTCGCCAATGAGACAAAGCCAACCAAGTCTTGCACATAACTAAACAGCAAGCCGAATAGTAATGCCACGACAATACGTAAACCCAAGCTATGCGTACGTAGTGAGCCAAAGACGAATGAGCAAGCAACAATCACTAGCGATAAAATCGATAACGGTGACAGCAGCTTTTGCCAAAATGCCAGCTCATGACTTAACGAGCGCGTGCCTTGTTGGCGCATAAATTGACGATGCTCATACAGCTGGGTCAATGACAAATCTTCGGCCTTACGAGTGAGTAAATACACCGACTCAGGGGCAAAAGGCAAACTCAAGGTATCTAACGGTGCGATAGCTTGGCTACTCTCAAAGCCCTGACCAATCATCAGCTTGGTCATATTATTCAGCTGCCACTCGTAACGATATTGCTCGCTTGGTTTGCTGCTATTAGTATCTATCGCTTCGCGGCCGATATATTTCCCGCCCTCAGCATGAATAGCAGTTTGCAGATTGCCATTATTATCCAAATGCCAACGTTTAACTTCGCCGATGTTGCCTTGCACATCGGCATAATCGATATACAAAATATCGCTGCCATCTGGCTTGGCACTGCCGTCTTTTGCACTCTCAAAGCGTGGCTGTACCGTCCAATAACCACGTACCGAGGTGACAAGCGAGCTGTTATCTTCATCGTTAATCTCTTGCGCCAACTGATTCGAATGCGGTAGGACAAACTGATTAATCACCAATGCCAATAGCACAAAAATCAAGGCAGGCTGCAACACCCAACCGACGATACGATAAACACTGACGCCAGCGGCGCGCATGACGACCAGCTCGCTTTTATTGGCCAATAAACCTAAACCGACCACGGCACCAAGTAATGCGCCCGTTGGGATAAATTGCTCTAAGAAGTACGGCGAGCGATAAAAGATATATTTAATCGCCTCGCCCATCGTATAGTTATCATCTAGTGAATCTAGCTCAGACAAGTAAGAGAATACCAACTGCAATGCCCACAAGCCTATAACCGCGCCGATGATGGCAAGCAAAGCGTTTAGTTTAACGTAACGGCTGAGCACTTTTAGATTGGTTGGTTTTGGCGCAAGTTTTAGCTTATGGCTTGGCGAATTTGGCTCTGATGAATTAGACGATGATGATTTAGAGAATAAAGCGCTCATTAGGATTGTCCTCCTTGTGAGCCATTGCTTTTATGGTCAATATTGCCTTGATGCTCGCTGACGGTTAACTGCTCATCTGGTTTGCGAAAGCGCAAACGATGTTGGACGCGGCTGCCCCAATTCATATAGAGCGCCAATGCCATAAAACCTAATACCAACCATGCATACGCCCAAACGCTAACACTGCCTTTACTCACCGCATTTTTGAGAGAAATAATACCCAATGCACAGCTGATAAATAATAAAATCGATGGGAACAAGCGCAACCAGCGACCTTGACGCGGACGTACTTGCGCCAGTGGCACGGCCAGCATTGGTGCAATAATCATCAACCAAGGCAAGGCCAAGCGATAGCCAAGCTCCCCTTGTGCCGCTCGTAATGCGTTTTCACTATTCACTGCTGTACTGCCCGTTGCAGCTTGCCATAGTGGACCAATCGCTTGGGTTTCGATATTGGCTTCGGTGATGACTTCTTTGGAGGATTCGGTCAAGGTGATACGATAGCGATCAAAGCCCACTTGATTGTATTTTAGACTGCCCGCGCCGACTTCATAACGGCGACCTTGGAATAAATCCAATTGGGTGACGCCGCTACTGCCGGTATCTACTTGCTGAGCGCGTTTAGCGAGGGTAATGGTATCTTTACTGATACTGTTATCGCTTATAAGCGCATTTGGCAGCTCTGGGATATTGAGTCGCTCAGCAGTTTCTGGGTCAATATTATTATTAACATCAACGGCCGCATTTTTTGCCGCACTGCCTTTAGGCTTAGGCTCAGATTGTATCAATATCACATCTTGCAATTGCTTTTTATCATCGCTCAAGCTGCCGACATACAAATGATAATTACCGCTGCTGATAAACTGATTGGGGCGAATTAAATCAAAAGCGCTGGTCAACGCTTGCTGTTGCCAAACACTCTCAGATGAGCGTACGCCCCACGGTTTACCAACAATAGATAAAACCGCTTCCCCAACAAATAATGCCAATATCAACGGCGTCATCAAACGGCCAAGTTTACCGCGCGACACACCGCTGGCATTAATCACCGCCATTTCTTGGTCAACATACAAGCGCCCAAATACCAGCATTAGAGCGATAAAAAATGCCAATGGCAGGATAAGCTCTAAAAAGTAAGGCAAGTTATAACCAATGATGGTAAATAATAAGCTGATGTCCAGATTGCCTTCTGCGGCAATGCCAAAGTAACGGATTAAGCGGCCGCCGAGCATCATCACCACTAAAAACCCCAAGACCAAGGCGGTCGTTGAGGCAACTTGTTGAGTCATATAGCGGCGTAATATCACAATAGGCACTCTTTAGAAAAAGGTTGGTATGCGCACAATTTATCGCCGTCTGACTGACGATACTCTATAAATAGTAGCGATAAAGATAACCGTTAATCCTAGCATATTTTGCTCAAAAATGGCTGTGAAATGTGTTGAAAAACATTGCCTCTATCTTGCTATAACGCTAGATTATTTAGTGGATAATAGCTAAAACCAAAAAGGCGTATAGTGTATATGAGTTATAAGCCTCACTTAATATCAGAGCAACTCTATTAAGTATTTGTCCTATATTTTTACTTTATGTCATTTAGAAAAGTTTGTTTGTCCTTGGTATCCTTGTTCGCCTATCTTTAGATTTCATTGCTAGACTGAATACCTGCAAATTTATACTTATAACGCTCAACGGAGAATACTAATGACAAACAAACTCACTTCTACGCCCGCTACTTTACTTGAACTTGCTGGTGGTCAATTTGATGCACTTGATTGGTCAAATTGCGCTATCGTCTTTATTGACTATCAAAACGAATACGTCGATGGGGCGATGCCATTGGGGCAAGCTGGTGCTAACGCCATTAAAAATGCGCGTCTGTTATTAGATAAAGCCCGCGCGCAAGACATTCCTATTGTCCATATCGCCCATCACGGCGACGATCATGATAAAGTTTTTGATCCTTTATCATCAAATGTCGATATTGTCGCTGAATTACAACCAAAGACTGGTGAAACCGTCATCGTCAAAAAACATCCTAATGCTTTTTACGATACCAAGCTGCAAACGCTAATAGCAGGCACGCAAAAGCAGCAAATTATTTTCGCAGGTTTTATGAGTCATATGTGTGTCAGCTCAAGCGTCAGAGCGGCGTTTGATTTGGGCTTTGACAGTTTTGTCTGCCATGATGCTTGTGCCACTCGCGCCTTGCCGAATGATAAAAAAGAAGCCATAAGCGCAGAAGTAATGCACGAGACTGCGATGGCCGCATTACAAGATAGATTTGCCGCTTTAGTCACGACCGCCGAATTGGTTGGTGAGTAAATTACTACTCTATAAAGACATAAAACAATTACTTAAATAATTATCGCAAAATTGTGCAAATATATTACCTAAGCCTTGCTCACTGCGCACTCGCCTTGCAATATGCTACACTATTGCGATGGCTCATTAGCCCAAACGATTTAACAGGTATAAGCAATTTAAATAAAACCTGCCGTTTTTATCATGCTAATTTCATAACTCTAATAAGGATAATTATATGAATATTAAATTAACCCAAACCCTACCAAAGACGCATACGCAAAAAATACTTAAAAAAGAAGCCAAAAGCAAAGACGCGGCCTGCCTTGTGGTGCTTATCGATGATAAGAAAAACATCTTAGCTGAAGCCGCATTAAGCGATTATCAAACGCGCATTAAGCAGTTGATGGAAGTATCACATTTTAATGGTAAAGCCTGCGAGACCGTCGCTGATTATGCCTTGGCTGGTGATAAAAAAACGGCGAAAGAAAATCCAGTACAGCTGTTATTGGTCGGTGTTGGTAATATTGATAAGCTTGGTCATAGCGTATTGCAAAAAATTGCCAATACCATTTATCAAAGCACGCAAAAACGCGTCGATTCTATTACCGTCGCCCTAGGTGATGCATTAGAAGAAAATCATTTCGGTCAGTTTGCTTTGAATTTACTAGCAGCAAGCTACCGTTTTGATAAATACAAATCTGAGCAAACCACGCCAGTTTTAACCGATATCTATTTATTGGCTGATGAGTCATTAGAAGCTGCATTAACATTTTCTGAAGCAGTATTCGCCGGTCAAAGCTTAACCCGTGATGTCGCCAATGAGCCGGGTAACATCTGCTTCCCCGCTTATATGGCTGAACAAGCACAAGAATTGGCCACAACCTATCCTGACCTATTAAAAGTCACCGTATTGGGTGAAGATGAGATGTCGGCGCTAGGCATGGGTTGCTTCTTAGCAGTTGCGCAAGGTTCTGCTAAAGAAGGTAAATTGGTACTCATGGAATACCGTGGTAAATCAAACTTTAGCACGGGCTCTAATAAAGGCATCACTAACAGCGCCAAAGTCGCAGGCGGTCTAAAAGCCTTAGCGGATAAACTACCCACCAAACTGCCTAAGAAACCATCTAAAAATGCTGATGCAAATAGCGATGTACAAGTTGCCAATGATGACGCGCCTATCGTCTTAGTCGGTAAGGGCGTGACGTTTGATTCAGGTGGTATCTCAATCAAACCGGGTGCGGCAATGGATGAGATGAAATTTGATATGGGCGGTTCAGCATCGGTACTCGGTACGATTAAAGCTTTGTGTGAAGCGCGTCTACCGATTAACGTCGTTGGTGCCCTTGCTTGTGCGGAAAACATGCCATCAGGTGATGCTACGCGCCCTGGTGATATCGTGAAAGCTATGAACGGCAAATCGGTTGAAATCTTAAATACTGATGCGGAAGGTCGTTTGGTATTAGCCGATACTTTATGCTACGTACAACGCTATAATCCAAAAGCGATTATCGATGTGGCAACGTTGACCGGCGCTTGTGTGGTTGCCTTAGGTCACGTACGCTCAGCGGTATTTAGTAATGACGAAGACGTCTTATTTGAATTAGAAAACGCCAGTCACTTATCGGGCGATTTAATCTGGCATATGCCAATGGATGACGACTATCAAGCGCAGCTTGACTCGCCTATTGCTGATATGCAAAACATCGGTGGTAAAGGCGCTGGTGCTGTGACTGCTGCTTGCTTCTTATCGCGCTTCGTCGAAGAAGGTCAAGCATGGGCGCACTTGGATATCGCTGGTACCGCATGGAATTCAGGTAAAGATAAAGCGGCAACCGGTCGTCCTGTACCATTGTTTATGCAATACCTCAAAAACAGCGCAAACATGGCTTAATCAGTTGTGAATAATTCATTGATGAAGACCAGTTTATGAAAGTTAGTTTTTATGTTTTAAGTGAGAGTAAAGCCCAAGATTTCTTGGGCTTTATTTGTCAGCTAACCCAAACGGCGCTTAATAAAAGCAGCCAGTCGTTACTGATTCTTATCGACAAACAAGATGCCTTGCTATCGACGCTTGATGAAGCACTATGGGCACATGATGCCACAAGCTTTATACCGCATCAGCGGCTTTTAGATTCTAATATTGGTGCTGATACTGATACTGATACTAGCCATAGCGAAAATACGGCTATTAACCCTATCAACAGTCAACCGTTAGCACCCGTTTTATTGAGCAGCTATATGCCAGCCGACTTTAAAGGTATTGTCCTGAATACCACCATCCATCCTGTTAATGACTTTATGGCAGCGACCAATAATGCCCAGCCTACTCGGGTACTTGAGCTGATAAAACCTGATGCCAATAGCGTGCAAGAAGGTCGTCATAAGTATAAGAGTTATCAACAATTAGGCTATGAGCTCACGCACTTTAAAGTTTAATTTATTGATTTTTATCTTTATTTTCTCACCTTGCTAGCGCCCTTTATTTGCCTACCGTGCCACGCTTTTTCACTACCCTATAACCCCATGTCTACGTGGGTGAGAGGTAGGCGCTTATCGCAAAAATGCTACCATCCTTCGATTACTTTTCCGTTCTATTATAAATTTTATATTTATTGACAAAGTCGAGGGTGTATAGATGCGTTCATTGATTGCGATGTATCAGCGTATAGGGCTGGTGCCGCTCATTATTATTGGTTTAATACTGGGGGTTTTGATTGGCTGGCTGGCACCAAATATCGGTATTGCGTTAGGATTATTAGGGACGCTATTTGTCGGGGCGCTAAAAGCGGTCGCGCCGATACTGGTATTTATCTTGGTCATGGCAGCCATTAGCCAACACCGTAGCGGCAATGAAGTGTATGTCAAACCTGTGCTTATTATGTATATGTTCGGCACTTTTTGGCTGCATTAACGGCGGTTGCGGCAAGTTTTTTATTCCCGACAGAGCTGATATTGGTCAATGCCACCATTGAGCAAGTACCACCTGCCAACCTTCAAGAAGTATTGACCAACTTGCTGATGAATTTGGTCGCCAACCCTGTTCAGGCTATCGCTGAAGCCAATTATATTGGTATCTTAGCGTGGGCAATTATCATTGGTTTTGCCCTACGTCAAGCCAGCGATACCGCGCGTACCGTGGTCAGCGATTTTTCTGACGCCATCTCACAAGTGGTCAAATGGGTCATCGCCCTAGCGCCTTTTGGTATTTTAGGCTTGGTTGCCAATACCGTTGCTGAGACAGGCTTTGCCGCGTTGGCGGGCTATGCCCATATCTTGATGGTATTGGTCGGCTGTATGCTATTTATTGCTTTAATCGTCAACCCGCTGATTGTATTGGTTAAAACAGGTAAAACCCTTATCCGTTGGTGTTTGCCTGCTTACGTGAGTCAGGGATTACCGCATTCTTTACCCGTAGTTCAGCGGCCAATATCCCTGTCAATATGAACCTTGCGCGCAAATTGGGTCTACACGAAGACACTTATTCGGTCACCATTCCACTCGGTGCAACCATCAATATGGCAGGCGCTGCTATCACGATTAACGTCTTGACCCTTGCGGCAGCGCATACGCTTGGTATCGAAGTATCGTTTGCATCAGCGCTATTATTAAGTTTGGTCGCGACGATTAGTGCTTGCGGCGCCTCAGGTGTCGCTGGTGGCTCATTACTCTTGATTCCATTAGCAGCAAGCTTATTTAGTATTCCAAACGATATTGCCATGCAAGTAGTGGCACTTGGCTTTATCATCGGTGTGGTGCAGGACTCTGCAGAAACTGCCTTGAACTCATCAACCGACGTTTTATTTACTGCCGCTGCTGATCCAAAATATGCGCGCTAGTTTTTAAAACGATACTTGCAATAATAAAGGGTCTCATTATAGAGACCCTTTTTTGTGTTGAATATTGGGTGATTTATTAATTTAAACAGTGATTTTAAATAACTGCTTTAGACTGTTATTGTAAAAACTATTTTAAATGATCGACATCTACTTCAATCACTGGTGTCTGCATGTCTAGCTGGCGTTTAAATTGACGCAATTGTTCCACCTCATCTAATAGCTCAAGTATCAGTCCAATTGCCGGTACGCTCGCTTCAAAGTCGCGACTTAGGCGTGAGGCACGGCGCACAGTCGTCAATTGATAACCAGTAAATTGCTGACGCTCTGGCACATCATATTCGATGATATTTTCTTCAATCAATTCGATGACCCATTGGCGCTCTTGACCACAGGCAGATACAAGCTCATCTAAGCTCAAGATAATGTCGGTAAATTCAGGCGAGTGTTTCATGGCGATTATCCTCGTTTGCTCTTTATTTTATCGTTATCGTATGGTCTTCATCTCTGCTGTTTGCTTTGTTATATTGCTGCTATTTTCGTAGCTTTTGGCGTTTTTAAATGCGATTTTATTAACGGCTGATATTGGTTTCAGCAAAGGCTTCTTTAAGCTGCTCGTAGGCTTTGGTAGCGGACTCGCTGCTGATATCAGGGTTGACGATGTTTAAGGTTAAATATAAATCGCCCGCTTGCTTAGCAGGAATACCTTTACCTCTTAAACGTAAATTGCTACCTGATTTGCTATTTTTGGGAATCGTCACGCCAAGCGTTCCTGCTGGGGTACTGACGTTAATTTTTCGCCCAGTGCCGCTTCCCATGGCGCTACATTGACCGTCTGATAGACATCAGCGCCTTCGATACGGATATTATCCGCATGACGGATTTTTACCTTTAAAAACAAATCACCGTTTTTACCGCCACCAATACCGGCCGCACCTTGCCCTGCTAAACGAATTTGCTTGCCATCAGTAATGCCTTTTGGAATTTTAATTTTCAAGGTTTTATTTTCGTAATCGACGCTGCCATTTGGCTGGCGAACGGGAACGTTTAATTTAATACTATAGTCATCGCCGCTGTAGACCGAGGACAAATCAACGGTAATCTCTGCATGTTGGTCTTGACCTTGGCTATTTTGCGACCTAAAACCACCCTGCTGCGATTGTCCGCGCGCGCCGCCACCGCCGCCAAAAGCGGAGAAAATATCGTCGAAGCGAAAACCGCCATCGCCATAAGCTTGGCCTTCGCCAAACTGATCTTTGATATCTTCCCAGCGGAAACCGCCTTGTGCGCCGCCAGCAGACTGTCCACCAAAACCGCCTGCACCGCCCTGACCAGCAAAGGGATTGTTGAGCATGGCATCGTATTCCGCCCGCTTATCTTTATCTCTAATGGTTTCATAAGCGTTGTTAATTTCCGCGATTTTATTATCAGCGTCTGGATCGTCGCTGACATCAGGGTGGTATTGCCGCACAAGCTTACGATATTTCTTTTTAATCTCAGCATCTGTGGCGTCTTTTTTGACCCCTAAAATGTCATAGTAATTTTTCTCTGCCATGTTATTTTTCCTTCTTATAGTATTTATTACTGATCATTTATTTAATACATAATATGGGGGCAATGAATGAATATTTCATTTTTAGCATACGGTTGTCATCATCAAAGTTTGACCAGTAATGATGCCAAGCGATACTAGCATTGGTGTTGTCTGCATTGCTTAAAGCATCGTTATTAGCATGCGTCACTGTATTAGCGTTCGTCACTATATTAGCGTTTTTCACTATGATTCTGGCATCATTATTCTTTGACAGCTGTTGCCGTAATGTCATTTTAGTACAAACAATGGAAGCACAGACAGTCTTCTCGTTTAGCGGCAACATGAGATAACTCAGCACTTTGTTTGTCACGCTTAGCGCAAACCAAACTTGATGGCTTTATTTTCATGTTTATCTGTATGTCTATCTGCATATCGTTTTTGATTCATAAACCATCACATTTACCATAGCATAGCTAAGTATGTGCTTGCCAAACTTTGCGCTCGCCTGCCTAAACATAAGAGCTATATCACATAAGAGCTATATCAATCTTCTAGATGGTTAACTAATTACAAAGTGATTATTCTCACAAAACGCCAAATACTGTGATTTCTTCAGAAATAGTAAGAATATAGCAAGATTTTATTACATTATTTTCAATTTTATCTCATTTTCCTTTTTTAAATATTAAAATTATTAAATATAACGCTTTAGCCCTTATATAGTGCATCTTTACGACAGTCCTAACTACATAGGCAGAATTAGTTTTTACATTTACTAAGGCGCTATGACTAACTTTTTTGTTGTAAAAACCACTTTATCAGCACTGGTAGTGCTTATCTATTCACTTAGCCTAATAAATAAGTTTCACAGAATTGGTCATATATACCAAGGTCTACAGGATTAGTAGCAAGACTTAATAATGATCATAAAAACATCTTCTACTACTCTATTATGAGATATTTGAACTGGGGCGTTTTTTACAGAGCCGTAAGAACGAAGTAAGCTCCTTATTGTAAAATACCCATATTATTCAAGCTGATAGGGGCATGGATAACATAGGCAAGAGTATCTGTCTATCTCATCAATAGAAAAAAGGTATTAAATGTCTTATTTAATCAAGTCTTTAGTCATCACTTTATCGCTGCTGCTCAGTACCACCGTTTTTGCCGGCAACACCAGTTACTATGGTAGTAAGTTTCACGGCAAACGTACCGCAAGTGGCAGTATCTTCAATATGAACTCGCTAACCGCCGCGCATAAGACGCTGCCGTTTGGTACGAAGGTGCAAGTGACCAATAAAAAGACAAAGCAGAGCGTGATCGTAAAAATTACCGATAGAGGACCTTTTATTAGAGGTCGCATTTTGGATTTATCGAAAGCCGCTGCTGGTAAAATAAACTGTGAACTTTGTACCACCACCATGAAGATACTATCTTATGGTGATGGTAAATACCGTATGGAATAATGTAATAAAAAAGGGAGAGCTCACGCTCTCCCTTTTTTATGCTCGATGATTTTAAAACACTGGTTTGTATCGCTAAATAATTCTTCAATAGCCTATAGAGTCAGTTTAAAATAAAAAGTTACGGCAGAAATAGTATTCTGCTGGTATAAATCTTCCTCGCTTGCTGTGTGCTTTGCACTCCAGAGGCTACGGAAAATTCATACCAGCAGGGTGTACTTTTAAAGTGAATCTACTACTTCAAAATAATTAATAGTTGCCAACTGACTGCCGCCTATTTAACAGCCGCTTCCATTTCTTCTAGCGTCGTCATCGCGAGCAACAACTTCTCTTCATTATCGCTATGCTGCTGTTGTAACGCCGTCTGCTCATTGAGTAACACCAGTAAATCAGCCTTACGGCTTTCTTCATATAGCCCAGTATCAGCAAGCTTGGTCTCTAAACTGGCCAATTTATCCGTAATCTTAGCCAAGGCTTTTTCTGTGTCTTCAATCTCACGGCGAATAGGCGCGGTAAGTTTGCGTTGCTCAGCGGCCAATTTACGCTGTTCTTCTTTACTAAGCGCAGGCTGAGCAGCTTTTGCTGGGGCAGTAGCAGCTTTACTACTAATTTGATTACTAGCTAAACTGGTGTTTGTTTCACGTGAAACAAACTTCTTATTGTCCTTTTTGCTCTTTTTCTTACTATTGCTTTTATCGGGCGTATTTTCTTGCTTACGCTTTTCGGCAAGCCACTTACCGTAATCGCTGATATCACCATCAAACTCTTCGATTATACCGTCATGGACCAAAAACAGCTCGTCACAGACGTTGGCAATCAGCTCGCGGTCATGCGATACCAGTACCACTGCCCCTTCAAAACCCTGTAAAGCGATGGTCAACGCCTGACGCATTTGTAAGTCTAAATGGTTGGTTGGCTCATCGAGTACAAGCACGTTTGGACGTTGCCAGACGATTAATGCCAAGGTTAAACGTGCACGCTCGCCACCAGAAAACAGCTCGCTTGGCGTGTCGATACGCTCACCGCGAAAGTCAAAGCTGCCGAGGAACGCGCGCAATTCTGCATCAGAAGTTTTGCCCGCTAGGCGGCGTAGCATTTGCATCGGCGTCGCTGCTGCATCCAAAGCATCCATTTGATGCTGGTTAAAGTAGCCAAGCTTTAGGGTATCAGAAACGCGATAGCTGCCTGATAAAATACCGAGCTCGCCAACCAAGGCTTTAATCAAGGTCGATTTACCAGCGCCATTCATCCCAAGCAGGCCAATACGCGTATCCGGCGTCACTTGAATATTGGCATTATGCAGTAGCGCGGTATCGGTATAACCAATATCGGCATTGCTCAGCTCAATCAATGGCGAGCTCATATTTGCCGGCTCATAAAAGCGGAATGAGAACGGGTTGTCCGCCATCATCGGTGACAGCTCCGCCATACGCTCAAGCTGCTTAATACGGCTCTGTGCTTGCTTGGCTTTACTGGCCTTGGCACGGAAACGACGAATAAAGTCATCCAAATGCGCTTTGGTCGCTTGCTGCTTTTCAAACGCTTGCTGCTGCTGCGCCATGCGCTCATGACGGGTACGAATAAACTGCTGATAGTTACCGGTATAAAGGGTGATTTTTTGCTGCTCGACGTGCAAGATATGCCCGACGGTGGCGTCCAAAAACGCTTGGTCATGCGAGATGACGATAACCAAACCGCTAAAAGCGTTAATCCACGTTTCAAGCCAAAGAATGGCATCCAAATCCAAATGGTTGGTTGGTTCATCAAGCAGCATTAAATCTGCGCGGCTCATCAAGGTTTTGGCAAGGTTTAAGCGCATACGCCAACCACCAGAAAAGCCTTCGACGGGCAGCTCATGCTGGCTGGTATTAAAACCAAGACCCGCCATGATTTGTGCCGCTTTGGTCGGGGTACGGTAACCATCAATCTCATCAAACTGCTGATGCAATACGCCAATTTGGTCGTCACTGACACTGCTCAAATCATTTAACGCCGCATTAATCTCATACCACTGCTCATCGCCACTTAAGACATAATCAATCGCCGTTTGGGTACTGGCGCCCACTTCCTGCGCCATGTGCGCCACATGCCAGCTATCAGGAATACTGATTTCGCCTTTATCAAGCGTCACTTCGGTATCACCAGTGCCCATACGCGTCAATAATAAGGCAAATAAGGTTGATTTGCCTGTGCCGTTATTGCCCGTTAAGCCAACTTTATGGCCCGGATGTAGCTGGAAGCTTGCCCCTGCAAACAACTCACGACCATCACGGCGAACACCAACGTCTTTAAATTCGATCATATAATTTCTTCATCTCAACAATAATGTAAAACTTAAGGCAATAAAAAACACACGTCTGGCATGTTTACTGGCGGCTATTATTTCAAACGCTTGCCGCATAGGCAAACAATTAAATAAGTATTTTAAATTCAAACCTTTATACTGCTAAAAACCGCTTGTTATGATAATGAGGCGTAGGCTATTTAAAAGTTTGCAGTTTAAATCACTTTTTTAGTCGTGAACGCTGTTGTTACCCTTGACAAATCAATCATTAGCCCAATTATGCTATACTAGTAAAACACTATTGACATCATGCAGTTAAGTGCTAATAGCCATGTTAGTATGGGCTTCAGCGTATGCCACCATGACAGCTCGATATGAGCGTCTAAAGTCTTAAGCCAAATATGCATACCCCAAACTATGAGTGTCTATATGAATGTCTAAATGTCAAATAGTGACCCAATCTCATTAATGTTACCGTAGCCTATGCGTATCAGCCGCTACGGATCAGTCGCCCTATCCTGTATAAATAGACGACCTCGTATCAATAAAAAACAATATCATTTGATTTTAGCAACTGAGGTAGATATGAACGAATCAACCAACCAATTTAACCCAAGCGCCAGCCAGCCCGTCGACCCGACTGCCTTGAGCTTAACTGACAGTGCTGCACAAAAAGTACGTCGTCTGCGTGAAGAAGAAGGTGACAGCGAGCTTATGCTACGCGTCTATGTGACCGGCGGCGGCTGTTCTGGCTTCTCTTACGGATTTAGATTTGACAGCGACTTAGGCGAAGACGATGCCAACTTCGATAATGGTGATGTGACCTTAGTCGTCGATTCGCTGAGCTATCAGTATCTACAAGGCTCTACGGTTGACTATACCGAAGGCTTGGAAGGTGCGCGCTTTGTGGTCGCCAACCCCAATGCCACCACTTCTTGTGGTTGTGGTTCATCGTTTTCTATCTAAATCAATGATTTTTGAATCATTTTTCTTCATTTTATTAAGGCACCTATCTTATCGTTAGGTGCTTTTTAGTCTACCGCTTTATGAGTAATAGATAATATTAGATAGTTTGATATTGATAAAGCGGTCATGACGCACCATACAAGCTATGAGAAAGTAAAGCCCAAGAAGTACAACCGACCCTCTTTATCTTAAGTTTTTGCGGCTATTTTATCGCCAGTTTTTGCATTAAAACTGCTCGAATCGAACACCGGCAAAGCTTACTGTATTTGTAATTGCACGTGGTTTTTAGGGTCGCTTTGGGCTAAACTGACCTGATTCTCTAACCCCTTTTTGCGGTCGAACCGCCTGTGTTTCGACCGAACATAACTAATAACAACAGATGACTATTATGAGTAATTTTGCGAGCAGCTTTGTCGATTTTGAAATTCCAAACTGGTTTGACAGTCAGCACCTAGCGGGTATGCTCCGCGGTATCGAAAAAGAAGGGCTGCGTGTCAAACCTGATGGTTATTTGGCACAAACGCCGCATCCGACTAAGCTTGGCTCCAAACTTACCCATCCGTTTATCACCACGGATTATTCAGAAAGCCTGCTTGAGCTTATCACTGACCCCAAGACCTCGCCAAAAGAAACCTTAAATATGCTGCGCCAACTGCATTTATTGGTCTATCAAGGTATGCCTGAAGGTGAGCTGATGTGGCCATTATCCATGCCGTGTATGCTGTCGTCCAATGATGAAGATATCCCACTGGCCGATTATGGCAGCTCTAATACCGGTAAGCTGAAAACGCTATATCGTAGTGGACTTGGCATCCGTTATGGTCGCCGTATGCAGACGATTGCTGGTTTACATTATAACCTATCGTTTGGCGATGATTTATTTGCCGCGTGGCAAGCGCAAACGCCAACCGCACAAGACCTGACCCTGACAGAATTTAGAAACGATAAGTATCTGGGATTGATTCGTAACTTTAAACGTCTGACCAGTTTGGTGCTGTATTTATTGGGCGCCAGTCCCAGTGTTTGCCCTTGCTTTGTGTCAGGGGTTGAGCATGACCTTGAGCTGCTCAATGATTCGACCTATTATAAGCCGACTGCGACCAGCCTGCGCATGGGCAAGCTTGGTTATACCAACAGCGTGCAAGAACATCTCGATATCCGCTATAACAATTTACCCGAGTATATCAAGGGGCTACGCCGCGCGATTCAAACCCCGCATGCAAGCTTTGAGAAACTGGGTTTAAATGATGCCGATGGCAACCCGATTCAAATCAATGATCATATTCTACAAATAGAAAATGAATACTATAGCCCTATCCGCCCAAAACAAATCGCCGAAAGTGGCGAGAGCCCAACCGAAGCGCTTGAGCGTCGCGGCATTGCTTACGTTGAGTTTCGCGCCATTGACCTTGACCCTTATAGCGATATTGGTATTCGCTTATCTAGCGCCTGCTTTTTAGAAGTGATGGCGCTATATTGCTTGCTGAGTGATTCGCCAGAGCTGCTGCCTGCAGAGGAAGAAGCGTTGGCTGTTAATCTTGAGCGCGTGGTCAATGAAGGTCGCCGTGAAAACTTACAGATTATTAATAACGGCGCTGAGCAAACTCTAGAAAGCTGGATGCTCACTCATTTAAGCCGGATGCAACCATTGGCAGCCCTGCTTGATGCACATTATGGTGGTAATGACTATCGGGCAGCAGTTGCCTTGATGCAAGGTAAAGCAGGACACTCTGAGTCAACTATTTCGGCGCAGGTTAATTCTGATAGTAAGCGTTTGGGCAGTTTATGGCAGCTTGGCTTTACTTTAGCGCAGCAGCATCGTGAGTCGTTATTACAGCAGACTTTGAGTCCAAACACGCAAGCCAAATATGAAGTACTTGCCGAAAAATCTATCCTACAACAAGCTGAACTTGAAGCCGCTGAAACCGAAGATTTTATGGATTTCTTACAGCAATATCGCTAAATTTTTATAATTTTACCTTTCATCAATAAGCACTTTATAAGAGTATGCGCCCCATGCGACAGCTGACCACTTACCGTAATCTGCAAGTGTTTTTAGTGATAATGACCGTAATAGGCATGAGTTTTGCGCTGTTTTTTTTACAGCGTTATATGGGGTTTTCGCCTTGTCCGCTGTGTATCTTTCAGCGTATTGGGCTGATGGTGATGGGCGGCTTTGCGCTCATCGCGGCGGTATTTAATCCAAAATCAATGGTGACACGCTTGCTACTATGGCTGGGTAGCTTGGCAGGTATTGGCTGGGCTGCGATAGTAGCAGGGCGTCATGTTTGGCTACAGCATCTACCTGCTGACCAAGTACCGTCATGTGGCCCAGGTTTAGATTACTGGCTCGATACCCTCCCTATGCAGCAGGTATTAAAAGAAGTGTTTGCCGGTTCTGGTGAATGTGCTTCTATCGAATGGACGTTTATGGGGCTGAGTATCCCTGAGCAATCTTTGATTTTATTTAGTATTTTGATATTAACGCATGTGCTTATATTGTGGCGTATCATTCATCCTACGCGCTAGCATGCTTTTATAAGCCGTTTCGCTTTAATGAATAACCAACTAAAACCGTCATGCTTAATCACGCTGACGGTTTTTTTGCGCTTTTTTTATATCTTATTTTGCAGCTGATAAAGGCATTTATTCGCCCTTATGATTATAGAGTTTACCTAAAGAGCCTCCTTAGTCACTTTTACACTTTGATATCTTTGCAGGGTTTATTTACCCTATTGGAATAAGAGACGGCTTTATAACGCTTTAATCGTATATAGAAAGCGTTGTAATGCGAGTGTTTATAGGGCTGGAACGCGCTACTATTTATTTACCCGCTTACTCTTCTCACATAAATTAACGAAGTCAAGGTCGCACACTTTAGCTATTGCCGTTAAGCTTGTTGTTCTTATCTTCTTTGATTTCTCTCAAAGCTTTAGCTCATTTATTATACTGATAGCGTCTGGCCATACTATTTAAAAAACTGTTTTTGGTAATACTATGATAACTTTTTGGTCTACTTCCTTCTCTACTATTACGGCTATCAGACGCTGTATGCGCCCATTATTGGCGTTACCCGTCTGTTTGTTGCTGATGAGCTGTGACAGTGCGTCCTCATCTACCAATAATAAAACGACGCAAGGTGCGCCGATTAACGCTCCGCAGCAAGCTGAGGTGCCAAACGATGAGTCTCAAAAGAGTAGTGCTAACAAGGTAGCAGATAAGGCAAATAGCGAAGAAGGCACCTCGCTTATTGCGGCGGCCAATATAAATGATAATGCTCGTCGTACGCCGATGATTTCTGCATCAAATAACGAAAGCACGCTACAGGCAACCTTAATGGGTGATTATGGCGGCATCGTGCCATGCGAATCTTGCGCTAATATCGATATTACCCTAAACCTGTTTTCTGATGGCTCCGTACTAAAAACCAGTATCTTTAATCACGCAGAACCTGCGCGCGCGCCTTTGCTAGAATCTGGCGTCTATCGCCAAGATGACGATATGATTACGATTGTTTATGAGAGAAAAAATATCGAAACCTACCATATCAAAGACAACCTTTTGATTAGGTTAGACGCGGATAAAAATCCTGATGATGACTATAGCTTGGCGCGCAAATAAACGTGTCAATGGATAAGCACATAACGCCTACTTGCTAGGCGTTTTTTATTGGTCATCTTCTGGTGTTTACTTTACAATGAGGGCATGATTTATTGCTTGGTTGCCATGCTAATATTAGGCAGACCACTGATATTTATCAATACGAAATACAACCAAACAAAATAACGCTATATAAAATAACAGCATACAAAACAGAACCATTACTCATGATACTTAGCTTGAGTGCCTTCTAAAATTAATCGTGACAGATACCCTAACTTTTAGAAAGACTCGAAACCCTTTACCCTTCTCATTTAAGCTCGTACGGAACGTCTATGCATATTCATATTCTTGGTATTTG
Organism: Psychrobacter sp. CMS30; assembly: GCF_904846565.1. Taxonomy (NCBI): domain Bacteria; kingdom Pseudomonadati; phylum Pseudomonadota; class Gammaproteobacteria; order Moraxellales; family Moraxellaceae; genus Psychrobacter; species Psychrobacter sp. CMS30. Next base: position 21,548 of record NZ_CAJHBF010000009.1, on the reverse strand, counting down.
TGGTACTTTTATGGGCTCGCTGGCATTATTGGCGCGTGCGCTCGGGCATACGGTCACGGGTTCAGACGCCAATGTTTATCCGCCGATGTCTACCCAACTTGAAAATGCAGGCGTCACGATTGCCGAAGGCTATCTGGTAGAACATTTGCAACCAGCGCCTGATTTGGTGGTGGTTGGTAACGCCATGAAACGTGGCATGGATGTCATCGAATATATGCTAGATAGCGGCCTGCGCTACACCTCAGGCCCACAATTTTTATCTGAGCAAGTGCTGCAATCGCGCCACGTCATCGCGGTAGCAGGTACGCATGGTAAGACCACAACGACGACCATGCTGGCATGGATACTACATTATGCAGGTATTGATGCAGGGTTCTTGATTGGCGGCGTGCCATTGGTCGATACCACTGATGAACATTTACAGCAAGTCTTTGCCCACAGCAGCTACTTGGGCGCTGAAAAAAATAATGATGACGCAGAAAAAACGGGTTACTTTGTTATCGAAGCCGATGAGTACGATTCAGCGTTTTTTGATAAGCGCTCAAAGTTCGTCCATTATCGTCCGCGTACGGCGATTTTAAACAATCTTGAATTTGATCATGCCGATATTTTCGCCGACCTAAACGCCATCCAAACCCAGTTTCATCATATGGTGCGCATGATTCCAAGCACAGGCAAAATCATTATGCCAGCGGCGACTATCAGTTTAGAAGACACTTTGGCAAAAGGCGTTTGGACACCGATTTGGCGTACTGCCGTGCTGGATTCAGCGGCAGATAACACCAATACAGAAGAGCAGACGTTAAAAAATAGCAGCGACTGGCAAGCTGAGCTTATCAGCGCCGATGGTGGGAAGTTTAGCGTCAGTTCTGCAGCTGATAAAGAAGCCGCGGGAATCATCGAATGGTCAATGAGCGGCATTCATAATGTCAATAATGCCTTGGTTGCGGTCGCCGCCGCTTATAATGTTGGTGTCGATGTCAAAACCGCCTGCGCCGCATTGTCAGCCTTTGCCGGTATCAAACGCCGTATGGAGCTGATTGGCGATGTAAATGACATCTTGGTGTTTGATGATTTCGCCCATCATCCGACCGCCATTACCACCACCTTAGATGGTGCAAAAAAGAAACTGGCAGACAGACGGATTTGGGCGATTATTGAGCCGCGCAGCAACACCATGAAAATGGGCATCCATCAAGACAGCTTGGCTGAGTCCGCTGCCCTCGCCGACCATACGTTATGGTATGAGCCTACGGGACTTGAGTGGGGCTTAAGAGAAGTCATCGAAAATGCCAATATGGTAAATCCAAATATGGGTAACCAACAGGTACTTTCTAGCGTCGATGCTATTATCGAGCATATCAGCACTCATGCTAAGGCGGGTGATGCTATTGTGATTATGTCAAACGGTGGCTTTGAAGGTATTCATCAGCGTCTATTGACAGCTCTACGCACCCAATAAGACTTTGTTAAAAAACAAAAGGCATTGAAAATGCTTTTTAAAAGCGCGGTTCGTTTAACGAGCGGCGCTTTTTTTATGTCTGATTATCTCCAATAAAAATCCTACCTCGCTTCTATCACTTCTATCACTTAATTTTCCCTAACTTGTCCCCCTAACTTGCCTATGTTACTGCGTTCCATTAAATAAAACCTCTCTCTTAGAACGCTGTACATTAGCACTACTAACTATTAAGTCTGTTAGCGACTTTACTACCTTTGTAACCTACTGTTTACCTATCTCATCTGCTTAATAGCAAATATGGCTTTTTCCTCACATAGCCCGTACACAGATAACATTTTGTGCTTACTTTTTGGTTTCAGGAATGACTACAATGAATTCATTAAAAGAAAGCAATATAAATAAGTAACACATTATAAATGACAACATAAATGGCAACATATTAGGAGAATAAAATGAGCTTTATTTGGATGATTATTGTAGGTCTGGTCGCAGGTTTATTGGCACGTGCTATCAAGCCAGGTAGCGACCCTATGGGTTGGATTATGACCATCGTTTTGGGTATCGTTGGCGCGATGCTAGGTGGTTTCGTTGCAGGCTTAATCGGTATCAATGCTGATGGCGGCTTTATCGGTCTTATCTTCTCAGTAATCGGTGCGATTATCTTACTGTTTATCTATGAGATGATTATGAGTAAGCGCAACGTATAATATTATTTTAGTTTTGATGTATTTCAATTTAAATGGATTTTAATTTAGATGTCAGCTGACTTAGCTACCAATTTAATTGAGCATTTAACAATCTACATCGTAAAGAAATAATAAAGAAAAGGTCTTGCTCGATGCAGGACCTTTTTTATGGCGCGGGTTTTATTTTTTACATTCTGTCTTAACGATTAATCATAAGTTTTGCTTATGTTATCAAACAAGGATATAAAGCGTCGTGTATTGATAAGCATTACTTTTGTCCCCATTTATCTTATAATATCAGACCTATTTTATCTTTATCATTGAGGTGAGCCCTATGGCGTTACTCCCTATTTTAAGTTATCCCGACCCGCGCTTGCGCAAGATTGCCAAGCCTGTCAAGGAAGTCACGGCTGAAATCAAAACCTTAATCGCCGATATGATTGAGACGATGTATGATGCCCAAGGTATTGGTTTGGCAGCAAGCCAAGTCGATCGCCATATTCAGCTTATCGTGATGGATTTATCTGAAGATAAAGACAGCCCAAGGGTATTTATTAATCCTAAAGTCACGCCATTGGTAGAAGAAAAGCAGCCATACGAAGAGGGTTGTTTGTCGGTACCTGAAGTCTATGATAAGGTTGAGCGTCCTAATAAGGTGCGTATCGAAGCCTTAGATGAGAATGGCAATAAGATTGATGAAGAAGTCGAAGGCTTACTTGCCGTTTGCATTCAACATGAGATGGACCACTTAAATGGGGTCATCTTCGTCGATTATTTATCGCGTCTTAAGCAAACTCGTGCGCGTGATAAAGTCCGTAAAGTGCTTAAAATACGCGAAAAACAGGGTGAACAAATCGCGGATAAACAGCCGCAAACGACCAGCTCTTAATTTATTCATTTTTTAAGCCGTGTTTGCTGTCATTTTATTATCATTAAGAAATATCGTTAATAAATTACGATGGTCGTTAAGTGTTATTAATAACAAGACTTACGATAATAAGCTTATGACGTTGATATTGGTTTTTACTCTCTGACGTTTTTATTCTCTGACATCTAGTGTCTTCATTAAAGGTTTCCAACCATGACCATGATCAAAATTGACCAATATTTTGACCCTGCCGGCTGGCAGAAATTCACCAAAGCTGCCGAAGGTCGCGAAACCCCGTTTTTGGTCGTCGACCTTAGCCGTATTAAAACCAAATATGCGGAAATGGTCGGTTTTTTCCCGAAAGCGAAAATTCATTATGCAATGAAGGCAAGCCCTGCGGTTGAAGTGATTAACTTGCTTGCTGAGCTTGGTTCAAACTTTGACTGTGCGTCAATCTACGAGCTTGATCGTGTGCTCGATTGCGGCGTTGAGCCATCACGTATCTCTTATGGCAATACCATTAAAAAAGCGCAGCATGTGAAGTATGCTTTTGATAAAGGTATTGATTTATATGCAACCGACTCAGAAGCGGATTTAAAAAATATCGCTAAGCACGCGCCTGGTTCAAGAATATTTGTGCGCATCTTAGTACAAGGGTCTGAAACCGCTGAATGGCCGCTATCACGTAAATTTGGTTGCCATCCAAATATGGCGATTGACCTGTTGATACAAGCACGTGATTTAGGCTTAGTGCCGTATGGCATCTCGTTCCACGTCGGCAGCCAGCAAAAAGACGTTGCTGCTTGGGATGATGCGCTTGCCAAGGTCAAATATATGTTTGACTGGATGAAAAATGAAGAAGGCATTAAGCTGCAAATGATTAATTTAGGTGGCGGCTTTCCAGCGAACTATATCAGCGAAGTCAATCCGGTAAAAGTCTACGCGGAAGAGATTACCCGTTATCTGACCGATGATTATAATGAAGATGAAATGCCTGATATTATTTTAGAACCCGGTCGCTCATTAGTTGGTGGTTCGGGTGTATTGGTCAGTGATGTGGTACTTATCTCACGTAAATCAGATACGGATTTGACGCGCTGGGTCTATACCGATGTGGGCTTATTCCAAGGCTTAATCGAGACTTTGGGTGAAGCCATTAAATACCCTGTTTATACGCCTAAAATGGAAACGTCAACCAGCGAAGGCACGGTTGTATTAGCCGGTCCAACTTGCGACTCAACCGATATCATGTATGAAGAAGCCGGTTATCAGTTGCCAGAAGAGCTTGAGATTGGCGATAAAATCTTTTGGTTAACCACGGGCGCGTATACCAACTCGTATTCGTCGGTTGAGTTCAATGGTTTCCCGCCGTTAGAAGTGATTTATATTGATTAGTTTTTAAACAATCAATGTCAATAAAAAAGCGCGGTACTGTGATAAACAGTGCCGCGCTTTTTTGTGTCTATTTTAATATGTTCAGTGAGGTGGCGTTAGTAAATACTAACTACTGCACTAAGAGCGAGATAGGCACACTATTGCTGCTAATAACTCGATTACTGCCATAACCTGAGCTTTGGCTTTGATTATTTTGTGAGATTTGTCCAATATTGACCCATTGCCCGCGTGGCACGATGATGGTGCTATGCAATCTTTGCCCTTGCACGCTACTGTTATTATTATAACTATAACGATTATAAGAAGGATTAGCGCGCACGAGCTGTTCTTCAACTTGGGATAATGTTACTTCTACTTGCCCATTTGGCAATAGCCTTGGCGTAACGGCAATCCCTTGGGTTGTTGGTAATAATACTTGCTGCTGAATAACAATCTGTCCGGACGGGCCATGATAAATCGGATAGGCTGGATAATTTGGATAACTATTAGCGATATAGGTTTGGTTTAGTGAGTACAGCGTGCCTGTGCTAATGCTTGCTGCACTGCCAGACAACGTTTGTACCTGATATAAATTATTACCTTGGTACTGACTGCTACGTTGGTTAATCATTCCTGTGCCCTGAATACCGCGATTGCTAATAATGACCTGACCTTGCTGGATATTACCTTGGGATTGACTATTATTACCGACACGTACTGCAACGGTCAACGCTTGTGGTTGACCATCGATCTGGCTTAGTAATTGTTGTACGGCTTGATAATTAGCCGCAGTGGTATGCAATACTAACTTATCTTGATAAGTCGACACCGTGCCGCCGTCGCGACTGGCATTTAACTGCTGACGAACGGCTGGTAATAAGGACTCACCGCCATAGGTATGAATCACATAGGTTTGATAAACAGCAGCTTGTACGACTATTGGCACTACGGTCAAACTTAAGGTAAATGCTATCGGGAGCGCATAATTTATGGTTTTGGCCGTTTTGATATTTTTAATAGTGTTAAGTATAGCCACTGTGCAACCAAAACGCGCTATTAGATTTTCACTAAACTTATTCATAACTGACCTCTAGCAATAGTTAAACGCTATCAAAAGCCATATCAAGTAGCCATTAAGCAACAAGCAAAAAAACTTAGTAATTCAAATCTTTCTGGTTTAAAACCTACATTTAGAAACTAGTCATTTAATCCTAAAACATCTTGCATATTATATTGACCAACTTCCTGCTTAATAACCCAAGTTGCCGCACGTACCGCACCAGCGGCAAAGGTCATACGTGCACGCGCACGGTGGGTAATTTCAACCACTTCACCATCTGCAATAAACATCACGGTATGATCGCCGATGATTTCACCGCCACGTATCGCATGAATACCAATCGTACCGGCTTTACGCTCGCCGGTCTGCCCTTCGCGGCCATAAACGGCAACGTCCTTTAGGTTTTGCCCGCGCGCCTCTGCGACCGCTTCTGCCATCATATAAGCCGTACCCGATGGCGCATCGATTTTATGCTTATGATGGGCTTCGATGACCTCTACATCAGCATCACTGCCAAAGGCTTTCGCCGCCATACCGAGCAATTTTAAGGACAGATTGACGCCTGTTGAATAATTACCGGCATAGACGATAGCGATTTGCTTACTTGCTTCTGCCAGCACCTGCTCTTGCTGTTCATTAAAGCCTGTGGTGCCAATCACCATCGCAACCTTATTCGCCGCGCAGATTTGCATATTTTGTTCGGTCGCATCAGGCAAGCTAAAATCAATCAGCACATCAATGTCATTAATAACGGCTTTTAAATCATCGACAATCTGCACATCTAGACGACCAATCGCTGCGACTTCGCCAGCATCGGCACCGACAAGGCTTGAACCTTGACGTTCAATCGCCGCGTTTAGTGTTGTTTGCGGGTTTTCCTGTACGGCTTCGATAAGCATACGCCCCATACGACCACCAGCACCAATAACGCCGACGTTAATACTTTGTCTATTTTCTTGCTGACTCATATAACTACCCTAGATATTTTATTTTTGATAGGTTGGTTTTTAAATTTATGAGGTTAAGTTTAACAAATATAATGTATAAATGGTTTTTTATAGCATCAACCAAAAGGCCTATTGTTTCACGTGAAACAATAGGCCTTAAAATTACGTCAACAGTCGAGCTTAGCTATCAATCAAATAAATCGCCAATCTTTTTAAAGAATGATTTTTTATGTGGTGACTGCTGATGCTTGCTGTCGCCATCAAGTGTATCTTGGAACTGGCGCAACAGGTCTTTTTGCTCGCGCGTTAGGTTCACTGGGGTTTCGATAACCACACGGCAAATCAAATCACCTTTCATAGTCGTACGTACTGGCGTCACGCCTTTACCGCGTACACGCAACAATTTACCACTTTGCGTACCTTCGGCAACCTTGATTTTCACTTTGCCATCTAGGGTTGGGATTTCAACTTCTTTACCGAGTGCCGCATCGGTGATACTAACAGGCACATCCATATAGAGGTCGGCGCCTTGACGGGTAAAGACATCATGCGGTTTCACGCGTACTTCGACGTATAAATCGCCGTTCTGTACACCAGCGCCACCTGCCTCGCCTTCACCTGCTAGGCGGACGCGGTCACCATCATCGACGCCCGCTGGAATAGACACTTCAAGCGTACGTGATTTGTCCTTAACGCCATTACCATGACAGTCAGAGCAAGGATTTTTAATCTGTTTACCAGAGCCGCCACAATGTGGGCACGCTTGCTGTACGGCAAAGAAGCCTTGCTGCATACGTACTTGACCTTGACCATGACAGGTCTGACAAGTGACAATATCAGAGGCATCTTTGGCGCCCTTACCATCACAAGTATCACAAGGCGCAGGAGCCGTAAAGCTGATTTCTTTTTTGCAGCCACGTACCGCTTCTTCTAGCGTCAGCTCAATGACATAACGCAGGTCTGAGCCGCGACGTGAACGTCCACCGCCGCCACGCGACTGACCAAAGATATCGCCAAAGTTACCAAAGATATCACCAAAGATATCTTGGAAATTGCCACCGCCGCCGCCGAAACCACCACCGCCCATGCCGTTTTCAAACGCAGCATGACCCATACGGTCATAAGCTGAGCGTTTTTCTTCGTTGCTCAGTACTTCATAAGCCATCGATGCTTCTTTGAACTTATCTTCAGCATCAGGATCTTCAGAGTTACGGTCTGGATGGTATTTCATGGCCAGCTTGCGGTAGGCTCGCTTAATTTCCTTGCTATCAGCAGTCTTACTGACACCTAATATTTCATAAAAATCGCGCTTACTCATGGGCTCTCCTATCGTCTTCACAGTCCACCGGTCGGTCGATTCATCAACCCGAGTCAATCACCCTACTTATCATTCTACCTACACTCGCACTAAAAGGTTTCACATGAAACATAGCGAAATACGTGGCGGCAAAGAGGATGATTTATGAATCTTGCAAGCGAATACGGCGGGATGCTGCTTAGCCAAATCAATTTATTAAAAGTTTGCGCTATTTATGGAGATGCCAACATGATTTATCAAGCGCTTGGATGCTGAAATTCTGACTTATGAGGTTTTAAGCCTGCTAAAAAAGGTTTTATTAAGAATTGAGCAAAGGTTTTTATACCTTTATAAAGGCTGGCCATGCTAATATTTAGCGCCATATTGATGGGGGTTTAAATCCTATTTTTGAGATTTACCGTCATTCCGTTTGCGCTAAGGTAGCAATTTTTATGAAAAAGCTGATTGTTTTATTGATTGTCATTGCAGTCGCTGTCTATGGCGGCTCGCCTTACTACAGCGCCTATCAGCTGAAAAATGCCTATGATGCTAAAGATGGCGCGACTATCGCGGCGGCGATTGATTATGAACAGGTACGTCCAAGTATCCAAAATCAGCTGACCAGCCAGTTTGCGCTAACCATGACCAAATATCCACTGGTTGCGGAACTTGGCGGCGCGCCATTAACGGAAGCGGCCAATGGCTTTATCACCCAAGCAGTCGATGGCGCCATTACCCCGCAAAATATCGAAAAACTGATTAATACCCAAGGTCAGGCCAATACCGCGACCAAGGAGCTTGCCGCCGCATGGGCAATCGCCAGTAATCAAGTCGATTTAAAAAACCTGATTCAAAACTTAATCATCAATCGCGGCGACGTTAATGCAGTCGTCAAAAACCAGATGCAGCAAATCATGCAAAAACAAGCGGCGGAACTGGAACAACAAGCAGCGCAAGGTACGGATAGCGATAAGCCAACACTGAGCTATTGCGGTATTAATTGCTTTACTATCAGCGGTCAGGTTAAAGGTTATCCGCTTACTATCGAGATGCAGCGAGATGGTTTGATAAATTGGCAAATCGTTGATATCGTCTTGCCGCAATAGCTGTTGCCACAATAGGTTGGCTAGAACCAATTATTAATTGCAATAAGAAAAACTGCCCTATGAACATAGCTCATAGGGCAGTTTTTTAATATTTATTTATCATGCAATAGAATTCTTAATAATCAGAATTCTTAATAATTTACTCTACGCCCAAAAACTCTAAAAACTCAGGGTTCTCAAAGCTTGCTTGATACAGCACGCCATCTTCACGATAAATAGCAGGCGTTGCCATTACCGCAAGCCCTGCCGCTTTTTCACGATTAGGAGTCACATAATCGACGTTACAACTTGCTGGTGCAGGGGTCATCTCTCCCTTTAACATTGCCTTATCAAAAGCGCTGCGACGACTGTCTTCATTGCTCTGACACCAGATAGCGCGCATTTGCTTGGGCGACTGCTCATATATCGGATAACCGATGGTTTTTACCGTCACACCTTTGGCATTGAGCATGGGCAGCTGTTGATGCAAGCGGCGGCAGTATGGGCAATTGACATCATTGGCCACATAAATGACCGCTTTTTCAGGGCCGGTCGCTGGATAATTAATCAGCTGGCTGTCATCTAAGGTCGCAAATACCGATTGATTTTTACGCTTTTCAAACTCTTGATCGAGGCCAATAAACTGACCGTTTTCAATCACTGATATCTCGCCATCGGTAATATACTGCGCATCATCTGATAACAAGAAAGGTACGCCTTCCAATGTTGCGCCCCAAATGACGCCCGGTACGGCGGTATAAAAGAACGGTGTTTTGGCACCCATGTTTTTCAGCGCATCCATATTGGCGAGGATGGCAGATTTGACGCTGGCGCTAACCGGTTTACCAACTTGTGCACTGCTGCTACGCGCTGGCGTTTTGATCACTACGCGCTTACTTGGGTTCTTTTGCAGCTCGCCTTGAATGACATATTTGCCATCTTCGGTAATATGTAGCGGCGGCTGTCCTGCCAAATTCACCTGATACATATTGGGCAATTTAGATACTACGATAGAATTGATTTGCGTTTTGATACCAGCTTTAGTCAGCAGTTGGCGTAATTGACTATCGACAGACTTGGTTATGCTGCCAGCCGCTTGGGCGGTCTGAGGCGCTTGGCTGGTATTTTTCTTGATAGCGTCAGTGGCGCTTGGCTGCGCACAAGCGGTGGTCGTCAGCAATATGGCGCTGATTAAGCTGGCAGATTTTAATACAGGTAATTTCACAGAGACAGTCCTATTGGTTTTTAATAATAGTTGCGTAGTAATCTAAAAAGAAGAACCGCTATATTTAATAATAAGGATTTTCAAATTCACCTTATTAATAAAGACAACCATATTATGTAAAAACATAGATTAAAAATAATAAACAGACTGTAGCACATGGGATGATTTTGCAAAGCCTTAAGCTGTCAATTTTGCAAAACTGCTACTGAGCTTTAAGAGATAGGCAACACAGACAGCTGACAGAAATAACCACGGCAAACGATAAGCAGCAAAAAGCAGCGCACTTTTCAGTGGCTGCTCTTTTTAGAAAAATATTTTAATAATTCATTTTAATGATTTAACAAAGCTTAAATTTAGAATTTAGCCACTTCTTCTGGCGTTAGGAAACGACTGTCGCCTTTATCCAAACCGTCTAAAGTGATATGACCAATACTGGCGCGATGCAGCTCGGTGACTCTGTTGCCAAAGTAACCCATCATACGTTTTACTTGGTGATATTTACCCTGCTCCAAGGTTAAACGCGCATGGGTTTCATCGATGAACTCAAGAATCGCAGGCTTGGTTTCTTCGTGCTCGCCTTCTAATAAGATACCTTCAGCCACTTCTTTAACAGCATTGGCTTGAGCGTCGCTGTCCATCGCTTCAGCTAAGGTCAGCTCATAAATTTTGGCATGCTCATGTTTGGGGCTGGTGACACGGTGCAACCATTTGCCATCATCACTGATAAGCAACGCACCCGTGGTATCGACATCGAGTCGACCCGCAATACGTAAGCTGCCAAGCTCTGGTACGGCAATCAGCTCAGTGACGATAGGATGTTCTTTAACCTTTAAGGTACATTCAAAGCCTTCAGGCTTATGCAGGAGGATATAACGATTGCCAGCCGCAACTGACAATGGCTCGCCTGCCCACATCACTTCATCATTGACTATATCGACGTGCAACCCCGGGTCTTTGACCACAGTATCATTTACCGTCACCTCACCGGCGTGCAGAATCTTTTTTGATTCTTTACGCGACAGCTCAGTGGCTTTACTCAGAAATTTATCTAGACGCATACTATTTACTACCATCCGTTTTATGTGACCCACCCTAAATCAGAAGCCAACGTCATTAGCATTCAAGCGTGACCTGCTCGTTATCTTCACTGGTTAGAAATGGTACTATAATAAAAAATTAATGAACACTGTGCCAAATACGGACCACAGTGAAAGTCAGACCAGTTTACCATATCCAACCTAAGCCTGATGAAATATGAGCTATCAAACGCTAAAACATGCCGTCACTACTCGTTTGGAAATTAAAAAATCCGACTTTATTACTTATGCTTATCCTGTGACCTCGCGTGAGCAGGCGATGTTTCACGTGGAACAACTACGTCAGCAATATGCCGATGCCCGCCATCACTGCTGGGCGTATATCATCGGTGACCCTAATAATACCACCAGTGCCGGCTTTGATGACGATGGCGAGCCCAATGGTACGGCAGGAAGACCGATATTAAATGTCTTACAGCATAAATCTATCGGTAACGTCATTGTCATCGTGGTGCGTTACTTTGGTGGTATCAAATTGGGTGCAGGCGGTCTCACCCGCGCTTATGCTGGCTCTGCGCAAGCGGCCGTCGATGAGATGGTTTTGCTACCGTATGTTCCAATGGCACAAGTACAAATATTGGCAGAATTTGCCACTGAAGCGCAGTGCCGTTATGTAGTAGAAAGCTTAAATGGCAGTATCGATGATGTGACTTATAGTAAGCAAGTGACATTAACCGTAACGCTCGCTGAGGCAGATATCGACAGCTTAAAAGAACGTCTGGCGATGGATGGGCGTATCTTGGATAAACCATAAGAAATGCATATTTTGATTAGCTGTTTTTAACGAACTATTTTGAGTAGCATTGTTTTGAATAATATTGTTTTGAATAATATTGTTTTGATTAACATTGTTTTGAGTAACATTGTTTTGAGTAACCATGCGTTCACTGAAAATCATTGGTTTTAATCTTGGCAGTCGGTATGATAAGTCACTGTTTTTTATAACAACTCATATAAGACTGACCTATGCCAACTTCAAAACCAACCAAACCTTTCGCGCCCGCGCCGTTTAAACCACCCTTTTGGCTGAGCAACCCGCATTTGCAAAGCATCTTGCCGAAGTTTTTTGCGCCCAAGACGCCAAGCTACCGCCGTGTGATTAAGCAAGATTCATTGTGTGAAACTGATATCGCTTATGACTTTTACGATGCCCATCCTGTCCAATATTTAGAAGATTCAGAAAACGGCAAACTTGAGCAAACACCATTAATCGTGTTATTTCATGGCATGGAAGGCAGCAGCGACAGTCATTATGCGCGCGCGTTAGCCTATCAGATGCATGCGCAAGGCTGGCACTTTGTTGTGGCGCACTTTCGCAGTTGTGGCGGCATTCCTGCTAACGGTCGTGTATTTTATAACGCTGGCGACACGGGCGAGGTGCATCATATGTTAGAAAACTTGCGCGAAAATTACGCGCATATTTATGCGGTAGGCGTATCACTTGGCGGCAATGCGTTGGCAAAATATATGGGCGAATATGGCGATAACGCGCTATGCGATGGCGCAGTCGTGATTTCTGCGCCGGTCGATATGTCGTCCGCTGCGATTACCATGCATAGCTTTTTGAGCCACCGAATTTATACACCGTATTTGCTCAATCCAATTATTAAAAAAGCACTGGCTAATGATTTAAGCCAAGATGAGATTAACTCTATCAAAGCGGCCAATCGCATCAGTGATTTTGACGATATTTTCACCGCCCCGCGTCATGGCTATCGCTCCAAAAATGACTATTATCACTCATCCTCTGCCTTGCCATACCTAAGGGATGTCACGCGCCCGCTACTACTCATTAGCGCCAAAGATGACCCCTTTATTGGTTTTACCGCCACGCCAAACGATGTCTCGGACAGTGTCACTATTTTAGATACCGAACACGGTGGTCATATCGGTTATTTGCGTTATCGTTCAGACAGTCAGGCAAAAAACGCCCAATCGACTAACGCCCAATCAACTAATGATAATGCTAAAACCAAGCAAGCGGGCAACAATGGTAAAAAAGCAAAAACCTCAAAATTCGATATCAATTGGATACCCGAAACCGTCAGTGCTTATTTTAAGCATATTGGTGTAGCGTCTAAGACTTATAATAACGATTGATAATCTGGCAAACCGCAATTCTATTATTTAAACTTTAACCCTTTGAGACTGTGCTATGTATCCATTTATCCGTTATGCCAGCACCATCGCCCATGCCGCGCTACAAGTAAAAAAAGGCAATACCTTAACGTTTAAAGATACCAGCGAGATTACCTTTCGCTGTCGTTTGACGGACATTGATAATTTTTTAGAGATGAATAATGGACGCGTGCTGACCCTTTATGATTTGGGGCGTACTGACTTTGCAGTACGGAGCGGGCTTGGTAGCCAACTGCTTAAGCAGCGTTGGGGTTTGGTCGTCGCTGGTAGTACCATCCAATATCGCAAACGCATTCGCGCCTTTGATAAAGTCACGATGAAAACTCATATCGTCGGTTTCGATGAGCGCTGGATATATATCGAGCAGTCGATGTGGGTAAAGGGCAAACCTTGCTCATCGGCCCTACTGCGTACCGGCGTCACCGAAGGCGGCAAAGTCATCGAGACCTCGCGTATCTTAGCAGCGTTAGACCAAGCGGATTGGCAGCTACCGCCGAGCGGCTATGTGGCAGAATGGATAGTCAGTGATGCCGACCGCCCGTGGCCGCCGCAAGCTTAAAGCCAATTATTCAACGGTATTGGTAAGTCACAAGCAAATATTCACAACTACGTAACCTTATAACTACTGTATAGCTACTATTTTCTAACAAGACATTATATAAATACATATAGTAAATGTTAGGATAGTAGTGAGTTCCCTACTCAACTGAATACTTTTAAATTAAAAAACAGTCTAATAAGGAAAATAACATGGTTAATAATACGGATTATGTCGGAACATTATTTGATAATAGTGACTCAAACCCAAGTAAAATCACCTTAGCCTTTACCATGGCAGGTGTCGCGCTGAAAAAAGGGCACTCTGCCTCAGTGATATTAATGGTAGATGCGGTACATTTGGCATTACCGAACGCTTTAGATGATGTCAATATTGGCGCGCCATTTGAACCTGCGGGCGAATTGCTCGAAGCTTTTATTGAAAAAGGCGGTCAAGTATTGGTCTGCGGCGCCTGTATGAAACACAATGGCGTAGAAGAATCTGCCATTGATAAACGCTTTACGGTCATCAGTGGTGATGATGTGGTTGAGCTGCTGATGAATGCGAAAGGTTCTTTGCAGTTGAACTAAATTGCAGTTAAATTAAGCATTTAAGCTAAGCAAATAGTTTATAAAAATGGGTCAGCTTTTTAATTATCTTTTGATAATTAAAAAGCTGACCTATTTTTTGCATTAAATTCTAAGCTTTAAACCTTGTTTTAATCTTTAATTATTAGCATTAGCAACAGTCTTATAGTCAAAGCCCACCCTTCCTATTCAGCAACTAAATACACATTATCTAACACGTACTCCATTCAGCTTTGCTAAAGTAAGTCATGCAAACCTCCTCATAAAATAACAAGGAAGCCGGTCATGACCTTATTAAATGCCTTTGATTTAACCTACCCTATCGTGCAAGCACCGATGGCAGGTGCCACCACGCCTGAGCTGGCAGCAACAGTCAGTAACTTTGGTGGACTAGGGTCATTAGGAAGTGGCACGACGGCGCCAGATGTTTTAAATGACCATATTAATACTCTCAAATCGCTCACCAACCGCCCTTTTATGATTAATCTAATGGTGTTATCCGAGCATGATTCTAATACCTTGGACAGTCCAATTCCTGCTTGGCTAACTAAGTACTATCAAGAACAAAATATCGAAATGGCGCTACCTAAACGTCCTGCGCTAAGCTTTGTAGAACAACTACAAGTGCTGTATGACAATCCGGTTCCTGCCGCTAGCTTCACCTTTGGTATTATCAGCGCCGAGCAAGTTAAGCGTTTAAAAGATTTGGGTACGCGCGTCATCGGTACTGCCAATCATCCATTGGAAGCAAAAGTATGGGCGGAGATTGGCGTCGATGCGGTATGTGTACAAGGCGTAGAAGCTGGCGGCCATCGCGGTGGCTGGTTGCCACAAAGCGCAAACGATCCAATGGGATTATTGACGCTGATTAGTCAAACGCGGGCTTGTACTGATATTCCTTTGATTGCAGCAGGCGGGATTATGACGGGGCAAGCTATCAAGGCGATTCAAACAGCAGGTGCTGAGCTGGCGCAAATAGGCACGGCATTTTTGACCACAGATAAATGTGGCATCAATGATATTTATAAACAAGCGCTACTCGATGCCAGTCAAGATAAGCGCAGTAGCGAGACACGTTTAACGCGGCTATTCTCAGGTAAGCAAGCACGCGGGTTGTTAAACGATTATCTGCGTAACTTTGGCCAGTTTGAAAGCGCGCATGAGCTACCGCCCTACCCGCAATTAAATGCCATGACCAACGACTTACGTGCTCATGCGAAAAACAACCTCGATGCAGAACATCAATCTTTATGGGCAGGACAAGGGGTAGCTTTGGTCAGGCAAGAGAGCACGATTGAATTACTAGAGCGACTGGTAAAAGATTTATAGTTTAATTAAGGTAGGCTGAGTTTTTAACCCAGCCTACCTTAATTAAACCAACTTATTCAATCGAGATTATTACTTATTAAGCTTTTCACGAAATGCTTTATAGTCATCCGCAGTCTTATCAAGTGCTTCGACCATCGGTACATGACCAACTTCTGGCATCATAATGACTTCTGATTGCGGGATGATTTCTTTTATCAGCTTGACCGTTTCGGGCTTGATGATCTGATCTTTTTCGCCCCATACTACCAACGTCGGAATCTTATATTGTGCAATAACTTTGGCACGCTCTTCGACATTATCGGTGACGATTTGCTCGAGGATTTTGGCGTGCAGTTCTTTATTAGCGATACGTTCTTGGGCAAATACCGCTTTAACTGACTTGGGCAAATATGGCGGCTTATACATGACAAAATCGTACATCTTGTAGAAGTCTTCATTACTATTAATCAGCAGCGGATTGTTCTCTAACGTTGCGCCTGCAAGTGCTTCGTGAATACCTGCTGACCAAAACCCTGCACTATCGACCAACCATAAGCTTTTGACCTCTTTAGGATAAAGCGCGGCATAAGCGACACTGATAGCGCCGCCCATCGAGTTGCCACCGACATGAATATTGGCTGCTAGGCCTTTAGCTTGGAGCAGCTCGTGTAAGCGCACGGCTTGGGCCTCCGAGCGATAATCGGCGCTCATCGGTTTGCTCGACTCACCAAAACCAAGTAAATCAGGAATGATCAGATGATAGCCTTCTAACTGACGCGCGATACGGGTAAAGTTGTCTTTATTACCGCCGAAACCATGAATCAGTAATAAAGGCTCGCCAGTAACGTTGCCGTTTTCTGCATAGACCATCTTATCGCCAGAGGCTAACGTTAGCGATTTGATTTCTAAATCAGACTTGTTACGCTCATATTGAATAATCTTTTGGGTGGTATTGACCGCTAAGGTATTGGGCGCGGTGGTACAACCGACGACTGAAAGACTAAAAAGCGCGGCAAGGCCTAGGCGTTTTAATAGCATCGAAACATCCTTGTTAATAGCTGGCAAAATGAATTAAAAAAGCATAATCCTAACACAAGCTTATTTTAAGTTTAAGCAATCATAGCAATTATCATCCCCTATAAACTGTATGACAATCATATAAAAAATGACAGTTAAATAATCATAGAGTTTGCCGAGGGTTTACAGCTCTCATACAGCTCTAGTAAAGAAGGCACAAGCTTTCTGGTTTATGATAAGCATTTTCGTTCAGTCAGCCCTAAATAACGCAAAAGGATCAACATTGAGTAAAACAAATACCTCCACTGGTAAACAGCGCGACCTCACCGAAGGGTCAATTGCCAAAACGATGCTGCTGTTTGCCTTGCCAACACTTGGATCATCAGCCCTCCAGTCGTTAAACGGCTCGATTAATGCCGTCTGGGTGGGCCGGTTTTTAGGTGAAGAGGCGTTGGCCGCGACGGCGAACGGCAATATCTTGATGTTTATCCTGATCTCCTTCGTTTTTGGTTTCGGTATGGCTTCTACTATTTTGATTGGGCAGGCCATGGGCAGTCGTGACGATGCCATCGTCAAGAGAACCATGGGAACGGCGCTGGGTAGCATTATTCCGATCAGTATATTGGTGTCGGCAATCGGGTGGCTATTTGCTCCCCTGCTTCTTGATTTGCTTGGTACGCCGCCAAGTGCGCTAGACCTTGCCCTGACCTATCTGCGGATGATTTTCATTGCCATGCCCGTCACCCTGACCTTTACGCTGATAATGATGGCACTGCGCGGGACGGGCGATTCTACAACGCCACTTTGGTTTATCATTATATCGGTGATTATTGATCTAATTTTGACGCCGGTACTGATTTTGGGTATAGGTCCGTTTCCCGAATGGGGCATATTTGGCTCGGCATTCGCAACCGCCGTCGCAAACACGCTAGCGCTTATTGGCATGGTCGTAACCCTGTACTGGCGTGGCTCTGTGCTGACACTTAAGTTGCCAGAGCTGCGCTTTTTGCGTGCAGACCGAGATATCCTAAAGTCAATGTTTTCAAAGGGTTTGCCAATGGGTCTACAGATGATCGTCATCTCCTCAGCAGCGTTGACGATGCTATCGTTAATCAACCGCGAAGGCGTACAAACGACGGCGGCTTATAGCGCGACCCAGCAGCTTTGGACCTACGTGCAGATGCCAGCAATGGCGCTAAGTGCCGCTGCTAGTGCGATGGTTGCACAGAACATCGGTGCCAATCAATGGCATAGGGTTGCAGGTATCACCCGTTGGGGGCTTATTTTTAACGTGATATTGACGGGCGCTATGATTGGGGTTCTGAGCATTTTTGATGAAACTATTTTGGGGCTTTTCCTTGGTAGTGACAGCGAAGCGGTGCCAATTGGGCGACATATCCAATTAATGGCGACATGGGGCTTTGTGTTTTTTGGCATAGCGCAAGTGCTGTTCGGCACCATGCGTGCCAATGGCTATGTGATTTGGCCGCTGATCGTTATGGTGATTTCGATGTATCCGGTGCGCCTTGGCTTTGCGTTCGGGCTTTATCCCCTACTCGGCACCGATGCGCTTTGGCTGTCATTTCCAGCAGGCATGGTAGCGACCGCTGTGATGGGAGCAGGACTATATCTGTACGGCGGCTGGCGCAAAGGCAAACACTTGGCCGCAGAGGAAGCCGCGCAAAGGTCTGAGGAGTTTCGCGCACATACCGGCACCAGTGCATCGTTTCGTGATATCTTACCGACCACGGTGTGGAAACTGTCACCTATACGCCGTATCACAAGGTTGCATCGTCGACTACAAAAACGCCTGCAAAAACACCGTATGAGAAGAAAGCATAAACGCTCATCGCGTGGTTTATAGATAGTAAATTCAATTGGTTTAAGCTCAAGTGTTTTAAAATCAATGACTGAGTAAAAAATCCACCGCCGCCGCGGCATGAATAGCGGTGGTATCAAATACGGCTATTGGGCTGTCTGCTTGCTGAATAAGCAGTCCAATTTCGGTACAACCTAAAATGACGCCTTCTGCACCTTTATTCGCTAAGTCTTTAATTACTTGGCTATACTGCCCTTGGCACAGCTCATCATAGATAATCCGATGCACCTCTGCCCGAGCATCATTTTCTGGTATCAAAACTTGCAAACCAGCGTCAATAAGGCGCTGCTTATAAAAGTCTTGCGTCATGGTGAACTGCGTACCCAAGAGCGCAATCTTAGTCAAACCTTGCGCTTGAATAGCTTTAGCTGTGGCATCCGCAATATGAATAATCGGCAGATTGGTCACAGCTTGGACGTCATCGATGACTTTATGCATGGTGTTAGTGGCAATTAATAAGCCTTGCGCGCCAGCAGCTTGCAGACGTTTGCCACTCTTGGCTAATATCGCGCCCATCTCATCCCACGCGCCTTGTGCTTGCAGCTCGCCAATCGGCGCAAAGTCGACGCTATGAATCAGCAAATCCGCTGAATGCAGGTTACCCAGCTTAGCCTTGATGCCCTCATTAATCAGTCGATAATAGCTTTCAGTGCTCTCCCAACTCATCCCGCCGATGATACCTAACGTTCGCTGTTTTTTAGCTGCCATTTCATTGTCCCATTTATTTTTTAATCTTATTTATCGTAGCAAAACCAAACCTCTTTAGTTTGCTATTTTTCGGATATTATTCTTTTTAAAAACAGCAGAGTCGTCGTTAAGATATAACGAATCTTATTATTTATAATAACCATTTTACCTCACCGCCATCACGAGATATCATAGTCGCTGACAAGCACTAGCAATGCGGCATTTCATCCTTTCTCATCGCAACACATCACGTTTACAATACTATTTAAGCGTGGCTCTTATCATGCAGGACAACAGAACGTTATGGCAAAATTCCCGACCGTCAGAATACGCACGCGGCGCAAATACTATCGGCTGATTTTCACCTTTTTAATGGCGCTGATGATGTCGACGATTATCTCGACGGCGTTGCTGCTGATCAATGTAGGATTTGTCGAAGGTTTCTTTACCACGCTGTTTCATTCATGGAAGTATGCCTTTATGGTTGCTTGGCCGAGCGCTTATATCTGTGCCTATTTAATCCAAGAGCACCTGCTAAGCCGCATTGAATTTTATTAGACTCTGTATAAAATTTTGCAAGCTATAAACTTTAGTACATTATGCCGGCGTAAAAACAGCTAAGATAAGCGACAAACTGTTGTTAATCAGAGGCGACTATGAGCCAAGCACGGCGTACTATCGAGCAGTTACTAGATCAAGGTCTTCTTCCCCTTAAAAATACCGAGGCGGCAGCAACGCACCTAGAAGTCTATCCTAGCAAACGCACTTGGCTGATGTTTTTTGATAAAGCGCTGCTGATTATTGGCGCGGTGGCGCTGGTACTATCCCTTGTGTTCTTTATCGCCTATAACTGGCAAAATATCGGCAAGATGGGTAAATTTGCTTTGGTTGAAGGGGCGCTGGTGATTACCATCGCGCTTTACGTAGCACTGTCTTTTAGGAAACTTAGACAACGATTTCAGCTTATTCGGCAGTTATTATTGCTCATTGCTAGCATTATTACCGGTAGCTTATTGGCGCTATTTGGGCAAGTGTATCAAACGGGCGCTGATACCTGGCAGCTGTTTTTTGGCTGGGCGCTATTGATTACGCCTTGGGTTATGATTGCACGTTTCCCTGCGCTTTGGCTGCTGTGGTTAGGCTTAATCAATGCCTGCTTGCTACTCTATTTGGATGTCGCAAATCTGCAATTTATCAACCAGCGCCTGCAAAACGTCTCTCAAGTAGCCATCCTTGCACTATTTAATTTTATTGCCTTTTATAGTTGGCTTATTAGCTGCGACAATAAAAAACCTTACATTGCTAGCAAGTTCTTCAATCGTATTAATCCTAAAAAGTCCACTACTGATATAACCACTAATGACGTTAAGCATACTCTAAATAACTCTAAAACAAACAGCTCACAAACTAAATCCAGCTTGCACTGGAGCACTTATGTCGTCGGTTTATTAAGTACGTTTTTTATGACGTATCTGGCGATTGTCACGGTCTTTGATAATGGCAATATCTGGGCAACACTTATCGCTATCATAGTATGGTTAGGTTGGTGCGGCTTTATGTTTTGGCAATTTTATCAGCGCCGTATTGATTTACTGATGCTGACTTATTTGTCATTTTCTATCATTACTGTGGTGATGTTTTGGGTCGGTAAATGGCTGTTGGATGGTTTTGACGCAGGTGGGTTTTTGATATTAGCCTTGCTACTTATTGGCATGAGCTCGTCGGCAGTTATGTGGCTACGCAAAGTTGCCCGTATCAAGAACGATGACACTGCTCCTCATACTGTAATCAAGGGGAACAGCGATGAACAATGAGATGAATAATAATATCAACCATAACGAACAAAATCATGACTTTTTGCTATTGCAACAGCAGGGACTCATCGATGCGCAAAACGTCAACCATGAGCTTTTAAGTAGTGCTCAATCTGAAGCGCGCAGCCCGTGGTTTATCAGCTTACTTTTTGGTATGAGTGGTATTTTAGCTAGTCTGTTTTTTATAGGGTTTTTGACCTTATTATTAGATAACACCGGTTTGCTGGATAGTACGCTAGCGGTATTTATTATTGGCGGCATATTGAGCGTTATTGGTGGATTCTTATTTTATAACGCGCGCATACGCCATAGCCCTTTTTGGAATAGCTTAGCCTTTGCGATTACGCTAGCAGGTCAAGGTTATATTGCCTATGCTTTACTGGCGAGTGAGATTACAGAGCCACTCAATATAGGGCTATTGCTCCTTGTGCAACTGTTGATGACTGTTGTAATAGCCAATTTTATCCATCGTTTATTG
>NZ_CAJHBF010000008.1:0-134906 GCF_904846565.1 Psychrobacter sp. CMS30 | reverse complement strand
AAATCCCCAGTCCGCCGCAAGTCCCTTACTTTATCAACTCTTATGCCGGTAACTCGATGTCAGGGGTATTACTTGGGCTAATGATGTTTGCTCAAGTAGAGCCGCCGTATAACGAAGGCTTATATCGCTGTGTGACCGTTGATTTGGGCGAGCATGGCACCTTATGTAATGCCAAAGAACCGGCGCCGCATGTCAACTGTACGACCACGCCGATGGAAACCTTGACCGATGCGGTACGTATGGCATTTGAAGCAGCAGCACCAGAGCGCGTTACCGCCTCTTGGGGACATTCATCAGGGATCAATATCGCTGGTATCGACCCAAAAACTGGCGAGCAATACGTCACCATGATTTTGGCGTCTATTATTTCAGGGGCCGGCGCCACCCAACAAATGGATGGCTGGCATGCTTGTGGGCCATTGAGCTGCTTTGGGGCGCTAAGCTCGGGAGATATTGAGCTGTTAGAGTACCAGTATCCTATCTTAATTCATAAGTATGGCTTGGCAGAAGACAGTGGCGGCGCAGGCGAGTATCGCGGCGGCTGCGGTACGGTTTGGGAAGTTGAGCCATTAGACCATACTATGACGGTTATTGCCTTTGGCGAAGGTCGTCAGCATCCTACTATGGGCGCCGGCGGCGCGGAACAAATCTCACCCGAGCTGAAAGTTGGGCGTCTAGAGATACTACATAAAGACGGACAAACGGACTTATATAGAAAAAACACCGTTACGGAAATCACACCGGGTGAACGCGCGCGCAACACCAATCCGGGTGGCGGCGGCTACGGCAGCTCATTTGATCGCGATATTCAAGCGGTCATCAAGGATGTAAAAGAAAGGATTATCTCAATCTCTGCGGCAAAGATTGAATACGGCGTGGTAATTGACCCAGAAACTCTGGCGCTCAATGAGGCTGAGACTGAGTACTTACGCCGCCAGATAACCGCATAAAACACACATTGAACTTTCATGATTGAGTTAAGGATGACTTATGAACAACGATTTTCGTATTGGCGTTGATGCTGGCGGGACTTTTACAGATTTTGTCTTGGCAGAAAAAACCGGTGACATTCATCTGTTTAAAGCGCCATCGACCCCAGAAGATGGCACCTTAGCCATTGCCAATGGTCTACAGCAAATTGCCAACAAATTTAACCGTCCTATCGAAGACATTATTCAAGCCTGCGACTTGTGTATTAATGGTACGACAGTCGCACTGAATGCATTGATTCAAATGACGGGCGTGAAAGTGGGCTTGCTATGTACCAAAGGGCATGAAGACAGTATCGAGATACGCTTAGGGCACAAAGAAGAAGGGCACCGCTATGATGCCAGTTACCCGCCAGCGCCGCAGATTGCCACGCGTGACCGCCGCTTTCCTATCCGTGGCCGTATCTTAGCAGACGGCACCGAACACGAGCCGTTAAATGAGCAAGATATCCTCGATGCGATTGAAGTGTTAAAACAGCAAGACGTGCAAGCGGTTGCCATCTCTTTTGTGTGGTCTATCCGTAATACTCAGCATGAACAGCGTGCCAAAGAGCTGATTGAGCAGCATATGCCGGGGGTGTTTGTCTGCTGCGGTAGTGAAGTATATCCGCAGATTAAGGAATATACGCGTACCTCAACGACACTGGTGAATGCCTATTTAAGCCCGGTTATGGCGTCTTATGTACATAAGATTGATGATTACTTTAAGGCACTCGGCGCTGAGCAGCCCGTTCGTTACTTTCAGTCGAATGGCGGGCTTGCGGTCGGTAACATCATGCGCGAACGCGCGGTTAATGCCATCAACTCAGGACCCGCATCAGCACCGCAAGCCGGTTTATATATTGCCAGCGCCTTTGGTATTGATAATATTATTACCGTCGATATGGGCGGTACGTCTTTTGACATCACTATGGCCAAATCTGGCCGAACCAGCCTAAACCGTGATATTGATTTCTTACGCAATCGTATTGGTGTACCGATGATTCATGTCGAGACTCTGGGCGCAGGTGGCGGCTCTATTGGTCATGTGAATAACTTTGGTATGCTCGAGGTCGGTCCACAAAGTGCTGGCGCGACCCCAGGTCCAGCTTCTTATGGTAAAGGCGGTGAGTTGCCAACGGTTACCGATGCCAATCTGGTCTTAGGCTACTTAGAGCCCGATGCGGTGCTAGGCGGCTGCGTGACTTTGGATAAAGACAAAGCGCTGCAAGCGGTACAAAAACATATCGCTGATCCATTAAAAATTGACTTGGCACATGCAGCCTTTGGTATCAGCGCCATCGTTAATCAAAACATGGCAAACGGTATTCGCCGTATTACCATTGAAAAAGGCTATGACCCTCGCGACTTTGCGCTTATTTGTGCCGGCGGCGCTGCTGGCATGCATATTGTCGACTTGGCAGAAGAGATGGGTATTGGTACTATCTTGATACCAAAGATTGCTTCTTGTCTCTGTGCCTTTGGTCAAATCATCTCTGATATCAAATATAATTATCTGGCCACGCAGATGATGATTATTGCGCCAGATTCAGAACTACAGTCACTCAATGCCACCTTACATGAGCTAGAAAGCTTGGGCGTGCAAAAGCTGCTAGAAGATGGCTTTGCAGAAGACGATATTATCATCGAGCGAACCATGGAGATGCGTTACGTCGGGCAGGTGCATGAGTGTAATGTACTGATACCCAATGGCAAGCTTGATGCCGATAGCGTGCAAACGATTTTAGAAGCCTTCCACCATCGTCATAAAGAGCTCTATACTTATGATGAGCGTGACAATAAGGTCGAGCTGGTCAATATCGAAGTCGCTGTCATCGGTAAAATCAGTAAGCCCAAGCTACCAGAGCTTGCTAAGCAACAAGGTAATATCAGTCAGGCGCAAGTTGGCAGCCGTGAGATGATCATGGATCAAGAATACGAATGGATTGATACGCCTATTTATAATGGTGAAGAATTTGGGGCAGGGGCGCTGATTGCAGGACCGGCGCTTATTCAAGAGCCAACCACCACGATTGTGATTAAAAAAGGCTGGCAAGCAGAATTGCATGAGACGGGCACTTATAAGCTGACCAAAGCCGCTTAGCTTGCTGTTTTCATCGTTATCGCTTTACAGTTTTCCCATCAGGCATTAAACCTCGTTTAATGCCTGATGTTTGTTTTAGGTATCATATTTAGACATCAGGGTAATAATACGTTTATGATATAAAAATAACCGCTTAACATCTAATAAAATGCTTACAAATAGCGCTTAGTGTATAAGCAGCCATTACCGCTCATTTTTTATTCATAGAGTATTCAAGGATGAATGCAAGTCGCGATACAGACAATACCAATACCAATGCCAATAGCACAGCAAACAGCGATAGTCTCATAGACATTGTAGGGGACCATTCTATTTCAAATTCGGCAATATCATCACCACTATTAACCCCATTTGCGCCAATATCTTCAACGCCTGCTATAAGTGCTCCTCAAACTTTAGACGCGTTTGATTGGAAGCGCACCATCAATGACACCTATTTTGATCTCAATGTAAGCTTTCGCCAGCCAAGTCAGTTTTCTGGTTACTTGCAACACGCCAAGCTTTTGGATATCGGCGTGTCTCATTATCATGCCAATACCGTGCATTATAAACGCAGCTTAGTAAGCAATCAGTCTAGTGACGGCGTTAAGGACAATAGTAGCGACGACAGTATTTTAATCACCTTTCCTGTGAACGGTAGCGTCCGTTTTGCGCAAAAAAACCGCCAATTAACCTCAAGCCCGGGTCAGTTCTTTATTGAATTATCAAACTTACCTTATGAGTTTTATCATCTGCAGCAAGTGTCGTTATATGTAATTAAGGTGCCTTTAGCGCTATTAACCCCGCAAATGGGCACTATAGAGCGGCAGTTTGCCCGCAGTCTGTCTATTGATGAAGGGGCAGGCAGGTTGCTGGTTTTTCAAATCAGACAAATATTAGAGCTGATTCAGCAGCATCGATTGGCGGCTTTAGAGGTTAAAATCCTAGAGCAGCAGCTGCTTAACCTTATTGTATTGACATTAAGCGCCCCAAAAGAGGTGATGATGAGTAGCAGCTCGTCTATACAGTCGGTACATCTAAAGCGCATCGAGCATTACGTCCATCAGCACCTAGAAAACCCCGCTTTAACCCCAGCGATGGTCGCTGCTGCTTGTCATATATCGGTCAGATACTTGCATAAACTGTTTGCTGAGTTGCCCTATAGTTTTTCGGAATGGGTAAAGGAGCTACGTTTAAAGCAGGCCAATCATATTTTAAAAACCAAAAGTTACGTAACCATCGATGAAGTGGCGCATAGAGTCGGTTATGGTGACCAAGGTTACTTTTCACGCATTTATAAGCAGCATTTCGGTTATACGCCGAGAGATACTCCAAGCACAAGCACAAGCACAAGCACAAGCACAAGCACAAGCACAAGCACAAGCACAGGATAGTCATTGTTATGTACTCTGTCATGCCGTCACTGTATGATTTGCCTATTAAGAATAATAACCACAGCAGCGCAAGCATTTATACTGGGATTAGGATTGGGAAGAGCTGAGATGATTAACGTTATGAATGATGACGTGGCAAAAGTAGAGATATATGAAAGCGCTGATGGAGAGGCGCAGGTAGACGTTCGCTTCGAGCAAGAGACTGTTTGGCTCACGCAAGCACAAATGACCGAGTTGTTTGGTCGTGACCAGTCAGTGATTTCGCGTCATATTGCCAATGCTATAAACGATGAAGAAATTGCTGAAAAAAGCAATATGCAAAAAATGCATATTGCAAATTCTGATCGCCCTGTGACGTTTTATGACTTAGATGTGGTTATCTCAGTGGGTTATCGCATCAAATCTCCCCAAGGTGTGCAGTTTAGACGCTGGGCAACCCAGCGCCTACGTGAATACTTGGTGCAAGGCTATACACTCAATCAAGAGCGCTTTGATAAAAACTCAAGCGAGCTACAACAAGCATTAAATTTGATCAGAAAAACCGCGCAAAGTCCCGAGCTGAAAACCGATGAAGGTCGCGGCTTGGTTGAGATTATCAGTCGTTATACACAGACATTTTTATGGTTACAGCGCTATGATGAAGGATTGCTTGATAATCCTGCAGGGGAGGATGGCGGTATCTTACCCAGTCCGACTGAGGCGATGGCAGCGCTGACGGATTTGAAAGCGCAGCTGATAGATAGAGGTGAGGCGACTGAGTTATTTGCCAAGCCTCGTGGTGATGGTTTGGACAGTGTACTGGGTAATTTAGAGCAGACGGTGTTTGGCGAGCCTGCATACCCGACCATCGAGAGTAAAGCGGCGCATCTGCTGTACTTTATGGTCAAAAACCATCCTTTTACCGATGGCAATAAACGCAGCGGCGCTTTTTTGTTTGTAGATTTTCTGCATCGTAATAATCGACTGCTCAATGATCAAGGTGACATGGTTATTAATAACACGGGGCTTGCCGCATTAACCTTGTTGGTCGCTGAATCTGACCCCAACCAAAAAGAAACCTTGATTAAACTAATTATGAATATGTTGTCGTTAGAATCTTGATAAACAGGCTTATTGTCAGCACCATTTAACCCCATAAAACACATAACGCTAATAATAAAAAGTACAGTCTAACGACGAAATTAAAGGAAATTCAATATGTTTAGCATGATAAAAGACTGGCGCGAGCAGCGCATATTGGACAACAGCGAGTTTACCCATGCTGACTGGCTGCAAGCTGCCAAGCGTATTGTGATACTTGAGAGGCTAAACGAGGATGAGCTAACACGCTTGTTTGAGCTGGCGACGTTGTTTTTGGCGGATAAGTCGATTACTGGCGCGCAGGGTTTTGAGATTACCGATGCGGTTAGGCAATCTATCGCCTTACAAGCTTGCCTGCCTATTTTAAACCTAAGCCTTGAGTGGTATGCTGGCTGGTCAGCCATTATTATTTATCCAGGTTCTTACAAAAGCGAAACCACCACCGTGGATGAGTTGGGGGTTGTCCATGAGGGCAGTCAGCACCGTAGCGGCGAAGCGTGGCTGCGTGGTCCTGTTATTCTGTCATGGAAGGATGCCAAACACTCAGGCGAGCGCGATGGTCACAATGTTGTCATTCATGAGTTTGTGCATAAACTTGATATGCTAAATGGTCGTGCTAATGGCTTTCCGCCGCTGCAAGCGGATATGGATCCTGCGCGCTGGACTGAGATTATGACGCGAGATTTTGAGGATTTTCAAAGCCATCATAAATCAGGTCTCGACCGTTATGGCGCGACCAATCCTGCGGAGTTTTTTGCGGTACTGAGTGAGGTATTTTTTGAAACACCGCAAAAGCTGGTCGACGCTTACCCTGATATTTACGATATAATGGTGAAGTTTTTTCGCCAAACGCCACTATGAATGAAAGGTGTCTTGGTAAAAGCGATTAGAAAAAACCATACTTACGAGAATATGAATTTCATGAAAAAATTGCTAATTTTAATTTATGCTTTGCTGATAACGCATCCGGCCTATGCTATCAATGCGCCCTCACAATACCCTAAAGAGCTGCAAGAGTTAGGAGTATATATAGATTCAACCCTCGATAAAGTCAAAAATATATCTGATAATAATGAAGATTTTTGTTCAACTCAGTCAGCTTTTGCTTTCAATATTATGGAGATGAGACAAAAAGGGGTTGATTATAGTGACATTTATCATTTAATGAATATAAACAACAAAGCAGATTTAACTACAAAAGGCTTGGATAAACTAGATAGTTATAAGGGCGTTTTTGAGGAAGCGTATGATTATCCAGTATATGAAAGCAAAGAGGATAGGGGTACTGCTACTACCTTCTATACGACCTATAAAAATCATCAATGTTTACTCAGTTTATGAGTATTTTTACAGATTTTTCAGTCGCTAATTTCTTAATTATCCGTTTAATAGCTTAAAAAAACCATAAAAAGGGCAGTGTACTGATTTAATAATACTGCCCATTATTGTTGGTTTTTATGACTGTAAGCACTTGTTTTTATAGGTAAAAATTATTTAAACCGTCCATTGTTCATTGACAATAGCAACCAGATAACGTTTGCCTTGGTACTCATCAAACACTAAGCGTAGGATACGCCAGTCCATACCAGAGTATTGCTCTGAGCCTTTATGATAAAACTCAACAAACTCTGAATTGGGGTAAATCTCTTTTAAGTTATTGATCATACTGCCGTTATGCTTAAACTCATTAACGCTGATACTGGCATTGTTATATTTCTCACCAGCGACCCACGTATCTAAGTATTCTGGTAGCGGAATCACCAATGTGTCGCCAGAGCCATCTAAATCACCCCAAGTAAAACGGATTTTGGCTTGTTGTAAGTATTGGGCGAATTGTTCACGGCTAAAGACTTTATCGGTCTCAGGGCGCACATAGGCATACATTGAAAAACGTACGCCGCGAGTCGGATGGATATCATTGGTGATGCGCGCAAAGTCGTCATTCGCTAGGGCACGCTGAATACGCAAAGCTTGCTGTCTAAGTGTTTGCTGGCTGGCATCAGAGACGATAGGCGCTGAGGTATTACCGTTTTGCTGACTGGGTATTTTGACATTGGATTCAGCAGAAGATGAGCAGCCAGTCGCAACAAGTAGGGAGACAAAGCAGGCAGCAGTCGTTAATTTATAAAAACCTGACTGAAAAATATTAAAACGAGATGACGGCATCGTAAGAATATCCTTATCGTAGCTTATTAAAATTATAATAGCGGCATTGGACCTGAGACCTAAATAAGTACTGAGTTAAATGAGGTTTTGCTCATCAATAGTACTCATAACTGCTCAAAGTTAATAATGGTGCTGTGTAAACAAGGTTTTTGTCCGATAAACCTTACCAACACAATTGTGCAGTAAAGTAGTAGTTTATATGTGTTTTAATGAGTATACATACTAAATATGTAATAGCAGATGGAGGACGCCATGCAGAAGACACTATTTTCTATAATGATGCTATTCCTAGGGTTTACTGCTATTTCTGCGACCGCCAATCTAACAGAGGCCTTACAGACGGCTTTCGCCATGAAAGTCACGACCATCGCTGATATGTACCAGCAAGATGTGAATAATCAGGGTCAAGATTATCCGGTGGTATTACAACAATATGGCAATCAAGAGCTACAGGCGGCCATGCGGCTTGAGCAAGATTACTTTGCTAGAGAGCAAACCTCATGTCATATTGGTTATGACGTGCTGTGGAGCTCCCAAGATCCTGACTATGGGCAAGAGAAAAAGTTTTCAGTGACCACGCAAGGATTGGTTCAAGTCAGCTTGGCGCAAGGCAATGATGTGTATTATGAATTGTCCTGTGATGATTCTACCTGCCAAGTGGCAGACGTTATCTTAGATGAGGACGGTTCATCTTTACGAGAGCATTTGCAAAACGCTTGTCGTTAACTGAAACCTGAAATATTGATTGTGCGCCGAGACTGATATTAATTTTAAATGCCGATAAAAATATTTTTGAATAAGTACAAATATAAATCAATGGAAGTATTCGAAAATCGCAGTGTCTAAGATGCAGTGTCTAAAATATTATCTGCTAGACTCTTAAGACCGTTGGTTTGTTTTCGCATAATGTATATTATGTTAAATGAAGTGTATGCGATATTAAGTTCATCAGTATGTCAAACATCCTTATTTACCGAGGAATCTAAGACTGTAAATTAGTTAATACATTATTGCCAAGCCTTCCTACGGACACTCTCGAAATACTTTGCCGTATTTCCAGGTAATGCATACGAAGACAGCCAGTGAAAATATAAAAATAATTTAAACTTAGAGCTTAATCCTGGTAAGTTATTATAGGCATCGAAGAAGGAGTCGCTTATATTTAAATCTTTTGCTAATCTTCGGTAGTTTTTCATTATCCGCCACATAACAAACCATTGTTTACTAGGCTTTATAGTTGTATATATAGCTACGCTGTTCACTAGATACAGACGCACAAACAATTTTTCTAGAATATCAATCTCCTCTTTATTTAATGCATGCTTTAAACCCTCTTCAAACCCATACTCGGCCGTATACAGCCGGTCAAGTGTTCTTGGATTGGGTTTAGACCTACAGATAGACTCATTGTCTTCATTATACTTATAAGCAAGAATGTTTGTATTTAATAAGCTCTTTACAAAAAAAGGATATATAAAATCAAGCGAATTGTCTTCATAATAGCAATATTCTGGGTAGTAAATGTCATTATCAATAAGCATTTCACGACTATAAACATTAGACCACAAGGGCACAACACTACCTAATAAAATTGCGCGAACCTCGATAGCATTAATATAACTACCAGGCTCTACCTCTAAACCACTCCTTTCTATACCCCCTGCCAAATAGTTAAAATGAATAACGTCATAACTACTGGCGCTGTTCTCCTTAATAAAATCAACAGCTTCCTGCGTAATATCATCATCTGAATCAACAAACCAAACGTATTTGGCTTGAGAGAATTTTAGTCCTGCGTTTCTCGCACCACCAGGACCTTTATTACCCTGCTTTATCAACTGTATGTTTTGATCTGGCAAACCATCCTTATAGCTACTAAGATCACGGTAAGTATTATCTGTAGACCCATCGTCAACAAGAATTATTTCTACACCATCTAGAGACAGTTCAGTCAGAGTTTTTAATAGAGTCAAAGAAAAAATATCTCTATTGTAAAAAGGCACTATCAGACTCAAATACATAAAGATAACCCCTCATAAAAAATAAGTTAGGTATAGCAGCCAATTTAAAATAGAAAGTACCAAAACACTACTGTTTCTACTAGAAATACGTCAGCCCTACCCTATTTTTAGAAAAACCTTTTAACAGAATAAATCAATTCATCTTGAGCAATAATTTAAGAGACCAAAATACGAGCTAAACGGAATGGGCTATGGTTTTTATTTCTTTCAATATTTAAGAGATTTATATCTTTGCCATACTTAAGATCACAAACAGGCATATATTTGAGCAGAGAATTTAAGGTGTCATCGTTATTAATATTTGTCATTAAAACACTCTAAAAAACGTAACCGTTTTTTAGAGTAGCTTCTACATGTATGGAGTAGACTTCGATGGCAATGTAATTGTCAATAACGTAGTATTTTTATAATAGTCAAGTAAAGTAATTCTATATCTTGTATTAAACGACTCCAAATCAATATATATCTTTTAATGAATATATTGCAAGCTAAACTTTATACTACTAGCCATAAATAAACGTATTTAATTCGATTGATTGAAGAATTAAGCAATTATCAGAACGGCAGTTCGAGCTGACGAAACAAAAAGATGTATTGAAAGCGCAAAATAAGGAATTACTTGGTAGCTATAAACAATAAGGAAACCTACCAAATTGAATTAATGGAGCAGACAAAATAAGCGCAAGAGCAAATAAATGGATTACTGCAGATTCAAAAAGAACTGCGGACAGCGAATCAATCCCTCGAAAAATGAGGGTGTTTTAGATTCTGGGTAACGGGATACCATTGATGTTTTAGGTGTCCATTAAGATGTCCGATTACTAGATAAGCAATTGGTTATGTGGCTCATCTATATTTATCACCAACAATTACTATGTATACAAGTAATGGCGACAAACAATCTCAGTGCTCAAAATAATTCGTATTCGGTTAGTATTTCGGGTATTGCAGGTTTGAGTGTGCGGGTTTCGCCAAATCGCAAAAAATCGTATTACCTGCGTTACGCGCATCCACACCTTGAAGGCAAGCTGCCCAAAATCATGCTATGCAATATTGATGATGCCGGCTTATATGAGGTTAAGTACAAAGCGGTGTCTATACTAAACTTAGCCTTGTAGCGAAAGGTGTTCATCCCAAAGCCCGCCACTAATAAGAAAAAACCAATAAATATGCGCACTTAAAGAACGCGCCTTATAAGGTTAAGTAAACAAGGCGGCATTCAGTGAGTCGACGCTCAAGTTTTGGAACTTGTGCTTGGGGTATATGTGCCACGAAATTGGTGATCTAAGAGTGAATGACATCACTAGCGAGATTATCCTAAATGTGTGTGAGTGGGATTTCGCACCAAAGAGGCTAAGCTGTTCGCGCTTGATAACTATGACCCGTTTAGTCAGGCCAATGTATTATCTAGAGGGTTAATTGGAGGCACTACTGTTACCAACGATGCTGGCATTGATGAAGCGGTGCTATATGTGGACTCACCTATTTATAAGCAGAGATTTAACTTTGCCACCGGTCAATGTTTGGATGATAAGAGTGTCACGCTTGCTACTTATCATGTTGAGCTAGATACCAGTCTTGAAGATAATTATGTGGTGATAAAATATAGTCAGTGAGAAACTTCATCTGCAATATTAGAAATGGAAGTT
The DNA here is from genome assembly GCF_904846565.1 of Psychrobacter sp. CMS30. Taxonomy (NCBI): domain Bacteria; kingdom Pseudomonadati; phylum Pseudomonadota; class Gammaproteobacteria; order Moraxellales; family Moraxellaceae; genus Psychrobacter; species Psychrobacter sp. CMS30. The sequence goes on along the minus strand of NZ_CAJHBF010000008.1, from coordinate 123,545 downwards.
GTCTAAGGTGTTGGTTTGCTCTCACGTATTTTTTAGCCAATTGCCAGCAGAATAGTCTGAAATAGACAGGCTTTGAAATTAAGACCGTCTCAGATTATTTACCTGCTTTAGTCTCATCCCGATACAAGATGCTCTTAGCTTCTGCTTTAAAATCTTGCGGGTTAATTTCTGGCTGAGTCGCAATGTCAGGCTTCTGGCTGGCCTGTTTTTCTGAGTCACGGAATAAGGTATTCTGCGCCTCTTGTCTAAAATCATGCTCGCTAAGTGTTGTTTTAACTTTTATAGCCTTCATAGTATTGATTTGCTCATTACCATTTTGCCTTTCATTTTGTGTCTCATCTCGTGGTGCAATGAAACTAGGAATAGAATTAGGGTCGGTTCTTATGTCTGCATTTGCTAAGTTTGTATTAATTTGCTTGGCAGATGCCGTATTCTGAGCAACTGACGCGCTGTTAACTCCTAGTAGTACCTGAGAATTTTTTGAGAGTAAATAATTGAAGGCAAATACGGCAAGCAAGAAGACAGCGCAAAAGATAGCCATGACACTGAGAAACTTGGCATGATTAAGCGACCTACTCTTTCTAGGTTTCTTTGTAGGTTTAGCTGTGTCAGCACAAAATGGAGAAGTTGATTGGTGAGAGGTGACCGTTTCGTTAGAATGAATGATATCTGAGGATTGATGGTTCTCTCTCTGCTTATGTAGCTTATGTACCATAGTCACATCAGCTGCAGTATTTTCTAACGATTTTTGCATGGCTTGCTGCTGCATGTAGCGCTCATAGGGCCGACGCATACGCTTTCGACCCTCGATATTCAAGATAACATCATCACTGTTAAAGCTATTGCTAGGCAGCTTTGTAGCGATATCAGGATTTATGTCATTACTTGAGGGGCTCATAAGTCAGTACCGTATCCATATATATGATGAGCGGTATATATCCGCGTCTTTATATGATGATACGTAACCTATGACTCGATGCAACGGTTTTTGGTATGAGCGCTAGGATTAGCGGATAAACGGTATAAAAGCACAGATTTAATGCCTTTTTAGTATATTAAGTCATCTTAATCGTTGGTCTCACGAAATAACGTACTTTGTGACTCTTCTCTAAAATCCTCGTATGTAATAGCTGGCTCAGATGCCGATTCATTTTCTGAATTATTGGTCGTGGCGGCGGTAGATTGACCATCGGCACCTTGTTTATTCTTGGCAGTGTTTTTATTATCAAGGTCTTTATTGCCAGTGCTTGGTACACTGGTTTGAGCATCTACGGTTGACTGATTGCTAGCTTCAGGCGTATTACTTGCTGTAGCTACCTTATTGCCACTGCTGTCATTATTACTTTTAGGCGTGCCAGCATTAGCAGGTAGCGCCGGCTCAGTCGATGTGTTGGCTGATAGGAAACAGTAAAGATAAGGGTCAATACGACCGCCGCAATCAATAATGAGCCAACTATCATCCCGATGATAAGCGGTTTTTTGCTACTTGCCAGCTTCTTATCTTTTGCTGGGATTAATATAGTTGAGCTTTGTGTGGCTATATCGTCGATATCAAGGCTTTTAATATCAATACTTTCATTTTTCTCATAGCTTTCAGAAATGCGATTTGCATCATCTAAAGGCGCTGTACTAGAAAACGAAGATGTCTCTCTGGCAGTAGGGTTATTACCCTCATATGCATAGTCGTTATTTTCTTCCGTATTTGATGAGTCATTTATATCAGCTATTGCTGCACGACTTTTACCCAAACTCTCATTTTCATCGGAAAAGTCTAAATTAACACCCGTGCTTGTGGCATTCGTTCCCTGTAGACTGCTCTCTTGTCGCAACTCATCTTGCTGGCTAGCAAATAATTCCAGCTCTGCGGCGCTCAAAGGCTCATATGATGACAGCTTATCGGCGTTTTTTAGCGGTTTTAATGGCGCAAGCCTGCCGTCGTTGACATTCGCTTGTTCGCGATTGGTATTATTATCGCTGCTGTCTACATTTTCGACACGCGTGATAAAGCGCTCATAAATGTTGTCTTTACGAGAGCGTCGTCGTGGCTTAGCATTAGCAATTTTCGCTAAATTGGCCTCTAAATCCGCACTTTGGTTGCTTTTTTTATCGCTCATGAAGTGATACCAGAACAGTTAATGCCACGAAAAACAGATAATTGCTAGAGTGAGGGTAAATACAGCGTGTTTGCATGTTTTGTTGGTATGGCTAATTTACATCAATTGTTTGCTAAATTGTAACACTATCGTTACCACACAATATAGTGGGTTGCCTCCTCTCCTTCAAGTATAATTTTACGCTTGTTCCTTCTATTTATATAAAATAGCCAACATATCCGATTAAATAAGCGTCATAGACAGATGGGCATCACAATATGGATTTAAAACAGCTCAATGCTTTTATTGCTATCGCGGACTTAAGAAGCTTTAGCGCCGCTGCCACCAAAACAGGGTTGTCACAGCCGACGCTTAGCCGGTTGCTCAAGCAGCTTGAGAACGATATGGGGGTGGAATTGGTTGACCGGTATCATAGACCACTACATCTGACAGAAGCGGGTGTCTTCTTTTACGATAAAATCAGCGCCATTCTGACAGAGATTGATACGGTTACTAGCATGACCCAGCGCTTATCGGCGCCAAGTACTGCTTTAAATATTGGCTTTGTGCCATCGGTGCTGTACGGCTTATTACCCGAAGTCATCGCTAAGCTAAAACAGTCCAATCCTGATATTGAGGTCAATCTCAAGGACATCAGTTCTTATCAGCAAATCGAAGCCTTAAAAACCGGTGAGATTGACATAGGTTTTGGGCGCTTTGCCCATCAGGACCCATGGATTCAGCAAATATTATTGCGTCATGAGCGTTATATGGTGGCGCTTCCTAAAGCGCATGCGCTCGCTCATATTGATGAGCAACGTCTGATTGATTTGGCAAATAACCGTTTGATTTTATACCATCAAACCCACTTGCCTATATCAACGACCACCCAACCTATTAATACGCCTATTAGCAGCTCCACTAATAACCGCACTAATCATATCTCTGCTAACGATAAAAGCAGCAGCCGACATAAACAGTCATCTAACGAGCAGCCTTCTCTTGAACCGGTGACCGAACCCTTGCTGCATCTGTTTGCCCAATATGGCATCTCGCCATTTATGACCACCACCGTCAGTGATTTACAAGTGGCGCTTGGCTTGGTTGCCGCGGGCGAAGGTATTACCTTGGTACCTGCCAGCTTAAAAACGGTGCGCACCGAGCAAATAGTCTATCGACGCCTGCTGCATGAAAACGCCACCTCTCCTATTTACCTGCATACCCTCAAAGACTTTGTCCACCCTAAAATCCCTGACCTGCTGAGCGCGATTTATCAGGTCTATGAGCGCCGCGGTATCACTTATCGCAAGCAAAGCTTTACCTTACAGCGTTAAAGCGCATTAAAGCGCTCTAAATAGCGCCAAATGGCAGATATCGGCGGCGTATTGTGTTATAAAGAACCGGCAAAAAATACCTGCTCAAAACCCTTGATATTCATAACTTATTATGCTAACTATCGAGAATGGGCATGCAAACTATTAGTAATAATAATTAGAATAATCATTATCCTGTCTAGCAGCATTATGCTAAAGTCGAGACAAGACGAATCGTTTTATATTTAGCTATCTGATAAATCGTTTCTCTCATGATCATTGGCAAGCTGACACAGGTAAGTGATAATTTGCCGTTTTAACCATTTCGAGGTATTCATGACCACACAACCACTCAACAACCCGAGCGCCACGGATGATGGCGCTACCGTGACCGCGCAGCAAGAAGGATTTAGCTGGCGGATTTTTGGACCCGGTATCTTAATGGCGACCGCTGCTATCGGTGGCTCGCATCTGATTTCATCGACACAGGCTGGCGCACTTTATGGCTGGCAGCTGGCGATTATGATTATTCTAGCCAACGTGTTTAAGTACCCGTTTTTTCGCTTCGGTACCGATTATGTTTATGACACCGGCGAGAGTTTAATCGCAGGTTATGCCAAACGCTCAAAAGCCTATCTTTGGATTTATTTTCTCCTCTCTATCCTATCAGCGGTGATTAGTACCGGTGCGGTATCCTTGATTGCAGCGGTGATATTGGGCTTTATGCTACCCGCCTCTCTTGGTCTATCCACCATGAGCTTGGCTTTAATCATCGTGGCAGTCTCATGGTTCTTTTTGATTGCCGGTCATTATAAGCTGCTCGATGGCGTGACTAAGTGGATTATGATTGCCCTGACGTCAGCCACGGTAGCAGCGGTCGTGATTGCCGCGGGCAAGCCAACGGTTATGGCGGTGGATTTTGTTGCCGCCTCTCCTTGGAATCTTGCAACTTTAGGCTTCATTGTGGCACTGATGGGCTGGATGCCAGCGCCACTTGAGTTTGCTGCTATTACCTCGATGTGGACCTCAGCAAAAAGAAAAGCTGATAACACCACGCATCGTCAAGGCTTATTGGACTTTAACGTTGGCTATGCGGTTTCGGCTATTTTGGCGCTGTTTTTCTTAGCGTTAGGGGTGTTTGTCCAGTATGGTTCAGGTCAAGAGATTGAATTGGTTGGTGGCGCTTATATTAACCAGCTGATTAATATGTATACCGCAACCATTGGTGAATGGTCACGACTACTGGTCGCGTTCGTCGCCTTTATGTGTATGTTTGGTACTACCATTACTTGTGCTGATGGCTATGGCCGTGCCAATGCCGAATGCTGGCGTTTGATTAAAGGTCAAAGCGAGATTAATAAGAAGCAAATCGCTTTTTGGACCACTTATGCGATTGGTGGCGGACTGGTGATTATCACCTTCTTTACCGGACAATTAGGCTCAATGCTGAAATTTGCCATGATATCGGCGTTTGTCTCTGCGCCTATCTTTGGTTGGCTCAACTACTCACTGGTACGCAGTCATCAAAAAATATCAGCCGGTATGAATGCCTTATCCATTGCAGGACTGATATTCTTAGCAGGCTTTGCGCTATTGTTCCTAGCCAATCTTGCAGGATTCCTTGGTTAAATTTGGTTAACTTTGATTAAAAGTACTTAGAAAGCCTTTTATCATAAAAGCCCTTTTAGCTTAGCTATCAGGGCTTTTTATTTATAAGTCCTCTCATTTATTATTTATTGCCAAAGGCATAAGCAGATTAAAAAACCAAGCTATTTGTAACTAAATGTAAATAATAGTATGGCGAAGATTTTTTAACTTTAGCAATATGAATAGTAATCTCAGTAAATCTCTAAAAATTGGATATAGCTATTCATAATATGAATTAATTTAACTATACTACTAATTATATTAATTATTACTAATGAGTTGATATAAAACACCGCTTTGTAATCATGGATAATTGGGTATAATCAGGCACAACAATGACACCTTGCCTCATATTAATAAGATTATCCCTCCACGTAAGGACTACGACATGACTTTATCAGCAGGCGCTCGCTTTCGCAGTGCAATGAAACAAAAAAACGATAACAACCAACCGCTACAGATTGCTGGCGCGATTAACGCCTATACGGCGATGATGGCAACCCAAGTCGGTCATCAAGCTTTGTATCTCTCTGGTGCTGGCGTGGCCAATGCCTCATTTGGTCTGCCGGACTTGGGTATGACCAGCCTTGATAATGTTTTAGAAGATGCACGCCGTATTACCGATGCGGTTGATACACCATTATTGGTCGATATCGACACCGGCTTTGGCGGCGCATTTAACATCGCCCAAACCATTAAGAAAATGGAAAAAGCAGGCGTTGCCGCCGTACATATCGAAGACCAAGTCGCGCAAAAACGCTGTGGTCATCGCCCAAATAAAGAAATCGTGAGTATCTCTGAGATGGTTGATCGCCTAAAAGCGGCACTTGATGCAAAAACGGATAAAGACTTTGTGGTTATGGCTCGTACAGACGCCCTATCTGTTGAAGGTCTTGATGCAGCGGTTGAGCGCGCGGTTGCTTTCCAAGAAGCTGGTGCTGATATGATTTTTGCCGAAGCATTGACGGATATCGAGATGTACCGTAAGTTTACCGATGTACTCGATATTCCAGTCCTTGCCAATATGACTGAGTTTGGTCAAACCGACCTTTATACTACCGAACAGTTATATGCAGTTGGGGTTGATATGGTTCTTTATCCATTGTCAGCGTTTCGTGCGATGAGTAAAGCGGCATTAAACGTTTATCAGCATCTGCTTGATGATGGCACGCAAGAAAAAGTCGTCGATACCATGCAAACCCGTATGGAGCTTTATGACTTCTTAAACTATCATGAGTTTGAGCGAACGCTCGATAAATTATTTGCCGATAGTAAATAAGTAAAGATAATCAAGAAACATGCAAATAAGCCATCAGTGAACATCTTAGTAAAATCATTGGTATTCAGTTTTATTGATGGCTATTTGATAATACCGAAACCCTTATTAATGCTTTCTAAAAAAAGCTACCTATAAAAGGAATTTAAGCATGGCAGCACAGAAAGAACTTTCAGGCGCAGGTCTACGTGGTCAAGTCGCTGGCAAGACTTCATTATCAACGGTTGGTAAATCAGGCTCAGGTCTGACTTATCGTGGTTATGATGTATCAGAGCTGGCTGACAAATGCATCTTTGAAGAAGTGGCCTACTTGCTTCTATACGGCAACTTGCCAACCCAAAGCGAGCTTGATGCTTATCAAACTAAATTGAAAGGTTTACGTGGCTTACCTCAAGCATTAAAAGATGTGCTTGAGCGTATTCCTGCGGACGCCCATCCGATGGATGTATTACGTACCGGTTGCTCGATGCTTGGTAACCTTGAGATGGAAACTGACTTCTCACAAGAGAACGATAAAACCGACCGTATGCTGGCGGTATTCCCATCAATCATCAATTACTGGTATCGCTTTACCCATGACAATGTGCGTATCGAAACCGAAACCGACGATGATACGATTGGCGGTCATTTCTTACATCTGCTTAAAGGTGAAAAACCAAACGAGCTGCATACCAAGGTAATGAACGTCTCACTGATTCTTTATGCTGAGCATGAGTTTAACGCCTCTACCTTTACTGCGCGTGTGTGTGCCTCTACCCTATCTGATATCCATTCTTGTATCACCGGCGCGATTGGCTCATTACGCGGTCACTTGCATGGCGGCGCCAATGAAGCGGCGATGGATATGATTGAAGGCTTTACCTCTCCTGATCAAGCAGAGTCTGAGATGATGGCAATGCTGGCGCGTAAAGACAAAATCATGGGCTTTGGTCATGCTATCTATAGCGAATCAGACCCACGTAACGTCGTTATTAAAGGTTGGGCTGAAAAACTGGCCGCCGATGTTGGTGATGAAGTGCTTTATCCTGTTTCAGTTCGCTGTGAAGAAGTCATGTGGCGCGAGAAAAAACTCTTCTGTAACGCCGATTTCTTCCATGCCTCTGCCTATCACTTTATGGGTATTCCAACCAAACTGTTCACGCCAATCTTTGTTTGCTCGCGTCTAACAGGCTGGGCCGCACACGTGTTTGAGCAACGTGCGAATAACCGTATCATTCGCCCAAGTGCGGAATATACCGGTGAAGAATTGCGTCCAGTACCAGAGATGAGTGCGCGTTAACTTTTCGCGATATAGAAGGTTTGTAGGGTGTGCTGTCTTATTAATGCGTAGGGCACATCCTACAATTACTTATCATGCGCTTAGCTATATTTTTCTAATGAACCTCGTTTTTTTAGTAAAGCTGATTTTTAGCGCTTAATCATCAACGCTAGATAATGCTTTGCTAAAAGAACCGCTCTTTTTATCAAAATTATCAAAAACTCTTTTACGAGTAGCCCTCATTGCAACATTGCAACCAGCCAACAGCTAAAGGTGACTTATGGACAACGCCCTTGTACAACCGATGAATGAACCCTTTAAAAAGCCATTACCTGGCACAGATTTATATTACTTTGATACCCGTGAAGCCATCGAAAACATCGAAGCTGGCGCGTATGACAAGCTACCGTTCTGCTCAAAAGTATTGTGTGAAAACTTGGTACGCCGCTGCCCACCAGAAGACTTAACCGCAGCGCTCAAGCAACATATCGAAGGCAAGCAAGACTTAGATTTTCCGTGGTACCCTGCTCGCGTCGTTTGTCATGACATCCTAGGTCAGACTGCGTTTGTTGATTTGGCTGGTCTACGTGACGCCATCGCTGAGCAAGGCGGTGACCCATCAAAAGTGAATCCTATCGTTCCAACACAATTGATTGTTGACCATTCACTAGCCGTTGAGCATGCAGGCTTTGAAGAGAACGCTTTTGAGAAAAACCGTGCTATCGAAGAGCGCCGTAACGATGACCGTTTCCACTTTATCAACTGGTGTCAGTATGCCTTTGATAACGTCAACGTCGTACCGCCCGGTAACGGCATCATGCACCAAATCAACCTAGAAAAAATGTCGCCGGTTGTACAAGTAGTACAAAATAAAGCTGGTGAACAAGTCGCATTTGCCGATACTTTGGTTGGTACTGATAGCCATACCCCGATGGTTGATGCATTGGGTGTGATTTCAATCGGTGTTGGCGGGCTTGAAGCTGAGAGCGTCATGCTAGGCAACCCGTCTTATATGCGCCTGCCAGATTACGTTGGTGTTAAATTAACCGGCAAGTTGCAAAAAGGCATTACTGGTACCGATTTGGTACTGGCGATGACCGAGTTCTTGCGTGATGCAGGCGTAGTCTCTACTTATATCGAATTCTTCGGTGAAGGTGCACGCCAACTGAGCGTTGGTGACCGTGCTTCTATCTCAAACATGACCCCAGAATATGGCGCTACCGCAGCGATGTTCTATATCGATGAGCAAACCATCGATTATCTACGCCTAACGGGTCGTTCTGAGGCTCAAATTAAATTGGTTGAGCAATACGCTAAGCAACCCGGTCTATGGGCTGACGGCATGGAAAATGCAGCTTATGACCGTGTGCTTGAATTTGATTTATCGGCTGTTGTCCGTAACATGGCAGGCCCTTCACGTCCGCATGCGCGTGTTTCAACCACAGACTTGGTTGCGAAAGGCATTGCTCACGGTGAGGGTGATAAATTACCTGAACCAAAAGATGGCTTAATGCCAGATGGCGCGGTGATTATTGCCGCGATTACCAGTTGTACCAATACGTCTAACCCGCGCAATATGGTTGCTGCTGGTCTTGTCGCCCGTAATGCTAATAAGAAAGGCTTATTGCGTAAGCCTTGGGTGAAATCGTCATTAGCACCCGGCTCAAAAACTGTCAAAATGTACCTAGAAGAAGCCGGTCTGATGCCTGAGCTACAAGAAATCGGCTTTGACGTGGTTGGCTTTGCTTGTACTACCTGTAATGGTATGAGTGGCGCACTTGATCCTAAGATTGAGCAAGAAATCATCGAGCGTGACCTATTTACCACCGCGGTACTATCTGGCAACCGTAACTTTGATGGTCGTATCCACCCGTATGCCAAGCAAGCGTTTTTAGCGTCGCCACCACTCGTTATTGCCTATGCTATCGCCGGTAATATCCGCTTTGATATCGAAAAAGACTCGTTGGGTAAAGACCAAGACGGCAATGACGTTTATCTAAAAGACATCTGGTTTGATGATGACGAAGTTGATGCTATCGTTGCCAAAGCGGTGAAGCCTGAGCAATTTAATGCCGTTTATATCCCAATGTTTGATGAAGCCAAAAAAGACACCGGAAAAGCATTAAGCCCACTCTATGACTGGCGCGAGCAGACCACTTATATCCGTCGTCCGCCGTATTGGGAAGGCAAGATGGCCGCGATGAATAAGCTAAAAGGCATGCGTCCATTGGCGGTATTGGGTGATAACATCACCACTGACCATTTATCACCGTCTAATGCGATTTTGGGTGACTCAGCAGCTGGCGAGTACCTTGATACTATGGGTCTGCCAGCAGAAGATTATAACTCTTATGCGACCCATCGCGGCGACCATTTAACCGCCCAACGTGCAACCTTTGCCAACCCTAAATTGCTAAATGAGATGGTACGCGATGAAAAAGGTGACGTTATCCAAGGCTCATTAGCTAGAGTAGAGCCAGAAGGTCAGGTCATGCGCATGTGGGAAGCGATTGAAACCTATATGAACCGCGAGCAGCCGCTAATCATCATCGCAGGTGACGGCTATGGTCAAGGCTCAAGCCGTGACTGGGCTGCCAAAGGTGTACGTCTGGCTGGCGTAGAAGTGGTGGTCGCAGAAGATTTTGAACGTATCCATCGTCAAAACTTGGTCGGTATGGGCGCACTACCTTTGCAGTTTAAAGAAGGTGTCAATCGTAATACTCTAAATATCGATGGCACCGAAGTATTCGATATCGAAGGCGAAGTGTCTGCTGGCGGCGAGATGACGCTAGTGATTCATCGTAAAGACGGCACCGTTGATAAAGCACCTGTTATCTGCCGTTTAGATACCGCTGATGAAGTCAAAATGTACAACGCAGGCGGTATGTTACAGCGCTTTGCCAAAGAATTTATCGATGGCACGCTAGATATTGCGTAAGTGTCATGAGTGTTAAATAATTAAAGAGCCGATGTTGTATAAATTATACGGCATCGGTTTTTTAATAATTGCCATCCTATTATCAACTGACAACCACGACATCAAAAAGCTTGTAAATTATTCAACAATTATTAGGAAATTCGGCATAATAACGATTTATATTTTCCTATTAAGAGAGGTTGTTATGAGCTGGTTCAAATTATTTATTGCGTGTGTTGTCCTTTATCTTGGTCAAAGTTACTACCTTTTATCATCAAATAATGTAGAAAAGTTTTTAGCTGAGCATAACGCCTTAGCTATGCAAGATCCGGTAGCCGCTTGTGATAACTATAGCGATGATGTCGAAGTATCTATTAATCACGATACCGGTAACGGCGCTTGGGAAGTAGAAGGTGGTAAAAATGAGATATGTGGCTATATAAAACAATCTCAGGCAGCACTTACTGTCCTACAAGCCAATACCTCAGGTCACCTCGAAAATCTAACAGTGAAGACAGGTTTCCCATGGTCTAAGGCTCATGTGAGCTATGATGAAATCAACGATGTTCAAATGAATACGCTAGGCTCAATCAGCAGTAAAACGCATGATGTTATTGATATTAAGCGCACGCTCACTGGTCTGAGTATAGCCTCAGTCAATTCTACTGGTGGCGTAAACTCACTCGGTAAACCTTAATCATTACTTTTAACCATACTTTTGAAAATAATATTAGATAATTAATTAAAGGATTTCCCCTAATGACCCAATCAACTTCACAACATACACCTTTAAAAAATACACCAAAATTTGCCCCACAAGTCTCTGTCCCTGCCACCTATATGCGCGGCGGTACTTCAAAAGGTACTTTCTTTAAATTATCAGATTTACCTGAGCGCTGCCAAATTGCTGGCAAGGCGCGCGATAATTTCCTGCTACGTGTTATCGGTAGCCCTGATCCTTATGGTAAGCAAATTGACGGCTTGGGCAATGGTAGCTCTAGCACTTCTAAGACCGTCATCTTATCTGAGTCTGATAAGACAGACCACGATGTGAACTACTTGTTTGGACAGGTCAATATCGCCAAGCCTATGATTGATTGGGCGGGAAATTGTGGTAATTTAACCGCTGCGGTTGGCGCTTGTGCGATTAATATGGGCTTGATTGACGCGGCTAAAGTGAAAGCTAGTGTCAGTGATAATACGAGTAATGGCATTTGCGAAGTGCGTATTTGGCAAGAGAATATTAGTAAAACCATTATCGCTCATGTGCCTGTTTACTTAGACGCACAAGGCAAAGTACAAGTGCAAGAAACCGGCGATTTTGAACTAGATGGTGTGACCTTCCCTGCTGCCGAAGTCAAAATCGAATTTATCGACCCGGTTGATTCTTCTAGTGACATGTTCCCGACCAACAATCTAATCGATGATTTTGATGTCGCTGGTTGTGGTCTAAATACCGATAGCGTCAAAGCGACCTTTATCAGCGCAGGTATCCCAACTATTTTTATGAAAGCAGAAGATTTGGGTTTTACTGGTACGGAGCTGCAAGGTGATATCAATAGTAATAGCGAAACCTTAGCTAAGTTAGAGGCAATCCGTGCTAAAGGTGGCGTTGCAATGGGCTTATTTAAAGACGTCTCTGAAGCGCAAGCCAGTCAGCATATCCCAAAAATTGCTTGGGTTGCCCCTGCACAAAGCTATAGCGCCTCAAGTGGCAAAGCAGTTGAGGCGAATGAGATTGACTTAGTGGTACGCGCCATGAGTATGGGGCAATTGCATCATGCGATGATGGGTACAGCAGCGGTGGCGATTGCCGCAGCAGCGACCACCCAAGGTACATTGGTCAATGAAGCAGCTGGTGGTAGCGAATTAGGTGAAGTGCGCTTTGGGCATCCATCAGGAACGCTTTTAGTTGGTGGTAAAACCGAGCAAGTCGCTGGTCGCTGGCAAGCTAAAAAAGTATCCATGAGCCGCTCTGCTCGCCGAATTATGGTTGGTGAAGTTTTTGTGCCAGCGGATAGTTTTTAACCGCTAATTTTACTCTCACCGTATATCATTAACATCCCGCCTAAAGTGACTAAGGCTAAACCAGCAATTTTATAGATATCTATCGTTTTGACCTCTAAGCCAAACAACCCAGTCTGGCTTAGAATCAAGGCAAAATACATTTGTCCTAGAAAAACCCAGAGCAATGTATTACCTGCGCCTATCTTTGGCGCGGCAATAAACATAAACAAGATATAAAAGCTGCCCAAGAATCCTGGTAACCACATCCACCATGTCGCATTTTCAATTATTGGCGGTTTGATACCACCACTCATCATATAGGACAGCACTAAAGAAGCCAATGCACCTCCTAAGTATAAATAAAAGGTAGATTGGATTTGAGAGGCTTGCGTACTTTCTCGAAAAGCGTTGACAATAGCCAGCTGGAGCGGAACAATGGCACCTCCTAATAGGCTAATCAAGATATAAGGAAGTATTTTCAAACGGCGTTCACCAAAAGATAACAAAGAATATCTCCACATAATACCAAACTTAAATTTAATATTTAATATTTAATATTTAATATTTAATATTTAATATTTAATATTTAATATTTAATGTAAATATAATTTAGTGAAATATCCAAATCAATGAGCTAAGTTTTTATGACAACCCGTCCCCAGTCACGCCGTGTTCCTTTAGATAATAAGCCTCCCACTAAGAAAGCAGAACGGGGGCTTTGCTATGGTCTATCCTAAAAAGGCTGGGAGAGTTTGCAAGGCCCTATCGCGGGCTGTTCATTTTAACCTTGATATTAACGGTATTAGGGTCGTTTACCGCGCAGGTTAATGCCTTTGTCTTGCAATATACCATTGACACTTTGACCAATATTGTCGATTTGCCCGACCCACGGGTAGAAGGTATAAGACTACTCACGCTGATTAGTGTGATTTTATTGGTGAAAGGGATACTAAACGTCATCATCACCTTTGGTCAGCGCTACTTTGGTGAGCGTATTCGTATTAACTTATCGCGTGATTTGTCTCAAAAAGTGGTCGACCGTATTTTGTCTTATAAAATGGCGTTTTATACCAGTGATGAGAACGCCAGTGGTAAGCTGCAAACCCGTATTGATTTGGGTGTCAGCAGCCTCACGCAACTGGTGCAAAACTTCTTTATTGACATGCTGCCGCTGTTTGCCAGTGCCATCGTGTCATTAATCATTATGTTTAATGCCAATTTTTGGGTCGGTATGGTCGGTTTGGTTATCGTGCCAATTTACTTTTTTGTCAGTCAGCGCCAAGCCAACCGTTTGCAAGGATTCCGCAAACAAATGCGCCAATACCGTGAGACCAAAAGCGGTTTGGTAATCTCGATTATTGACTCTATCACCGTTATTAAGTCGTTTGTTCGTGAGCCGATTGAGTCCGATAAGCACTGGGAAATCCAAAAGGATATGACCGCCAATCAGCTACGTATCCGCAGTATCGCGTTTATGTATAACGCTGGCAAAACCTTTATCGAGCAAATCGGCGTGGTCGTCATTATTGTTTTGACCTCGTATTTTGTGCTCAATGGGCAGATGACCATTGGCGCGATTATGTTTCATATCTTACTGTTTCAAAACGTCGCCGCCCCCATTCGCGAATTGCACCGTATCTATGACCAAATCAATAACGCACTCACTTATGCGGAAGGCTTCTTTGATATCTTGGACGACGACCAAGCGATTGAAAACGAAGGTAAAGTCAAATGCACCGATTTAAAAGGTCATATTGAGCTAAAAGATGTCAATTTCTCCTATCCCAATGGTAAGCAGGCGCTGCATGATGTGAGTTTTAATATTTATCCCAATCGCATTACCGCTTTGGTTGGGTTAAGTGGCGCAGGTAAAAGCACCATTATTAATTTATTGGTTAAATTCTATGACCCCAGTAGCGGCACTATTTGTCTTGATGGTCGCAATCTAGAAGACTACAGCACCCATAACTTGCGTGAACAAATCGGCTTGGTGCTACAAAAAAACCATATTTTCTCAGGGACCATTGCTGACAACATTCGTTATGGCGCAATGGATGCCACCGATAAAGAGATTATCGACGCTGCCAAACAAGCCTCTATTCATGAGCAAATCCTTGGCATGCCTGAAGGTTATGAAAGTGAGGCCAAACTGCTTTCTGGTGGTCAGCAGCAGCGTATTGCGCTGGCACGTATGTTTTTAAAAGACCCACCTATTGTATTTTTGGATGAACCAACCGCCAGCCTTGATGCCATCGCCACCCAGCAGATTAAACACAGCTTAGATCTAATTAAAAAAGACCGTACCGTAATTATAGTCTCGCATAATATCTCGCAAATTATCGATGCCGATGATTTGGTGGTGATTGAAAATGGCCGAGTGATGGAGACTGGCACGCACGACGAGCTTTATGCCAATCACGGTAAATACTATGAGATATTCAATGCCATGTCTGATAGTTTGAATTTAGATAAAATCAGTCAAACCTTAAATAGTTAATGCAGGGCGAAATCGTTATAATGCTCAGTCTTTGATGCATTATTGCTATATTTAGAATGTTTAGAATTTATATTGTTACCCTATGAACGCCCTTTAAATCGTTAGAAGCTATTTGACTATGACTTGTGAATTTTCTATAAAAACCTTTGATGAGCTGACCACCGTTGATCTTTACCATATTTTAAAAGCCCGCTCACAAGTATTTGTGGTCGAGCAAAACTGCCCATATCAAGATATGGACGAGGTAGATTTTGATTGCTTACATCTGGTCGCCCATCAAAATGAAGCCTTGATTGGCTATTGCCGCATTATCCCGCCGCAATTTAATCACAAAAGATCCTCGGTTAACCCTTCAGGTCCCATACCTGCGATTGGCAGAGTTTTGGTGCTAGCAGAGCACCGCGGCAATGGCGTTGCCCGTCAAATGATGCTTGAAGCCATCAAATACTGCCGTAAAAAATATGGTAAAAAAACCATTATTATCTCCGCCCAGACCTACTTGCTAAACTTCTACGAGTCACTCGGCTTTATTGCTGAAGGTGAGCGCTATCTTGAAGACGGCCTTGAGCATGTCACCATGGCTTTGCCCGTCATTAAAAAAGTAAAAGTAAAAAAAGAAAGCTCAGGGATGGTAAGTAGCATCCTCAGCTTTTTACTCTTGATACTGGCGCTTTTATTCATTGTCGGCTTGGTTTATCTCATGATTTGATGGCCGCGCGTCTTTTTACCTTTACCTTGAATAGATTCATCAAAAATTATTAAACGATAAAACAGTCTTACACGACTTCACTGTTGTTCGATATCGAGTATGTTATTTTTGATGGATGGTTGATGAATAAATCGCTTAGTAAATAAGTTAGATTTATTGATCGCTCAAATATTTGACTCAAGGAAGGGGTAACGATTATGTCTAACACTCAAAATGCCACCGTAGAGAGCAATATTCGTCCAGAGTACGACGATGAGATTCAAAAAATTGCCGATTACGTGCTCAATTACTCTATCGATAACGACTCGCCTAATAGCGCTGATGCTTGGAATACCGCCCGCTACTGCCTGATGGATACGCTAGGCTGCGGACTACTGGCATTGCGCTTTCCTGAATGTACCAAGCACCTAGGACCCGATTGCGCCGACCAAATAACCCCTAACGGCGCGCGCGTCCCTGGTACTTCCCATAGACTTGACCCTATCAAAGCCGCTTTTGATATCGGCTGTATGGTGCGCTGGCTTGATTATAACGATACATGGCTTGCTGCCGAATGGGGTCATCCTTCGGACAATTTAGGCGGGATTTTGGCTGTGGCGGACTATATCAGTCAGCAGAACGTCAGCCAAGGTTGTGCTGCGCTCACCATGCGCGACGTGTTAGAAGCGATGATTATGGCGCATGAGATTCAAGGCATTCTTGCCTTAGATAATTCATTTAACCGTGTCGGGCTCGATCATGTCTTCCTAGTAAAGCTCGCCTCGACAGCAGTGGTCGCTAAACTCTATAAATTACCACGCGAGCGCATCATGGCAGCCATCTCGCAAGCGATTGTCGATGGTCAAGCATTACGTACCTATCGCCATGCGCCAAATGCTGGTAGCCGTAAGTCTTGGGCGGCAGGTGACGCCACCAGTCGTGCAGTACGCTTGGTCGATATCACCCGCCGCGGCGAGATGGGTATCCCGGGAGCACTTACTGCGCCGCAATGGGGCTTTTATGATGTCTTATTTAGCCATACCAATAAAGACTTGGCACTCAAACCCGAAAGTGAGCGTCGCTTTACCTTCCAACGCGAGTTCGGCAGTTATGTGATGGAAAATATCTTATTTAAGATAAGCTTCCCTGCTGAGTTCCACGCACAAACTGCCTGTGAAGCAGCTGTCATTCTGCATCCGCGTATCGACGATAGGATTGATGAGATCGAAAAAATCGTCCTAACTACCCATGATTCAGCCATTCGAATCATTTCTAAAGAAGGCTCGCTTGATAATCCTGCCGATCGTGATCATTGTCTGCAATATATGGTCGCCGTGCCTTTATTAACGGGCGACTTGATGGCAGAAAATTACGAAGACGACTATCATGAACAGCATCATATCTTAATTGATGAGTTGCGTCGTAAGATGGTTGTCGTAGAGGATACCGATTATTCAAAAGATTATCATGACCCAAGCAAACGCTCGATTGCCAATGCCATTCAAATATTCTTTAAAGATGGCAGTAGTACTGATAAAGTCGCTGTCGAATACCCGATTGGCCATAAACGCCGCCGCGCTGAAGGCATCCCTGTATTAGAAGCAAAGTTCCGAGCCAGTTTGGCAACGCGTTTTATTGACAGTCGCTGTGCGGATATTTTCGCTCTATGTGATGATCAAAGCCGCTTAGAGGAAACACCGGTCAATGAGTTTATGAATTTATTCGTCGCTAATTAGTTTTAAAGCACATAAATAATTCAGCGCCTTTTTTGCTTTTATTAATAGTGTTTTTACCAATCCTTTACCAAGCTATGGACTCACCTGCCCAATCGACAAAACTGCCAGATTGGGCAGCGCTCATACTATCGAGCACTTCCAGTAAACGCTCGGCGCTATAGGCTGGCGAGAACAGCTTTTCGTCAGCCACATTGCCCTGAAAAGGTGAAGATAACTGGGTATCAACCGTACCTGGCTGCATGACGACCACGCAGACATCCTTTAGCGACCGACTCCATTCGATGCTCAAATTCTTCATACCCATATTTAGCGCCGCTTTACTCATACGGTAGCTATACCAACCGCCCAACTGATTATCACTAATACTGCCTACACGGGCTGATATGGTCGCAAAAATAGCAGGCCTGTCGGCGTCACGTTCAGATTTTGCCAGTAATGGCCTGATATGCTTGGCAATCAGTAGACTGGCTAAGGCATTGATCTGCATACTCTGCAAAAAGAAGTCCGTCTCCAGTTGTCGTAGCGCTTTTTCTGGCTGATTGTGTGCTGTATGTAATAAGCCGACGCAGTTAATCACCCAGTCGATATGGGCAGTTTGCTGCTTAATATCAGCAATGGCTTGTTCGATACTACCCTCATCGCTCACATCCATCGATATCCAATACAAATTATCTGCCGCAAAGTCAGGCTGACTTTTGTGATAAGTGGCGTATACCCTTATATTTCCATCACTTTGTTCACTTTGTTCATTAGCAATCCGTTGTAATAGCTCTTTCACAATCGCCTGACCAATACCACCGGTGCCGCCAATAATTAAATAATTCTTATTATTCACAAGGTCTTCCTTATTGCTCTCTGTATTATTATCTATTACTCACCTGAATCCATTTTGGCGCATTTACTTTACATTTACTATGATAAAACGCTAAGAATAATAGAAGTTATCGCTGCGCTATATGAGCTACAATAATCACTAATGGGTAGAATACTCAACATTTTTAAGTAAGCATTGACATAATAAAATCATACTTATACTTTTTAACCAACGCTTTTATAGGGATATCATCGCACTATGCTATCACCCCAAGACCAATTGACTGAGCTGGTACGTACGCTTGAGACGCAGCAGCATGTTTTTGCTACTGACCCGCTACTGATTACTGAAAAACTGCAAGGTGAGGATGGAAAACCTATCCAAAAATTGCATCGCCGCGCCTCGCGTATTGATAGTAACGGTGCGCTGGCACGTGTGCTCGGTAAGATTGACGGTCGCATAAAGGGCATCATGGTGGTTATGAGCGTGGTGTGGTGCATCTCAGGGTTTTTGGGATTGTTTACCCTACTTCAGACCAATGTGGTTAATTTCTTTTATGTGCTCGTCTGTCTGCTTGGCTTTCATACCGTTATGCTCTTAGGCTGGCTAGTGATGACGCTAATCAATCAAGGCAAGCAGTCCTCGAATTGGTTTGCCAATTTTGTCAGTCCTAGCTATCTCATCCGTGGCAAAGATGATGTGACTAAGGCGGCAGTTGACCTGTACGAGCGTCAATTACAGCACAGCGGTATGCGTTGGTATTTGGGGCGCTTTAGCCATCAGTTATGGCTTGCTACCTTGACTGGTATGCTGCTGGCGATTGTGTTTTTATTGATTGTGCGTCAGTACAGTTTTAGCTGGGAATCGACACTACTATCAGATCAGGCGCTTATCACGTTGACTCAGATACTCGGCTGGCTGCCAAGCATGGTAGGGTTTGGTGTGCCAGACAGTACCGCTATCGTTCAGAGTCGTTTGGTAACCGATGCGATGCCGCTGTCTGTCGCGCGTCAATGGGCAGGCTTATTGGTTGGTAGTCTGCTGATGTACGGTATTGTACCAAGAGCAATCGCTTGGGCGTTTTGCGCGTTGATGTTCCGTCGTAAAAAGATGCGTTTGGATATCAAGCAGCCTTATTATCAAAAGATTTTGAATTTTTGGCAGCGTCATGTGGTTGATGCTGATGATTTTAAGGAAGCGCCCGCTCCTATCGCCCCAAAAGCGATGGTCAGTACTGGCAAGAAATTGGTGGCTTTACTCGAATACCCATCAGAGCAGGATAACTGGTGGCTTGAGGGTCTTGATGCCAATATTAATGATAATAGTGAGATAGAGGATTTCGGTATCGTTGATGACCGCGATGATATGGATCGCTTGACAAGCTATCTTGATAAGCACCCAGTGCAGGTGTTATTAGGGATTCATAGTAAAGCGCTGCCTGACCGTGGCACCCTACGTAAACTCGATCGTATCGCAGAACATGCGACAGATGGGCTCATCGTACAACTGCTTGGTGATACTAGCTTGAACAATGATATTAATATTAATGCTGATATTTCAAATAACGCTGTTTCAAGTACGGCAGATTTAAAAAAGCAAACATCGGAGCAGGTGGCGGGAAATCAGGATGTTCGCTATCAACAGTGGCAAACCGCTCTCTCTGCGCGAAAAATTGGTCTGGTGGACACTAAGTAGCGTTATGTCCTTAGCTTTACTCAATAGCTTTTATACAAATGATATGGAATCATAAGATGGATAATAATAAGACCAATGGTCAACCCATCGGTTTATTTGCTGACAAGGCACTAAAAGACGACCCTAGCAGCAACCTAATGAACCCAGAGGCAACAGCATCATCGGACTTAACTGATGAATCTGAAAACCTGACAGCGCGCTCTAGCAAAAAAACGACGATAGCCAGTGGCGAAGCGCTGAAATTAGCAGTCGTTGGTCATACCAATACGGGTAAGACCTCTATCCTGCGCACACTATTACGTGATGTCTATTTTGGTGAGGTCAAGAACGAAGCTGCAACCACGCGTCATGTGGAGCAAGCCAAACTAACAGACAGCCAAACCGGTGAAGATTTGGTCATACTATATGACACCCCTGGTCTAGAGGACGCCTCAGGGCTGATGGATTGGCTGGAAGACAATACGGCCAGCCGCCGTGATGGTATTGAGCGCCTGCAGCAGTTTTTGGCAGCAGACATTGCCCAAGGTGGTGATGCGTTAATTAGCAATGAGGACTATAGCCAAGAAGCCAAAGTTATCCGTCAGTTGCTGGCAAGTGATATGGCCATTTATGTCGTCGATGCGCGTGAGCCAGTACTCGGTAAGTACAAAGACGAGCTGGCTATTTTATCGTGGGCCGCGATACCTGTCATGCCGGTATTCAACTTTACGGACAGTCAGGATGCCAATATCGATGACTGGCAAACGATGCTAGCCAGACGTAATCTGCACATCTCGACCCGTTTTGATTCAGTGGCGTTTGAATTTGCAGATGAAATGCGCCTATGGCAAAATCTCGCCACCATGCTCACTCACTCGGAGATGCTTGAGCAATTGATGGTACGCCGTACGGAGAACTGGGCGCAACTCTATGATGAGGCCAATATCATTATTGCGGATTTTTTGTTAAATGTTGCATCATTTGTGCGCGAGATTAGTGAAGATGATGACCCAATGCCCGTATTGGAACAAATGCAAGAGGCCGTTAGACAAAGTGAACGGGCGATGCAGCACAACCTACTCAATTTATATAAGTTTTATGATAATGCCGTGGCAGCAACCCCACTTGAATTACAAGCGTATCAGCAAGATCCTTTTGACCCTGAACTGCTGAAAGGCTATGGTATTCGCACCACATCTGGCGCCGCAGCGGGCGCACTATTAGGCTTGGGTATTGATGCGGCAGCATTAGGCACGACGTTGGGATTGGGTGCCGCGATAGGTGGTATCGCAGGTGGGCTATTGTCTAATACCAGTAGCATCGCTGATAGAATCACTGGGGTAAAACGTTTGTATATCGCCCCTAACCTTGCTCGCCACTCGTGCGATAGATTTACTCACCGCCCTGCGTCATCGTGGTCATGCGGCAACTGATGCCACGCAATTGCTGTATAAAGGTGAGAAATCCAGTATTGAACAGTCGTTAGATGACGAAAGCAACACCGTCACGCCATGGCCGACACATAAATTGCCAAGTGAGCTCAAAAAAGCCCGTGGCAAACCGCAGTGGTCATCGCTGAGTAGCGGTAAGTCTGAACAGGCTCAGCTATTACGCGCAGATATGGCGTGGTCGCTGGCTAGCAAATTACAGCCACGTGGGGCTGAATAATACCAGTTAAGTAACAACATTTCTTTATGCGGCTTTTTTTATATAATTATTTTTATATAACTATGCCTCTACTTAAGTACTTAATGCATCAGTACCGCGTACATCTGTTTTCTGTAGATAAATTGGATACAGCGGATAATTCGTAAAAATCTTTTCAATATCATGCATTAGCTGCTGCTGGCGCTCGGCACGATGTTGCCAAAACTCATCAGTTTGTATTGGTGTTATCAGCTGATTGATAACTATCGCTGCTGGCATAAGCTTACTGTCTTCTAACTGCTCTATCGCTCGCTTTGTTTCAGCCAGTGGCAATACATCAGCCGTCATAACTAATACAATCGCGGTTTGGCTACGGTCATGCAGCAATATTCCTGCCTGACGAAACAGCGCTTTGCGTTTTTCTAGTACGGATACTGCTTGCTCCCAGCGGTCAGATTTTTTTGCAGCAAATGGATTTGGCACATCATTATCGACGTCTTTTTTATTGCTCTTTTGATTGTGACTGTCTAAATGGTTCGCGACCGAGCGCAATTTAGCTTGCCGCCTTTGCTGTGCCAATAATCCATCTGTCCACGCGCCCATCATCTCAGGCAAGACCAATAAACGCAGTGTATGACCAGTTGGCGCGGTATCAAATATGATATGTTCATAATTGGCATCCGCTGCGCTGACTAAATGCTGACACATGGACTCGAGCATGGCGGCTTCTTGTGCACCTGGCGCAGATTTTGATAGGCGTAGGTGCTCACGAATTTTGGGCATCATATCGGGATTGGCATAAGCACTGATGGTACGCTCAACTTGAACAAAGTGTGCATCGACGATGATGTCAGGGTTTAGCTCGATAGCATCAAGATAAGGCGTTACCGCTGTTTTCTCGTTGCTTAACCGTATATTAAGTACATCACCCAAACTATGCGCCGGATCGGTTGAGATAATTAAGGTCTTTTTTTGCTGGCTAGCATAATGACTGGCAAGTGCCGCTGCAGTGGTGGTTTTACCAACACCGCCTTTACCACCGACGAATATAATCGGCTGTGTTGCCAGTTGTTCTATTAGTTTGTGTAGAGGATGTAAAGCCATACTGGTGTCTCAACATTGAATCAATATAACGGTTAATAAATTAGCATCCGACTAACAGCAACCAACGTGGTCAAACGGACATCTATCCATACCCATGCGTGTGTGCCATTCGTGGAAATTTTCTAAAAATAACGGCTGCAATTCTAGTGTATAAAAGCTGGCAGGGTTATCAATACCGAGGCTCTCAGCAAACATAAGCAGCATAAAGAAATCTTCTTCGTCACGCGCTGCACGTGCCATCGTTTGACGATATGGTGCATGATAAAACTCATTCAGTCCTGCCACAAACCGTTGCCACCACGATTGGTTGTCTTTTAGACGGTCTGGCATGTTTTCTAGGTTATTTGGTGTCTTGTTATCTTCCATGATTTACTCGCATTTTGCTTATTTCTTATCATCTATCATGCCTATACCATACAAAAAACGCCAGCAATTGCTGCTAGCGTTTTTTCATACCTATGTTTTTTATACCTATATTAGTATCAATTAGGAATCACTTTTAAAGGTTGCTTTTTCCTTTATGTAACGTCCATTCTTTACGGAGTACTGATAAACTCTCAAATGTCACTAAAATCGTGGCTATTAAGATAATAATATCCATAATGATAAGCAGCCAATTACCGTCATTAAAGAATGTTTTTAGCTGAATCAATAACGCAAAAACGGTCATAACCAACAAGAACGATAATGGCGCTAAGGTATACCATACAGGTCTGCCTTTACGTAACAAGATGACAGTCACAATCATTAAGGTTAAAGCAGCCATGAGCTGATTGGTTGTACCAAATAGCGGCCAAATAATCATACCGCCCGCGCCATCAATGCCACCAGCACCAAATGCTAGTAACAGACAGCTACCAACGGCAAGAAACGTTGCCACCACACTTTTATTTAATACCGGCAGCTTATAAATCTCGCCAAATTCTTGGAAGATATAACGTTGTAATCGAACGCCAGTATCCATCGTAGTACCAGCAAACAAGGCTGCCATTACCGTCAGCATCGTCTGTGATAACACCATATCAATGCCAACACCTGCATTTAATATGGTCGCACCGCCATCAATAAAGGCACCAATCGAGCCGTCGCCAAATTTTTGATAAACGGCTTGCCAGTCGCCAAGGGTTGCAAAGCCTGCGGTTGCCGCAAGTATCGCACCAAGTGCCAGCATACCCTCACCCATGGCACCGAAGTAACCAACGAAGCGTACATCTTCTTCTTTATCAATTTGCTTGGACGTCGTACCCGTCGCCACCAAACCATGAAAGCCTGAGATTGCACCACAAGCAATGGTCACAAATAATAAGGGCAGCATAGATGGTGTACCGATTGGCAATGCCGTGTTTATCGCTGGCGCGACAATGTTCGGCGTAGCAATAAAGATGGCAGCGTATAATAAAATCAAACCGACAAATAACTGTAAGCCATTGATGTAATCGCGCGGTTGCAGTAGCATCCAAACAGGCAACAAAGACGCAATTGCCGCATAAGCAAATAGAATAAGAATCCAGATTGCATTATCCGGTAGACCCATAAAGGTCTCAGGTAATACGATAGGGAACATAGGACCGAGATAAATAAGCCCGTATAAAGCGGTGACCCCAATGATGGAGACCCAAACCAGATTCATCTTATAGCGATAAATACACTGACCGATGATAAACGCTACGATTAAAGCGCCCCAAACCGGCAAGACAGAAGTGAACTGACCCCCAAATGTTGGACGGTTTAGTTTATAACAAGGACTGAGTTCTGTATTGCACAGGACTCAGTCCTTCTAATTTAAGTTGAATACGCTCATGATTATAATAATGCATATACTCATGAATCTGTTTCTCTAACTGCTCAATAGTTTTCGGTTTCTCAATATAAATCGTCTCGCACTTCAGGGTACCGAAGAACCCCTCCATCAGTGCATTATCTAAGCAGTTGCCTTTTCTGCTCGTACTTTGCTTAAATCCATGCTGTTTAAGCGTCGTGCTAAACGATTTCATTTGATAATGCCACCCTAGGTGAGAATACAGCATTAATCTCTTACCACGGCACGGATTTGTCTTATCTAAAGCACTAGCTAGCATCTTACCAACTAAGTCATAAGTGGGTCTCTTTGAGAGCGTATAGGTGATGATCTCATTGTTATAACAATCAAGTATGGGTGACAAATACAGCTTATCATCACCCACCTTAAACTCAGTAATATCGGTCAGCCAGCGCTTATTTGGTTTATCTGCATGAAACTGGCGCTTTAAATAGTTCTTCGCAATCTTGCCTTGTTGTCCTTTGTAAGATCGGTACTTCTGACGTCTTATCTTTGCGCTAAGCTTCATGTTACGCATCAGCTTAGCGATGAGCTTATGGTTATGATAAACCCCTAACTGCTTTAGCGCGGCCGTGACTCTACGATAACCATACCTGCCTTTATGCTTGTGGTATATCTGAGCAATATGATGTTTTAAGTCTGCATATTTGTCTTTAACATCAAACTGACACCTATGGTAGTAAAAGACACTCTTAGCCATCTTAGCGATGTTTAGCAAAGCAGATAAAGGGTGCTCTTGTCTTAGTCCTTCGATGAGCCTTGCTTTTTCAAAGCTTGTTTCTTCTTCTGTTTGAGCAAGGCATCCAGCTTTTTTAGGTAGGCGTTCTCCGCACGTAGGTACTCATTCTCACGCTTAAGCTCTGCTAGCGTCTTTTCATCATCTGGCTTGTCTGTAATAAAGGGTTTACTCATGGCGGTTCTACCTTTAGGTTTGGATATTAGTCCAGACATACCATAAAGCCGATACGCTTTGTGCCAGTGGCTAATTAAGGCCGGTGAGCTGATGTTATACCTTAAAGCTACTTCCAATTGACTTAAGCCTTGGGTAAGCATCGTTGTAATCACTTCGTGTTTAAACTCGCCACTATAGTAGGCTTTGCTTGTCTTTGGTTTGATAGCATCGATACCACCGCTTTGATACTGTTTAACCCATCTGACAACTATCTTATTGTCTAGGTTAAATTTCTCAGCCGTAGCATGACCAGTATGTCCTTGCCTATAGTATGCGATGACTTTTATCTTAAAGTCTAGGTCGTAATGCATAAATACCCCATAAGTTGTGTCCAACTTATGGGGTTCAGTTCAAAGATGGGGTTTTTATCATCATATTGGCAATAGCAACGCCAAATACCGCATTGACCATTAATAATAATAAAAAGATAACCACCATCATTAAGCTGCGCACACGTGTGCCCATGACAGTACCGGCGATAGAACCTATCGATTGACCTCGATTACGCATACTGGCCCAAATGGCCGACATATCGTGGACACCTGCCATAAAGATAGTGCCTAAAACGACCCAAATGATGGCGGGTACCCAGCCCCAAATAACCGCAATCGCAGGACCAATAATTGGTGCCGCCCCTGCGACCGAGGTGAAATGATGCCCCCATAGCACGTATTTATTGGTGGGGATATAATCTACCCCATCTTTCATGGTATGCGCTGGCGTGGGACGACTGTTGTCCAATGCCAAAATTTTGGTGGCGATAAATTTTGAATAAAACAGATACCCGCAAAGCATAGCGGCAACCGCAACCAACAGTACAATAGCACTATTCATCTTATCTCTCCCTAGACAAGTATTAGATAGCCTTATAAGTTCAAGCTTTTTAAAGTAAAATCTTAAAAATATGCTAGATTAGTGGGCGGTGAGCGACTCAGAGCACCCGTTATTAGGCAAATAGAAGCATCTTCCCCATATTATTACTGACCAACAAAGCATGGTATTTTAAGATTCAGGCACTTCATTAATGAGTACCAATTGCCTGAATCCTTTCTTAGTATTCTTTTTAAATAGTAACTGATTTGATGAGGGATGTAACGTTGATAAGACGTTAAAAACAACAAATAAAGGAGTTAGAATGACACACTATTTTGGATTCGTACCTTCAGATAAATTGAAAGAATTAATTATTGAGGCAGAGCAAGTCGTTGAATCAAACGAAAAAGTAGACTATTACCCTTATCGTGACGCCCTGACCCACCAAACGGCTCGCGACCTTACTGATAAATTGTTGGTTGGACTGGTAGATATTATTCCAAATCCTGAGCGCCAAGCCTCTATGCGTAAAATCGTTGGCACCATCGAGCGTGCGACGGATACCCTACTCAATATCTTGTTGGGTAAAGAGAACAATGAAGAAGTGATGCCAAGTTTTCATTTTTTAAGGGATCAAGCGACTTTCATTGATAACGAAGGCGTCAAGCGCATCGGTTTTAAATTGTCAGATGCAGATGCTAAAACTATTGATGACGGTTTTGCGGCGATTACGCCTGAGCACGTTGATAGAGCGCTGTTTAAAAAAGCACTTGAAACGGTAAACGAAGAGACTTTAACGCATTTTATCAGCCGCTATGCTGATACGTTAAAATTGGGCATGATTAAACGCAAGTCTGTGCCAATGGCAAAGGCAGCTATCGATAAAGGCATGTCTATGGCATTAAACAAGCTATTGCCTGACTTACCTGACAGCTCTTTGAACCGTTTGGCCAATTATTATCGTCCTTTTATCGTAAAAAGGCCTGAATAACGAATATTATATTTTTATTAAGACTGTAGTGTTGGGCAAATTTGCTAAAATTTGCTAAAATAGGCGGCACTTTTATCGAAGGCGCAACTCATGACCCAAATTAGTAATCAAGAAATCGAAAAAACCCTGCGCAACTCAGAGTGCCTTATCAGCAGTATCGAAGTAGCCGCTGCTTATGAGCGCCTTGCCGCCCAGCTCAACCTACATTATGCCGGCTTAAATCCAATCGTTATGGTCGTTATGAACGGTGGACTTATCCCAGCTGGTCAATTATTGACGCATCTGACGTTCTACCATCGCATGCATTATATCCATGCGTCACGCTATCGTGATAACGAAGGTACGAATGAGCTTGATTGGAAATTTAAGCCTGATGTGAGCATCAAGGGCGAACACGTCTTATTAATTGACGATATTTTTGACGAAGGTATTACGCTAAAAGCCATTGTTAAAGAATTGGGTAAAGAGAATCCTTTATCTATCGAATCTTGCGTGTTGCTTAATAAAGAGCACGATCGCAAGGTTGCAGACTTTGACGTTGATTTTGTTGGTATTAATGTCGCAGACCGTTATGTTTATGGCTGTGGTATGGATTTCCATGGTTACTTGCGTCATTTGCCTGGTATCTATGCTATTAAAGAAGACAAAATCTAGTCATTCTTTGGTTGAATGTTTTGAATGTATCGCATAATAAAAAAGCACCGAGTGGGTGCTTTTTTATTGCTTTGATTGTAGTCAGGGGCAATTAAAACTGTAATGCCAAACCCGTATGACGCTCAGTGGGTGTCTGGACAGCCTTTTCCAAAGCAGGTTTCGTACTATATATGGTTACCTGTTTTTTGGCACGGGTAACAGCGGTATAAATAAGCTCTTTGCTCAGTAGCCTTGCATGACTATTATCAAAAGTAATGGCCACATGATCAAACTCAGACCCTTGCGATTTGTGAATGGTCATCGCATAGGCGGTGGCAATCACCTCTTCATTAAGCAGATTGACCGCAATCCCCTGCTTCTTATTTTCAAAGAACACCTCGAGTCGACTACGCTCATTACCAGTTTGCAAACAAAAACCAATATCGCCATTAAATAATCCTAGCTCATAGTTGTTTTGAAGGACCATAACGGGACGACCATGAAACCATGTGTTTTGACCCAGTGGTAGCTTAAGCTCAGTGAGGTGCCATTGAGTAAAGTAATTATTAATATAATGGTCGCCCCACTCGCCATTATGGCCGGCAGTTAGCACCCTGAACTGATTAAAGGTTTCCATTAATGAAGCAATGGTATCTTTAACTGATTCTGGCATGGATTTTTCTATCGGATTTATCAGCAACGATTTAATTTTATTTATGTAGGGATGGTAGTTTAGATTGAGGTTTGAGATATCTTTATTTTTACTTAGGCTATTTTCTATCTTATTATCTAGAGAAGCTTCTGTTTGCAAGGTGTTGATGCTATTCACATATTGAAAGCTCAGTGCCTGATCATGCTTTAACAACTGCCAAATAGCATGAGTATCTGTCTCCATTTTGTTGATTTGATAAGCAAGCTTACCGATACCCGAGTCTGCTGTAAATCGACGACTCTCTGTTAGCTCTGCATGAATGGGTTGTAATAGTGGAATACGGCACAAGTCAGCCAATACAGCCCCTGCATCTACCGCTGCTAACTGGTTCGCATCTCCTAACAATATCAGCCTTGCGCCAGGCTTTACCGCACTCACAAGATACTTCGCCAGCTCAACCCCTAGCATCGATGCCTCATCGACGATGATAATATCTTCGCCAAGTGGATTATTGGCATCGTAACGCGGTCTCCCCGTCCGACCGATACCTAACAAGCGATGAATGGTTTTTGCTTCTTGCAACTGTAGCTCAACATCCGCTGCGTCTAACGCCGCCTGTAGAGACTCTTGCATGCGCTGTGCAGCCTTACCGGTTGGTGCTGCTAATGCCAAGCTGGCACTGTCAGTACTAAATCTAATGCTTTCACGCGCATCTCCCCCACTCTCTGCTGCCTGTTGCAGCGCAATCACTAGCCGAGCAGCGGTGTAGGTCTTCCCCGTGCCTGGCCCACCAGTAATAATGCTAAAGGCGTTGTTATTAGCCACGTTAATGGCTGTCACCTGCTGCTCGTTTAGATTTTTGGGTATTGACAACTCTAGCGGTGTTATCTGCTGGTCTAAAATAGTTTTGATGCGCGCGGCTAAGTTAAACTCAGCTTGCCAAGCTCGGTGTAACCAAAAAGTGATTGCTGCGTTTTGTTTATCAGCCTCTTTGTTATTGATAAGCTGATAAATAATAGGTTGATTACTTTTGCTTAGGCTATTTTTATTATTGTTTACGTTAGCATTAACGCTAGCGAACAAAGTGTGCTCATCGATTAACTTAGCAAAAGACGTTATGTTGCTATTTTTCAATAACTTATAAAGTAAGGCAATGGCATCGAACCTTTTAACCAACATCTCTTTTTCATGATTACTGAGTGCCAGCTGCGCCCATAGCTGGTCTTGCTTAGCAAACAAAGTCTCTAGCAATACAAATATTGATGGCTCAGCCGTAATATCGACCTCTGATTGAACCTCTATTTGAGTATCAATCAAGGCAATAATCGGCATTGCTAGCATCTCTAACAGCTGCTGTTGCCAAGCATATAGTGTCACTAGCTCAGCATTGATATGACCGCTGAGCGGTACTTCATGCTCAGTTTCCTCAATGGTGAGTACAGTATGCCCCTCTTCTAAATGCGTCGCCAACATAGTAAATAAAGCCGTAAACAAACCACTATCTGGTGTTTTATCTATTTTTGCACTATCAGTATCAGTATTAGGCTTGGCATCGGTCACGTTATACGCTAAATACGTTTGTTGCCGGCGCAGCAAAATATAATCACTGATGTTGCTGGCCCAGCTTTCTTGTGAACTTATATCCGCCCTGCTCTTATTATTATTCATAGATTATTACTCATGGTATGTGTTTCTCTATATTTATAAGATTAATCGCTATATTAATTTGTTGCATCAAATTCGTGATTGCATGCATTTTGTATAGCCTGCTAACTTGGCATGCCAAACAATGCATCTAGGGCTTTAATAAAATCAATAGGAATGTCCCAAGTTACCAATCCGTAGCGGGCACTGCTTATTGATTTATGCTTTATTGAATTACTGTGTATTAAGTTATTACCGTCAAGCGTATTAGCCTCTTCTGCTGCCTTAATAGCTAACGAGGCAGCTGAATCATATACGCCCCGTAAAAAGACATACTCCACCGCGCCCAAATACTTATCTTCATTACCTGCATAGTCATTAATCCGCATCGATAAGAATCGATGCAACGCCACCTGATAAATCGCTGCTTGCAACCAATATCCTGCTTTGGACATTGCTTGCTTGAGGGTGTTTTCATTATAATCGCTTAGGCTATTTCCTAAAAAATTACTCTTATAGTCGACGACGTAATACTTGCCAGCATGCTCATACACCAAATCGATTTCACCACGTAAATAACGATACAAATGCGCTTTGTTTTGCGGAACAAGATTGACATGTTTGTCGGTTTCATTAGGCAGGTACTGTTGAAAAAGTCTATTAATATCTTGCGCTTTAAAACGCTCTGACAGCCCCATATTGAACTCTAATTCAGCGAACCTCTGACTTGCATCGATAGAGCATAAGGGTTGATTGGACGCTAATAGCGGCGTATGTAGCACCTCCTCAATCCAGCCAATGAGAGCTTCATGCTTGCTAGCATCTATCGAGTCCGAATCCAATGAATCAGTATTTAATGAAGTACTATCGCCTTGCTCTTGCTTCTTCGCTTGTAATCGACGACTTTGAGTTTCAGCGCTGCTATATACCAATGGCAGCTGATAGCTACTGATCGCTCTATCGATAACCTGAGACCACTGCGATTTATTATTAAAATCAATTTTTTCAAATATCTCATGCAAAAATGTACCCGCATTGGCACCTTTCACAAAAGTAAAACGAATATCATCCTCTAGCTTGAGACTTAACTCATCGACTTGGTTGGCAGAATCATTATCATTCAGTGATGGCACAACTGAAACTGAGGTTTCGGTCATATCAATATCTATCGCATCATCAATACGCTCATCCATGATAGCCATTGTCTGCGTTGATTCATCTAGCTGACGGGCTAAGGCGGTAAAACTGGTCTTAGCCCAACCATAAAAGTAATTGATTTTCATAACTTCTGAAAAATCATCATACTTAATAGGCTCTGTTTTGGGCTTAATCGAGGCAAGCGCTCCATTATCCGTTAATGCGCCTGCTTTAGCGGCAGCACAATTAACGTTATAGAACTCATTGACCTTATGCCCTCTAATCATACCTATAGTGCCTTTGAGTCTATCAGGCAATTCAAATTTTGGTTCTGGTGAGTCAAACCAATAGAACACCGGCTTTAATTCAAACCCTGTTTTGTTATGGGGATCCCGCAGCACCACATAAAGCTGCTCACTGGCGCGAGTAAATGCCACATAACCAAGCCGGCGCATCTCATCAAAGCCCTCTTGCGTCTCCATATCGGTATAATAGCCCTCTGTGGTCGCAGAGCCTTGTACAGGAGAGAATCGGCGCTGATTGCCTGTCGATTGCTGAGCCAACGCTGACTGATTTTGTTGAATAGCGTCTTGTTGAGTAGCATCTTGCTGGCTAGGGTTTTGTTGCGCGTTATAGAGATACAACCCATATTCTTCTTTATTACCTGACTTCCTACTGGCATCGCCCATACCCAGCACATAAACAATGGGAAACTCCAACCCTTTTGATTTATGAATGGTCATCAGCTGCACACCAGACTCTGTCGGTAGCGGATACTGCTTAGCCCAATCACTGCTAGGCGCACTATCTATGTTTTGTCTAAACCAGGCCAGCAGCTCGTACTCACCCATGCCGATACCATACTGCGCTAATATATCCATCACATGACGCAAATCCATAATATGACGCGCGCCTTCTGGATGCGCGGCTAAGGCTTGCCAAACGCCTTGCGGCTGTACAGGGCTTTGATCTAACAAGTAATGCATGGCCGATAATATGCCAAAGTGCTGCCAACGCTGTGTGCCTTCTTTTAAATAGCTAATAAAGTCTTGATAGCTTTTCTTATTATCAACGGCTTTTGTATTAGCGCTATTTAAATCTACAGCCCCTGACTCATGGTCAGTCATCATGGCTTTGATATCTTTTATACTCAGGCCATACAAATGACTGGTCAGCACCCGATTAATCATGTCATGACGATACGGATATAGCATGGCACTCAGCAGCGCTGCCACATCCTCTGCCATAACGGTTTCAAAGATACTGACATCACTGGTGGTCAAGGTCGGCACATTGAGTTTTACTAGCTCGTCTTCCACCCGTTTTAAATCTTTTTTGGCACGTGCCAGCACGCCGATATCGCTCGGCTGAATCGGTTTGCCTTTTAATGTCTGACCACTGCTGAGCAAGGTCGCAATATGACGCGCTGTGATTTCATGCTCATCGTACTCAAGCTCTTTGTCTTTATCATAAGGCAGGTGCAACACACTCACAGGCTGAGCAGAGAGCACATCACTCACCAAGTCACTCACTAAGTCGCTATTTAGGTCACTGTTTAGTATGTCTGGCTCATTAAACCAAGACAGCTGATTTTCTTCTTTATGTGCTTTAATGTGCTGGTAATAAATACCACTACCTAACTGTGCGAGCCTATTCTCATTAGTCACTGGCGCCGGCATACCAAACCAGCAGTTTAGAGCATTAATCACACTGGCGTTTGAACGGCGGTTAATATCGAGCGTCCAAAGGCTGCTTTTGTCAAACTGGGCTTTCATATAATTGTAGTTGGCGACATCACCACCGCGAAACCCATAAATAGCCTGCTTAGGATCACCCACTAATAATAAAAACTCATGGTTGGCTTTATGAGTAGTAGCCTGTTTGTCATTGGCCGACGGTTTACGCTTCGGCAGATAGATGCTTTCAATCATAATGGCTTGCTCGCCATTGATGTCTTGCGACTCATCAATCAATGCCACTGGATAGTGATGACGAATATAACGAGCCAACTTCTCTCCTTGCCGACCGGTTAATGCTTGGTTTAAGCGTACCATTTGCAAGCTAAAGGTGGTTTCACCGCGCTCTTCTAAGATAACCGGCAGCCTGTCACGTACCGCAAGCACGATATGGCGATTTAGATTAGCCAAGACACTCACTATGTATTCATCGAGCTTTTTGCTTTCTTCAATATACCATTTAAAGTCACGAACCACCTGCAACTCATTAAATATTAAATTAACTCTTTCACCATCTTTTGGTACACGAAACTGAGAGCCAATATTATCGGTTTTCTCAAAAGCTTCAATTAACTTCCCAGTATAAGTTTTTTTGTCTGATATGAACTTATAAGCGGCTGGACCAGACTCTTCTAACACTTGAATAATTTTCGGCCAAGACTCTCGGTTGTTCTGCAACTGCCCTTTGGGAACTTCATAATATTCGCCGTCAGGCTTAAAGAAAGCATCAAGCTCATCGCTGCGCTCAATGATACTGTGGATAAGCCGCTCATAACCCTCAAAAGAAAAATTACTGCTCACAACTTCATTAATTGGCGCAGAAACAAAATTCAGCGAACGAGTCACATAACTTTTATGATCGCCAACCGCCGTCAGCTTACCTTGTTGATCCATCAATGCATACAGCTTAGGCTGCTCATGATACAGCCTACTTTGAAACTGACGCAGTTCATCATGAATAATACTGTCCGTCACTTGCTCAATACTACTGTCTTCAATAATAGCCATGCCTTGCTGATGACCCGTCTCGCTACTGTACTCCTTAAGCCATTTTTGCGCCAAACTATCAAGGGTACCGACAAACAGTTTATCCAAGGTGGTTAATACCAACGCCGTACGTCGAATGGCTTCCGTCATGGGATAGCTGTATACATGATCAAGCAAGTAGCCGACCAAATGCAGATTAATAGGGTCTTGCATGATGTCATCTAAACGCGCATATTTAGCCTGCGCGACCAACCAATCCTCACGATCTTTTTTTGCTTGGGCGCGCTTTTCAGCAGCGGCTTTTTTGTCATGAACGTTGTCATAAACAACGTCTTGATTTAGTTCATCAGCATCTGTTTCAGCGTTTGAATCCGTGCTTAAGTTCTTGCTGGCCTTTTTATCCTTATCACTATCAGGTGTCACCTGTAGTATATGCAGATACAAACTCTCTTTATTAGCGAGGTCAGCACTCAGGCTATTCACCCATTGCAGCAGCTGATAAAAATCCACCAAACGATCATGGATGCGCTGACGCATCTCAGCTGCAGCGGCGCGAGTAAAGGTGGTCGCGATAATTTGCTCTGGCGCACGCCGTGCTTCAATCAACAGACGCAGTACAATGCCAGTTAGTGTCCACGTTTTACCAGTACCGGCTGACGCTTCAATAAGATGCCGACCCGTCAATGCAACATCAACCGCTGGTATCACATCCGCCTTATTCTTAGGCTTGGCCATGTCGTCATTCGCAACCTCACTGTCAGTCATACCCTGATATGTATCAATTGAGTGAGGCGATTCATTCAGGTACTCAGCGGATGAGTGTGGCTGGGTAGAAATGTCCATCATGTGAGTGGTGGCGGTAAATTCTGTCATATGAGCGTACACTTTTTATTATCAATTAAGCCAAAGGGCAAAAAACGAACCGTTTTAAACAGTTTTAAGTAACCAGCTAGCCTGCTAACTATCTAGACCAACTAGCGCTGTGAACATTGGCTCATACAGCGGCTGTGCTAACGTCGTTAATGCTGCTGATAGGGCTTTAAAGGCGTCTTGATCACGCAGTACGTATTGCCAAATGGCATGCTGCGAGCAGGTATCGTATACCGTGTCTACGTGATAGTTAGGTCTTAGCCAATCTGAGAAGTCTGCGCGTTTTGGCCAATAGCTGCCGCTCTCGTCTTCACTCTCTGCCGCTTTTGCGCATTTATCAAGATAACTGAGCGCATATTCTGGCAATAAGGTAATCGGCACTTGACCGACTAGCTTGCCAAATATCGCCCATTTTATTAGCTCAACCACGGCATCTTCATACACAATAGGGTTTAGCTTAAAGGCGGTTACTTTTTCATACTTTTTGACTTGTGAGCTGGGCTTATTAAAACGCCAAATACTTACGCCATCATTTAGTGCTACCTGCTCGGCTGTCGTGCGTCTGGCAACTTGCCAATACAAATGCGACAACCAAAACTTGATTAAATGCTTAGGGCTAGCAGAATTGGGTAGTATGTTTAACCACTGCTTGGGGATTGCTCAGCATAGGACACACCTGCCTGTATGTTAGAGCGATGGTTATTAGCATCTATTGCTACTGATGTTGGTACTAATATTGGTACTGAGCCTTTTATCTTAATGAATTGGGGTAATAGATTCAGTAATGGCGCATTATCAGCATGATCTAGCACAGCTGCTAGCTCTATCTGAACGGGATGCTCGATCGTTGGGGTCAGTAGCTGCAAACTACCTATATCGCTCGCCTCCAATATCTGAGCATCATCCAAGCCATTGTCCCAGCCATTAGCAATTAGTTGCTCTTTAAATTCCTGACATTGCTGTTGCAGCTTTTGTTGTTGATTGGGCAATGTCGTTTGGCGCGCCACACCTGCTGGCATGATTTTTTGATACATTAGAATTGGGCTGTCTTGCGTGGCTGCGCTGTCAGTACTGTTATTGGCTGCATCGCTCGCCAGCTCGTTAATCAAATACTCTTTTATCTGATAGGTCGTCAGATTGTCTAGGAATAGCGGCTCTTGATGTGCCATCGCTTCCTCGCCCAGCACCACGTGCACCTTTTGAGTACGTAAAAATGCCTTGGCCGGATGACGCACTTGATAGGCCAATACCCCTTCAACGTCTATCTCTCCAATATTAAATACAGTTTCGGAAAGTGCCTGTTTATTAGTAAGGTCATTAATCTCACCAGAATCACTGGAGACAGCTGTCGCTTCTAGTGACAGCATCTCAGCCAATGCATCTAATGTTTGATTTTCTACTTGTCCTAACTGACCTAGAGATTGACCAAGCAGCTGAGCGATTGATTCGTACTGTGCTTTGGTAGGCAAGCCAACCAGTTCTGCATGCTCACTAGATGCTAGGCCTTTTAAGGTATGAAACACCGCTTGCCAAAGGGGCGCAGGCGGAAACTGACGTTTTTGCGCAAGCTTAGTTTTGCGCATGGCTTTATTCAAAAGAACATCTAACTCATCTGCACTATCAATAAGTCTGTTGTCTTGAATATTATTTTCAGTGTGGATAGCTGCGCTTTCATTCAAATTGAGCTTAGGAGTGTCAGACGATTGCTCACAAACATCTGCGTCTTCAATGTCTGTTTCAAACAAACTCTCATGAAACGGTAGTGCTGGATGCTCCGTCACCAGCCACTGCTTAATCAATTTAGGTAAATAACGCTTAAGGCTCTCGGTGGTAGAGTCAACATTCTCAGGCAATGTGTCTAACGCTTCAAGCGAGTTGACCTGCCACTGCACCTCACCTTGCAAAAACTGTAATAGCTCACTGACTGGGTTGGCGGGCAGGTGCTCGTGGGTGTCCGTCAAGCTTTGACCGTTGTAAAATATCCAGCAAGCACTGCGCGCACACAGCAATGCGTCTAAAAACGCACCATTATCATCATCTTCACTGACTCTATCACCGCGGCGGGAATTGGTGGCTTTCAACAAATCATAGCGATTATCAAGATCACGCCCAGGGAATTCAGAGAGATCCATATTGAGCATCACCACCAAATCAAAAGGCACGTTTCTTAACGCACCAAATCGACCAAAGGTACTCACCCCAGTCGGCTCGGCACTGACCTGCTGACTCTCAAGCTCCGCTTCAATACTGTCCAGCATAAAGCTCAGTTTTAGCGGCAACTGCTCAACGCCTGCCAGCCTTTGCTCTACTTCTTTTTTGTTAGCATTACTGACACTATCGCTACTGGCATACTGTCTATAGTGGCGATTGGCCCTCAGGCTTGATTTAAAGCCATTCATAGCGTTATAGATGGCGCGCATCGTACGGGTCTGATCGACATCACCAAAATAGCGGTGAATGACTTGTGTCTCAATCTGATCGAGCCAATCCTCTGCTTTTAGTTTTTGTGTATGATCATCACGGCGCGCGGTCAAACCGGCATAGATACGACAAAGCGCTTCGACAATCATCGCATCATTTAGGCTCACTTGCGGCAGCGGCAAACTCATCTCTGGCAAGGCTGTGCTTGGCCAATCTTCCTGTGCCAAAGGATATAAGCAATCGCTTAAACTGGCCTCTGGCATTACCAGACCCAAAGTTAATCTATCTAGCGCTTGAGCAAAGGTAAATCGGTAGTCATAGTCGTTGCTATCTAAGGTTTGTTTAAGATGCCATTCATCAAAGCCGCGGATAAAGCCTGCCTCTACCAGCAAATCACAACCACGGCTCATCTGGTCATGGGTTAAGCCAAAACTTTCATACAGCGGTGGTAGCATTAGCCAATCAAGCACCTCTGCCGCTTCAAAGCGGGCACTATGGCTGCCTAATAGCTTATAAAAACCAATAATGGCTTCCCATAGCTGACGAATATCCGCATCGACAACACCGGTTACCTTTGCAGGTAGGGTCAAACCATCTTGTCCTTTACCGCTGACGAAAATAGAGCTGATCAGCGCATGGTGACGCTCAACATCGGGTAGCAAAACGACAATATCGGATATATGGCGTTTTTTCTCACCAGATTTTAGCGGTTCATTGAGCCAGCGCCCAATCATGATACGCAGTACTTCAAGTTGACGCTGCAAACTATGACACGAATGAATACTTAGGCTATTATCTTGCGCAGACATTGCCCAAAAACGCTCCTTCTCAAAGC
Source organism: Psychrobacter sp. CMS30 (assembly GCF_904846565.1). Classification (NCBI taxonomy): domain Bacteria; kingdom Pseudomonadati; phylum Pseudomonadota; class Gammaproteobacteria; order Moraxellales; family Moraxellaceae; genus Psychrobacter; species Psychrobacter sp. CMS30. Next base: position 85,384 of record NZ_CAJHBF010000008.1, on the reverse strand, counting down.
GTTTATTCTCTAACACTTCATCGTCATACCAAGGCGTTTCTTGCTCGTCTTGATTAGAGCCTGTCTCTAGTTGTTTACTGACTGCTTGCGAGACTTTGGCCGCGGTCGCTTGCTGGGTAGACTTCTCGTCTAGCATCAACACATCATTTTGCAAACGCTTTAATAAGCTTGGGCTCTCTTGCACCTGTTGCGCACTGTCATCAAAATCAATACCGAAGTCGTCGCGCAAGCCATCATTGTTATCATCGCCCTCATTAAAAATATCCTGCCACTCGACGAGTGCATCTTGGTATTGCTCATTACCCGATAAATTAGCAAGCATCGCAAAGGTATCGCGTGATTGCTTACCCAAACGCGACAGCAGACTGTGACCATAGTCACGCAAAAACACGCTTTCAGGGTTAATAATCTGCTGACGCTGTAGCCACGACTTATCAACAATATCCGCCCAAAACAGCTTGGATGGGTTGTAGTGCAGCAATGTAATATTCATGTATTGTGATAAGCGCTGTAAAAAGTCGAGCTCGGTCTGTGGCAATTGCTGAATAGTAAAAATACGCAGAACTTTGGGCAGTTGAGCACGCTCATTCGCCTTGTTTTCTTTTAAGGCTGACCAAAAGGTATCTTCAAGCGCCACACGGTGCTGATGCACATCGGCAAACAAATGCGACCATAAGAAACGCTGCGCGACCTCTAACTCTACATAGTGCGCCACCAACCACTCAGGCGTGCCACGCGCATACTTATCGAAGCGCAGGGATAGTGCATCTTTATCTGCTATCAGCGCATCCACATTGAGCGTTTTGTTGTGTGACCACAGATCTAACCAGTCCTCACGATGGGTCAAATAGCGGTTAAACACCCTCGCCAAATCACTTGCCAGCTGCCAAATACGCGCATCTTGTTGCGCCTTATCTTGTTGTGCGTTGTCTTGTCGTGCACTGTCCTGCTGAACTTCCTCTTGCGGCTCATCGATTAAAGACGCTAGCAATGGATGAACGGGGTGTTTTTCATCCCCTACACTTGCCTCTTGGTAATAAGTCAAATAGCCAAATAAGCGCCACTGCATTACCGTTGGTGACAGCACTGCCACCTCAGGCACATTCAACGTTGACGCTTCAGGGTTTTGCTCTAATATATAGGTGTTATGACGGCTCAACACATCCTGCATCAATGTCCACTGATACTGACCCCAAAACGTCGTCGTCACTAAGGTGCTGATACCCGCTTGACTTGCAATAGACTTATCTAGCCAATCACCAAGTACCATTGACGGCACAATGACCACAAACTCTTCAAAAATGGGTTGGTTTTTGGACTTATAAGCCTCCAGCAACTGCTCAACCAAAAGCTCGGTACGGTGGGACTGAATGATTTTAAACATAAAGGATAGTCTGATTGAATTGATAAGGTGAATAATAAAATGGCGTTAAGAAAAAGTAACATTAAGAAAAATTAACGTGGAGAAGTATGGCTGACTATTATAGCGCCGTCTTTATAGTAGCTTCTCAGTAGACAGCGCACATCAATGGCGATTAAGAAATGCGACAAGCAGTACTCACCAATCTATGTTTCTAGGTCGTTACTGGACTGTATTTCTGCTAGCATACTGAGCGTAATCTAATAAATAGCCGCATAAAAATAATAGCAACGGTTAACGACGAGCGACTTATTAACTATAAGCCTGAGAAATTGTAAAATAAGCGGATATTAGTGTGCCATTGATGCTGGTTATTTACCAGTCTATTCATCGCGGCAGAAGCACCGCGCGACATTCAGTGTCGTGCTATTATGCTGCTTAATTTGCTAGAAGACTATTTGTTTGCAAGACAAGATATTGTTATCTTAATTGATTGTCTTATGTCACTGTTTACCGTTGTTGATACTTAACTATTTAATCTTTTTATATTGACGAGATACTATAATACTATGCCTTTGCGTCCCATTGATGCCATCTTCGTCCATCCTAAACGACGTTTATATGTTGTATACTATCGCGGTGAGCTGTGGGCACTGCCGCGCATGAAAATTGATGATAGGTCATGGCAAAACAGACAGCCCTATACCGATGATAGCAGCTCGCTTTATTTAAGCATTCATCAAGCCATTAGCGACCCCGTGCTCGCCCAAAAACTACGTACTTTAAACTTGCCAGCGGCGGTTCGCGGCAGTACGTTACCACGCTTTGAGGCATGGTGGGAGACAAATGGTTTTAAATGGCTCAAAGATAAGCTTGCGACAGGTGAATCGCCTTTAGCCGCGCACCAAACGGTAGCGCCCAAAATGGCAGGGGCAAAAGCGATTGACAAGCAGACGGTTTCCCCTTCAAACTACCAAGCTGCGCCATTAAATAATGCTAGCAGCATCAAGAAAAACAGTACTATTAAACAAAAAATTAGCGAGCAACAAACAACAGCTACTACTGTAGAAGCGACAGATATTTTTGCTGATATGCTGGCTGATTTGGCGGCTGAGGTGTTAAATCCGCACGAGTAAATTTACTACCATTCGTTATTTATTTAAATCACTGATTACTTTAACCAAAAAAAAGAGCGGTAACTTATGAGAGACTACAAGCTGCTATTAGCCGGGCTTATTTTACTGCTGCTGATTATTTTTATCGCCATTTTTACTTGGTTATGGACCAGCAATCGTAAAAACATGGATCCTCTGCCTATTATGGCAAATGATAATGATGCATCAACGGCGACAGCGGATGATGAAAACGCCATTGCCAAAAGCACCTTGCATATACAAGCAGAAGACAAGATACAAGTGCCTTTAGATGCTGTTATCACAACCTTTCAATCACGCTATCCGCATGTGCAGATAGTCACAAACTATGTTACTTCCGCGGCCCTTCTAACGCTATCTGACAGCGAATTTGCCGACAGTCATCGCACTGACGATGAGCGCGCATCTTATGTCGTGAATACCGATATAATTATTGCTAATAGCAAGCTGTCAAAAGAGCGCTTATCCCCACTGCAAGAACAATTAAAGGCGGCTCAAGATAAGCACAATCAAAATAAAGTGAAAAATAATAGTGTTCAAGAGGCAACAGCGGAAGATGGTCTTAATGAAAATAATGAGACTGATACTGAAGTGGCAACTCAAGCTAAAAGTGACAATACCGATACCCGCAGCCTTATCTCATTTAGCTATGCGTTACAAGATGCACAAGCAGTAGATGGCGTTGTATTGACGCCAAACCCTGCTGCTATTAATTTTAGAAACTTTTTGCTTTCAAGTACCGGACAAGACATCTTAAGTCAGCATGATTATAACAATATCGATGGCTATAAGAACGATATGGATAATTTATTCAAACCGAACTCAGGCGCCAAACAAGCAACAGGCGAGCTGAAAGTAGATGTCGCCGACGCCCTTAGCAATGGTAAGTGAGCATAAAGCCCGCTGCTTAATGATTACTCATTGCTTTTGTAATTGGTTTTTTCTACAATAGCATTCCATTATGCGCTTATAGCTCAACAGGATAGAGCAGTTGCCTCCTAAGCGATCGATCGGGGTTCGAGTCCCTGTGGGCGCACCATTGAATACAAAAAACCTTGTACGCTTTACGCTACAAGGTTTTTTTACATCTATAAGACTTATATTAACTGTTTCGTTGCACCACTAAGCCATCCAATCTCTCAATCGCATACCTAGCTTTCATAATATTTTTTTCTCGTTAGTTTCAACTGCTAGTATCGTTTTTAGCAACACTGGCTGGCTATTATCTTGAGACAAGAATAGTAAAGCTTTGTTGCTTTACATACATTGACCATTCTTTAGTCGTTATAGTGCTCACCCATAGATTAGAACGAGAAAAATTGTGTTTCTCAATCATTATCGGTAATAACGTTGATGAAGAGTTTATATTTTGCGAATGTAGCGGCAGAAAAACGCTACATACTTATAATAATATTAAGATAAATTGGTCATTATCTTTAGTTCCAATAGTTATTACCTTTGGCCTGTGGAGCTTTGTTATTCTGTACTATGTAATATTTTCCAATAGATGGAAGTGCGCTAAATGTGGCTGTAGAAGATAGCGTGTTTCATCCTTGTTATAGAGTAAATAAGCCTTTAGTTCCTTTTCAAATTCCTATCGCCTCAAAAAAACTCCAAAGCAGTTTTTGCAACTTCAGTTGTATGGCTATATCCCCAATACTGTCCAAACCTCCCGCCTCTCTACTTTATAAGCGTCTGGCCCTTAACAGCCTTCTCATTACTTTCTTTTGATAACAGTAATTTAAAGAAATATCTCATCATATCAAAACATCAAGCCATTTCATCAGAATCCACAGTAGGAAATGACATCAAGTCATTTTTTTGTCATGTGTTAAACAAAGACTTTCTGTTTCTAGAGTTTGAGAAATATCCATAAAAATAGTTTGTGATTATGCAACTATTAACAATATGTTTATAACTGGATATATCTGTGGATACATGTTAGTCACAAACTTCTATAGTAATGGTGTCATGCTTTAGTAACAAGTATTAAAGATAGTCGTGGTTATTGTAACTGAAAGAGTCGGTTCGCCTCCGGTAATCATCTTATACCAATGGGTTCTAGATTGCCAAGAAGACGTGATTTCTGCTATCTAGCTCGGCAAGCGCAGCGTATTCAACGGATTATGCTGCATTACATCACTGAAATACCAACCGATCTAAACCTTTGGAGATTTACCATGCAATTTAAAAAATCCTTAATGACCGCTACACTAGTTACTCTTGGTGGATTCGCTGCTATGTCTAGTGCCAATGCGTCTGGCACAAAATCATCTGAGTTTGGAATCACGACGACCATTACCTCAGTTTGCGCCATAGACGCTACTGCCGCCGCTATTAGTTTTACAGACATTGCTGCCGGTACTGCATTCGCAGATGGGACGATTTCAAATAAGAAATCTGCTGGAGATATCTCAGTAATGTGCTCTAATGATGCACCTTATGTCATTAATCTAACAACGACTGGCAACTCAGCTAGCACTACCGGTGAAGGTCTTATGACAGGGGTTTTAGGCGACACTATTACATATCAGTTGCACTCTACTTTAGCGGGTGATGCGCCTTGGGGTAATGCAGGAACTCTTGAAGTAACTGGTAACGGTGTTTCAGATATAGGAATAGGAGTATCCACACCTGTCCTACACTCTGTGTATGCCACAATAACAGGCAGCACCGATGTTAAGCAAGATACGTATTCGGATACCATCACTGCTTCTGTAATCTACTAATAGTTATGTTAACTCTCTGGTTACACCGTGTTGCAAAATATAGTGTGATCTCAAGCTTGCTGCTGTGTAGCAATTGGGCGATGGCGAGTGGGCTGCAAGTCTCTCCCATCTCCTTAAGCATACAAGCTCGAGAAAATGCCAGTGGTCTGACCCTAAGTAATACCGGTGACAATGTGGTGCATGCGCAAGTGCGTGTGTACCACTGGTCGCAGGATGAAACAGGCGATCAGCTCACACTATCACGAGGATTATTGGCCAGTCCGCCAATGATTGAGCTCAACCCCAACGACAAGCAATTAATTCGAATTATCCGTGCCAAAGCACCGCCGCACGGCAGTGGCGCTGTAGCAGATAGCTACCGGATTTTGGTTAATGAGCTACCGATTAAATCTCCTGACCAAAAAAGTGGCTTACAGTTTGCATTGAGCTATTCCCTACCCGTATTTGTACAGCCTGTTGGTGTTGTCAAGACCGCCCCAAAACTGCAATGGAGCACGCATGTGCAGCCAGATAACAAGCAGATAAAATTACGTGTCCACAATGGCGGCAATGGTCATGCCCAACTGGCAAGCCTAAGCTTTGTAGATACGACTGGTACTAGCATTGATGTCCATAAAGGTTTGCTGGGTTATGTTTTACCAGGCGCTACCATGTACTGGACACTGAAAACACCGCCCTCGGCACTAACGACAGGTGGTAAGTTCAAGGCAATGATCAATGGAACTGAGACGATTCAAGACGTTACGCTGGACACTTCCGATCGCTAAAATAGCCTTATTGCAAACCTTAATGATACCTATCAGCCATGCTATCGAACCAAACGATATCATAGCTACCTCTACAGACCTTCCCAACGACAGTCTCGCACAGCTTGATTTAGACCGTGACGAAAACGACCATCCAGACAAGCTTGATCTCTATTTGGAGGTTAAGCTTAACGGCGCTGATAAGGGCTTAGCGTCCTTCGAATACTATAATGACCAGTTATGGGCCAGTACCAACGTATTGCAGCAACTCGGCTTTATAGTGCCGCCCGATATCCTCGAACCAATACCGCTAAACACCCTACCCGATATCAAGATTGATTATGATGCACGTCAGCAAACGCTCAACCTCATTGCACCGCTAGATATACTCAACCTTGCTACCACCGTCGTTAATACCCGCAATAGTAAACGCCCGCAACCGACCGCCTCGCCTGGTTTTCTGTTAAATTACAACCTCTATGGTACCCAAACCGAAAACAACGCGACCAGCCTAAGTGCTTATACAGAACTGCGCGCGTTTAATGACTTGGGTGTATTAAGCTCTACTGCCCTGACGACTGGCAATCGCTTTGCCGGTAGCGATACTAATCGCAATGACTGGGACAGCCGCACGGTGCGTTTGGATAGCAGTTGGAGCAAATCATTCCCTGATAAGCTGCTCACCGTCAGCGCTGGCGATATACTCACAGGGGCACTGTCATGGACCAGGTCGACGCGCTTAGGCGGACTGCAATTTGGCACTAATTTTGACCTGCAGCCCTATATGACCACCACGCCTTTGCCGTCGTTTTTTGGTTCCGCCACCCTGCCCTCAGCGGTCGAACTGTATATTAATGGTCTCAAGCAATACAGCGGTGACGTACCCGCCGGTCCTTTTGAGCTGCATACAGCGCCCAGCTTTAGCGGTGCGGGCAATGCCCAGCTCGTCTTGACTGATGCGTTAGGACAAAACACCACGCTTAATTTCTCACTTTATGATGCCCATCGTTTACTGCAGTCAGGGCTGTCCGATTGGTCAGTGGAGCTCGGTGCCGTACGCCAAAACTATGGGCTCAAATCTTTTGATTACGGCAGCGATATCGCCGGCTTTGGCACTTGGCGTTATGGGGTCAGTGATCGCTTTACTGCCGAAACCCATGCTGAAGTGACTGACGGTCTTAGTAATGCTGGTGTCGGTGGCACTTGGTTATTGGGTAGTAAAGGCGGCGTCTTATTTGCATCGCTAGCGGGCAGCGACAGCCAAGGTGAAAGTGGCTCGCAATACAGTGCAAATTACTCTTGGAATAACAGTCGCTTCCATATTGGTCTCAATGCCACCGGTACTCAAGGTGACTACCGTGACGTCGCCACACGCTACGGAGAGGCTCCCAACCGCCGCAGTGAACAACTCTCAACAGGTTATAACACCCAATCTATGGGCAGTTTCGGTCTCAGTTATAATCAGGTCGCTTTTGCACAGCAAGAGACCTCACAGTTTGCCAGCGCCTCTTGGCGGAAATCCTTTGGGCGACGCCTGAGCCTGAACGCCAATTACAATCATGATATTCATAACTCTGATAATAACAGCGTCTCTTTTGGGGCCTCGCTATCCTTAGATCGTAATATCTCGCTGAACAGTAGTCTGCAGAGCACCAACGAGCGTCATTCCTTGGTAACAGATGTGTCGCAATCAACACCAGGTGCGGGCGGCATAGGCTGGCGCGCACAAGCAAGGCACAGTACCCGTAATAACAGTACGGGTAACAACAGCAGTACCGATGGCCTAGCCGAATTGAATTATCTTGGTCCATACGGTCGATTACAGGCTGGTATCAGTAGTAACAACGATAGCTACTCTACTTATGCGAGCGGTACAGGCGCGCTGGTGATGATGGGCGGAGGCTTATTTGCCGCCCGCCAAATCAATAATGGTTTTGCTGTGGTCTCCACTGATGGTATCGCCAATGTGCCAGTACTGCTGCAAAACAGTCCCATTGGTACGACGAATAAGCGGGGTCTGTTATTGGTGACGCCATTGAACGCTTACCAAGAGAATAAGATTGCGATTGACCCCATGGATTTGCCTGCTGACCTGCGTATTGACAAGGTGAATATTAAAGCCACGCCGACTGACCGCGCTGGAGTGTTAGTAAGCTTTGGGATCACAACGGTGCGCTCGGCCTCTGTTATCCTCACAGACAGCGATAACCAGCCGCTACCGCTTGGCAGTCAAGTGCAGTTCCTCACGAACAAGGATGCGCCTTCAGCCATTATTGGATTTGATGGCGAAGTCTATTTAGATACCTTAGATAAGCACAATGTTCTCACAGTGATGACGCCCTCCAATGATAGTTGTACGGTCAGCTTTGATTATCATAAACAGGGCGCTGACATTCCACTAATCGGTCCTCTCATCTGTCAAAAGGTAGAATAATAATGAAGTTATTTCGGTGGTATTACGGTCCACTTTTAGTGCTAGGCGCATGGTGGTTACCAACAATTGAGGCAAATGCTGAAACAGATGTTGAAACAAATGCTGTCAGTGTGGCTTGCAGAGCGGGCATGAACACCGCTGCAGGAAGCACTGGCAATGTAAATATTGGAAGTAAAATTACTCCTGCAAACGCTCATAACGCTAGCCTTACTGTCACCTTAATTTATAGCTGCACAAACTTAGGTAGCACTGCGGGCACTGTCTCGGTCTGTCTAGGCGCTGATGGTGGTAGCTATGACCCTACAAACATCTCTCCACGCTATATGTCTATTAATGGTCCAGGCACAAACCCGCGCTTAGCGTTCACCATGACTCAAAACAATACTCTTTGGGGTACTCGCAATGGTAGTGGCTCTGAATATAATTCAGGCGCACATCCAATTGCCGCCGGGTCAACTATCAAGGGGCAAACTGATATAACTTTCTCCCTAGTTTCAGACCCCAGTAATGTTAATGCCACACCTGGTGTCTACACCAGTAGTTTTTTGGAGAAAGGCAATACTACATTGAGATACGAAGACGGTGATCATACTAATCCTAACGCTGACTGTACAAAGGGCATTCAAGCAGTTTTTAGATTCCCATTTACCGTTGAAGCAACTGTCATTCCAAGCTGCGAAATCACTGCTAAACCTACCGATATCAATTTAAAAAATATTGCGGCAAGCGCGACTAATACCAAAGGCAGCACTAGTATCGGTGTAACCTGCACCAATGGTGCTGCCTACAACATTGGCTTAGCTCCCTCCAACGGTAACGTAAATGGTGCAGGCATTATGACTGGGACTATTCTTAACAGCGACGTGATACCTTATCAATTACAATCTACTGATGGAACAGCATGGGGTAATACTCTTCTTGCTGAAAGCATAAAAAATGGCGTGGCTGATAAAGGCACTGGAGTAAATCAATCACATATTGTGCATGTTGTCGTACCCAGTGCCGACTTCAAGCCTGATTACTACTCTGACATCGTAAACATTAGCGTCAATTACTGATAACTTTTATTTTGGGGCTGTAGTAGATAAGGATTAAATATCACACTGTACCTCTTCACCGTACCAAAATTATAGTTTCAAGCGACTTAATCTCAGCGCGTTGCCAATCACCGATACTGAAGAAAGACTCATAGCTGCTGCCGCTATCATAGGACTAAGAAGAAGCCCAAACACAGGATATAGCACGCCAGCAGCAATCGGTACACCAAGTGCGTTGTAGATGAAGGCGAAGAACAGATTCTGTCTGATATTACGCATGGTGGCGTGGCTCAGCTTATGGGCTTTGGCAATACCCATTAAGTCGCCTTTTAGCAAGGTAATCCCTGCACTCTCCATCGCCACATCAGTACCGGTACCCATAGCGATACCGACATTCGCTTGCGCTAGTGCGGGCGCGTCGTTGATACCGTCCCCTGCCATCGCCACCAATTTACCGCTGTCTTGCATCTCTTTGACGATGCGGTTTTTATCCTCTGGTGAGACGTCGGCATGGACTTCATCGATACCTGATTTATTGGCGACTGCCTGCGCAGTTTTTTCGTTATCACCCGTTAGCATGACGACTTTTAGTCCCGCATCATGAAGCAGTGAAATAGCCTCCTTGGTGCTTGGTTTAATAGGGTCAGCAACTGAAATAATACCAGCCGCTTCACCATCTATCGCCACAAACATGACCGTTTCACCATCCTTTCTACGGACGTCAGCTTTAGTAGACAAATCCTGGTCGAAGCTGTTTAAACGCTCCATAAGCTTTGAGTTACCGATAGCGACTTGTTTGCCGTTGACTACCGCTTGTACGCCCTCGCCCGTCGTTGAATTAAAATCACTAGCCTTGGAGATAGTAAGTGACCTATCTTGAGCCGCTCTCACGATAGCTTCTGCTAAAGGATGCTCACTGGCACTTTCTACGGCAGCTACTAGCGCTAAAAACTCATCCTCATCTTGACCTGCCAGCGCATCAATCGCAGTCAGCTCAGGCTTACCGGCAGTCAGCGTTCCAGTTTTATCAACAATGATAGTATCGACCTTTTCCATTGTCTCAAGCGCTTCGGCGTTTTTAATAAGGACGCCGTTTTGCGCCCCTTTACCCGTACCGACCATGATTGACATCGGCGTTGCAAGTCCGAGCGCACAAGGACAAGCGATAATGAGCACCGCAATGGCGTTAACCATTGCATAGGCCATAGCAGGCTCAGGGCCAAATATCGCCCACACAATAAATGTTACGATGGAGGTAACAATAACAATAGGTACAAACCAACCTGCTACCTTGTCAACCAAGCGCTGGATAGGCGCGCGGCTACGTTGGGCTTCGGCAACCATTTGCACAATTTTGGATAATACCGAATCTGCTCCGACATTGACCGCTTCGACCAATAGCGTGCCAGTGCCATTTACCGTACCGCCCGTCACTGTATCTCCCTGTACTTTTGATACGGGGATTGGCTCACCCGTGACCCTTGATTCGTCAACATTACTATTACCATCGAGCACAGTACCATCTACTGGCAGCTTCTCACCGGGTCTAACTCTTAGCTGGTCACCACTGACGACTTCGTCAAGTGAGACTTCACTCTCTTCTCCGTTTTCATCAACACGTCTTGCGGTTGGCGGTGCGAGCTCAAGCAAAGCTCGAATCGCGCCTGAAGTTTGACTTCTGGCTTTTAGCTCCAGCACTTGACCAAGTAGCACCAAGGTTACGATGACAGCTGCCGCTTCATAATACACCCCCACTTGACCAGCGCCATCTCTAAAGCTATCTGGGAAAATATGCGGGAAAAAGGTCGCGACAATACTAAAAATATAAGCAGCGCCTACACCTAGCGCAATCAAGGTAAACATATTCAGATTGCGGCTTTTGATAGACTGCCAGCCTCGAACGAAGAACGGTGCGGCGCCCCAAAGTACAACCGGAGTAGCAAGCACTAACTGTATTATTTGACCAAGTTGTCCAGAGATATCAATTGAGCCAATTTGATCTAGGTTTATCCCAAACATATCGCTCATGGCATAAATAAATAGCGGCAAGGTAAGTAAGGTGCAAATCCAAAAGCGCCGTGTCATATCATCGAGCTCTTCGGTATCTTCTTCACCAGCAGTGATAGTTTCAGGTTCGAGCGCCATACCGCATATCGGACAGCCACTATTCCTAACGTCTCTTACTTCTGGATGCATGGGGCAGACATAGACCGTACCCTTATAATCGTCTGGTACTTTGTCGTATTTCCCGCCTTTGATGGATTTTACATCAGTGCTGTGAGTGGTATCCGTTCCATGACAATGCACATGACTGTCTTCATCAGTAACCTCGCCCTCAGGTTTAAGAAACATACCGCATATTGGGCAATCGCTTTTCTCAACATCTCTCACTTCTGGATGCATGGGACAGATATAGATCGTACCGCTATAATTTTCCGGTACTTTATCGTATTTACCGCCTTTGACAGGTTTTACTTCACCGCTGTCCGCGCCTTCTCCATGACCACCTGCATGGCTGTGGTTATGGGCGTGATTATTATTGCTTGAGTTAGCGACCTCGTCTTCAGGTTTGAGTGCCATGTTGCATATTGGACAGCCACTATCTTCAACATCTCTGACTTCGGGATGCATTGGGCAGGTATAGATTGTGCCACTATAGTCAGCAGGTACTTTATCGTACTGTCCGCCTTTCATAGATTGAGTATCGTCAATATGTTTCACAAAACCACTCCTTGAAGACCATGAGTAGAGATTTTGAATCCGTAATATCAACCGCTGATAGCCGTTGTCTCTACTCTTGTTTTACACACCCAACAACTTAGTTAAGCATAAGACTTAGTCTGGTTTACGCAGATATTTGATCAGCGACATAATAATTAATATCAGTACCACAAAAACCAGTACCGTGAACAACAGAAAGATAATAGATCCTCCCCAACCCATACCATGCATTGCTCCATTCAGCATGCCGTGCATAGGCGTGTTCATCATACCGTGCATCATAACAACCATTACAAGGACTCCTTATTTGTTATTTCCTTAGTATTAGTAATGATATAGTACTAGCGTATGTACGTACACCTTTCAATAGGCTGCTTACTTAATGACACCTAATACGAAATGCTCAAAATTTATGACTGTCTATTCCAGCGCTTCGATCAGCGCCTGCATCTCAGCGATTTCACGCTTTTGCGCTTTGATAATATCGTCAGCAAGCTGACGCACGCGTGGATCTTCGATATCTGCTCGTGAGCTGGTCAAAATAGCAATCGAGTGATGTGGTATCATCGCCTGCATCCAATCGACTTGATCGACGGTTGCTTGAGAGCGCACGCCCCAGATACCGATGGCAAATAGCACGACGCTAATGCCATAAACCATCAAATTAATTTTGGTTTTTTTGTACATATTACCCATAAAGGCCAGCATAATGACGGCCATACCGGCACCCATGTAGAGCGCCATATAAGCTCGGGTTTCACTAAAGTAAACATGACTCCATTCATAAGTATTGAAATACATCATGATGTACATCACAATCGTAGACGTCACGATCATCAAGGTGAACTTGACATAAGGGTTCATGCCCTGTTGATGATTCATGTTGTTTTGATCTGAAGCATTCATAGTATATCTCCTATTACATTAATAATATTAGAACCAGAATTTAACCCCCGCAGTCAAACTGCTGCTATCAACCGATTCATTATGTTGACGACGCTGATCTCGAGCACTGCCAAGCGCTGTCTCATAACTCACACCCACATAAGGCGCCAGTTGGCGACTGAATGTCTCATAAGTGAGCCTCACTTCAGCCTCCATCTCGTTAAAGCCTTTGGTAATATGATTGTCGCTGTCTTCTTTACTAAAAGCAGACAGCCCTACTTCCGGTATCACAACCCAGTGCTGGCTCAAACGCCACTCGTATTCTGCGCCAAGGTCCAATCGAACTTGTCCATCAGAATACAGATAAGCTCTGGCATCGGTTTCAATAAAGTAAGGCATAGTACCGACAATACCCGCCATAATGGCAGGTTTGTCATTTTCGGTATCATAAGCAACACCGGCCTCGCCATTCCAGAAGATACTTAGCGGCTTCCAGTAAGATAGTGAGGTCAGACTATCAATTTCTTTATCACCTTCGGTCTGAATACTACCTTCGCTGCGTAAAGAGAGGCGGCGCTCATCTAGGCCATACCAAGCACCAACCTCATAATTAATCTGATCGTCATCAAACTGATAACCTAAATCATCTACAGAAACGCCCCATAATGGCATATCACCCATCATCATAGGCTTACCATACTGTCCATAGGGAACGCCGTTTGAGTAGTCGGAACTTCGTGCATCAGCTGGCGCCTTACCACCTTGCATACCTGACATATCCATGCTGCCATGATCCATATCCGACATGTCCATACCTGACATATCCATTTTGCTGTGATCCATATCTGACATGTCCATACCTGACATATCCATACTACTATGATCCATGCCTGACATCATCATGTCTTTTTTAGCAGTGGACGGGTCAGCAGCATTAGCAAATGATGATGCCAGCAGTACCAATGATGATGCCCCAGCGAACCGTAAACCTACTTTATGTATTTTCATCTCATCTCTCACCTATCAATCAAAGATTTGCTTAAATGACCGCCACTTCTCTAAACATACCGGCTTCCATGTGATAGAGCAGATGACAATGCCATGCCCATCGACCAGCTTCTCCTGTGACATCAAAGCTGATTTTTTGTGCCGGCTGCACCATAATAGTATGCTTGCGCACCTGAAACTCGCCGTTAGGCATACGCAAATCGCTCCACATGCCGTGTAAATGCATCGGATGGTTCATCATCGTGTCATTGACTAAGGTAATACGCACGCGCTCACCCGGCTTGATATTAACCGGCGTGGCCTCACTGAACTTAACCCCATCAAACGCCCAAATATAGCGCTCCATGTTACCGGTTAAATGTAGCTCGATCTCTCGGGTAGGCTTGCGCTGCTCTGCAAATATTGCCTCATCGACAGAGCGCAGCTGACTATAATTCAATACCTCTCTATTAATATTGCGCAGGTTGATACCTGGATCGTCAAGGTTCATACGTGGACTGTCCACACGCATATCAGACTTAAAGTCATACTCTGTTTTAGCGTGCTTAGCTTTATAACCATTAGCACCCATAGCACCCATAGCACCCATAGCACCCATAGCACCCATAGCACCCATCATATCTGCCATGGTGAGCCATTCAATTTTGTCCATAGCAGGCGTTGCCGCACGAGCACCCTCTTTGGTGGCAAGCGTTGCTGCGACATAGCCCGAACGGTCTATGTTTTGGGCAAATATGGTATGCGCATCTTTGGTCGGGGTGACAATGACATCGTAGGTCTCAGCCACGCCAATACGAAAATCATCAATCGCAACGGGTGCGACATCAATACCATCGGTTGCCACCACAGTCATTTTGAGACCGGGTATGCGTACATCAAAGATGGTTTGCGCTGAAGCATTGATAAAGCGTAATTTAACGCGCTGTCCTGCTTTGACGATTTGCGCCCAATTAGCTGCGGTGGTTTTGCCATTGATAAGGTAGGTAAATGTTTTTTCACCCGACAAGTCAGTAAAATCAGTGGGCATCATGCGCATCTGATTCCACATCTTGCGTTTATCAAACGCGGTTTTCATATCCGTTTCGGCAATATCAGCAAGCAGTTTTTTGAAGTCTGGCAGATGATAGTTGTCAAAGTCGGCGCGCTGTTTGAGCAGCTTCAAGAGATTATGCGGGTTGCGGCTGGTCCAATCACTCAGCACGATCACATGGTCTTCGTCGATAGGATGACGCTCACGGCCTTTAGGTTCAATCACAATAGCGCCCAACATGCCAGTTTGTTCTTGGAACCCACTGTGTGAGTGATACCAATAGGTGCCTGATTGTTTTAATTTAAATTTATAGGTAAAGGTGCTGTTTGCAGGAATGCCATCAAAGCTGATGCCCGGCACCCCATCCATCTCAAAAGGCACCAGCAATCCATGCCAATGGATAGAGGTTGATTCATCCATCTGATTATGAACACGTATCACCACCGTATCGCCTTCACGCATCTTTAACGTCGGTGCTGGCAGTAAATTATTGATGAGCGTTGCCATGCTCTTTTTACCATTAACAATAGCGGACTGTTTACTGACGTATAAATCAAACTCTTTACCGGTCAATATAGGCACTTTATGAGTGTTTTGGTCACTATTGATAGTAGCGCCCTGACTGCCTGAGCGACTTGAGTGTCCCAGTGCGCTACTGGCCATGGTCGGTAGCGTCGATAGCATAGACGCACCAAGTAGCGTAGATGACCCTGTCAAAAAACGTCGGCGGTTCAGTATGTTCTGTTTATTCATAATGATGACCTAATTCAATTTGAGAGATGGTGAGCTTATAGTTATAATATTTTCGATATTTAACAGAATCTATTCACATCTAAGCCAACACTATAGTTGCTGCTGAGGAGTCTCAATAGCGGCATAGACTTCTGTGGTACCGTCTTTGTTAAGCTGCATTACTTTATAAGGCATGAATTTACCTTGATATTCCATGCCGGGGCTACCAACCGGCATACTCGGTACGGCAAGTCCAATAGCTTGTGCAGGGGGATTTTCTAGAAACTGAGCCATGTGTTTAGCAGGGACATGTCCTTCAAAGACAAAACCGTCGGTGGTAACGGTGGTATGACAAGAGCGCATTTGCTGTGGTACGCCATAACGCTCCTTAAATAAGGATACATCTGCAACATCGTGCGTGGTTGCGCTTAATCCATTATCTTCTGCATAGCCTACCCATTCTTTGCAGCAGCCACAGTTAGCGTCTTTATAAACCGTTGCTGAGACGTTTTTGAGTAATGATGACGAGCTGTTAACGGGAGTATTTGACGGAGCTGATTTATTATTTTGTACGTTCTGGACAGCAACAGGCTCAGCTTGTATTGACTGCGAGTCAGAGACGTTGGTATTAGATTGGCTACAAGCAGCTACTGTGAGGGGTAATGCCGCTGTCACCACCAATAAAAGAACACGACCGGATAACCAGTGATGTCCGTTAAAAAATATGTGTGTGTAATGTCTCATCAAATCTCCTTTGAACGTCTATTGTCATGCTCGAGATGTTAAAAATTAGGTGCTATATTTAACCTTTATAGACTTAAACATAAAGGTTAAATGCAGCACCTTTAAGTACTGCATTGTTAATAACAACAACCGTGAGTTAGGAGGCTTTCATATCTAGAAAGTATTAATGCTGCATTCTAGATCCATCATCTGATATATCCATATCACCATCAAATGACATATCCAACATATCGTCGTCTAACCTAGTCGTTAGCATGGTGTACTGAGCTTCATTTAATTCAGGTAATGATCTGATAAAAGCGACCATTGCCCACATTCTATCGTCATCATGAGAAGCTCCCCATGCTGGCATTCCAGACGCCATAATACCGTGCTTGATTGCCCAAAAGCTTTGCTTTGCACCGTCCTCTGTTTGATAACGTTTGACAATATTAGCCTTGGTAAAATTGGGCGGCTTTGGATATAAGCTTTCGCTAAAATCAGTTTGTGCCACTCCCGGAGACAAGTGACAGCCTGCACACATATCCTTATAGTCCGCGCCACCCGAGCTGATCATGTCGACCTTATCTAAGTCTGGTACCACAATATCTTTACTGGCATTTTGTATAGAACGATTGCGCGCAGTTTCTAAAAAGCTATACATCATTGGGCTATGCTCTTGGTCTGCGCCCACATTGACAACGCCACTGCTAACAACCGCAAATACGCCAGTGATTGTCACAAATACGGTAAAGAGCACACCCAATAAAAATTTCATATGTTTTCCTAAAAATTTATTTCCGTTAACTTTTTACTACGACTTAACAGAGCTGAAATTTTTAAGATTTACTGTCATTAGTCACGCAATGTTTTTGGTACATCTGTTTCATTTTTCCCATATTAGCCATCATGGCTTTCATAGCGGGGTCGTTCATGTCCATCTTGCTATGATCCATTTTTTCCATCATCTGCATATGCTTTTGCATTTTTTCTCAGTTCATCTGGTCTTTCTCAGCATGCATTTTTGGGTCATGCGCCATCGCTGAGGTTGATACAATAAGAGCGATAGCCGTCATTGCGATTGATTTGGACAGTAATTTAAAATTTGACATAGTTAATTCCTATTGATTGGATTAAAAGCTATTGAAGGTAAAGTGATTAAGGGTAAAGCCGTTAAACCAGTCTAAATGATACGTTATTCATTCTGACTGGCAGATGACGTTAAGATTACAATGTCGTCATACTCATCGCTTTAGATTTTAATGCGCGACATATTCATTTAATATGGCTTCAGCGTTTCTATCACGATCGCTACCATATTTTTTCACAAAATATTTTTCAGACTGCAAGTGCTGATCTTGATGCTGTATCTGACACGCGACTCTTGTATCAACATAGCTTTTCATTTGCGCGCTAGAAATCTGTGCATCGTTGTGATCTGCGTTCTTTGCAAAACTCGTCACTGCGTCACAATTACCAAGAACAGAAGCGTCTAAGTGTGTGGTATGCGCATTGGCCGCTGACATGCCCACTAACATCGATACTGAAAGTAAAGCTGCTTTTTTTAATGAACGATAATTTTTCATATAAGACCCTTTGAAGATAAATAATAAGCTGTTTAAGTAAAATAATCGCTTAACTTGTAGAAGCGGTCTGTATCAGAGACTAGCCTCTATGCGGCGTTTATTTAGAATACTAAATGTGGGCTGACAGCTAGATGACACGGACATGACATGTTTGTTAGGAACAACATAATATTTTCATCTGCTTGTCATCTGCTTGTCATTAAAGCCAAATACCAGCACCCGCCTCTATCCAAAGAGCGCTGTTAGCACAAGGGTTTTTGATAAACATACGGCTGATAAGCCAACAACATTAGTAATATGCTGTTGACAACCATAATGATATGAAGGAAAGCGACGATGAAAGTGCTGTTAGTAGAAGATGAGGAAAAACTTGGAGAGTATATTAAGAAAGGCTTAACTGAGGCCGGTTTTATTGTTGATCATCACCTAACAGGTTTGGATGGCTATCATGCGTTAATGACTGAAGATTTTAGTGTGGTGCTGATGGATGTCATGCTGCCTGATGTCAGTGGCTTTGAGCTGATACAGCGCTACCGTGCCGCTGGCAAGCATACGCCTGTTTTGTTTTTAACGGCTAAAGATGATTTAAGCGATCGGATTAAAGGTATTGAAATTGGTGGCGATGATTATCTAACCAAGCCTTTTGCTTTTGCTGAGCTGATTGTTAGAATAAAAAGCCTATTGCGCCGTGCCAATCAATCGGATTATAAAAGCTCGGTCATACATGTAGCAGACCTGAAAATGGATATTGCCAAACGCACCGTATATAGAGGTGATACCCTTATCAAACTAACTGCCAAAGAGTTTGCTTTATTACAACTTTTCCTAGAACGGCAAGGTGAAGTACTGCCACGTACTGTGATTGCCTCGCAAGTATGGGATATAAATTTTGACAGTGATACAAATGTCATTGACGTGGCTATAAGACGTTTACGAATCAAAATAGACGATGGATTTGATATAAAGCTGATTCACACGGTACGCGGGATGGGCTATCGATTAGAGTCGCTAGCTACTGAGGTTCAAAGTGGCGTGGGCAGAGACCATTCTAAATAACATGAACTATAAATTCACAAATCGGCGCTGGTCGCTGCTATGGCGAACTATTTTTTTGCTAACGGTCTTCGTTATTATCTCTCAGATCATTATCTATGCGTGGGTGCAGCGCTCTGTGAGTGGACACTTTGAGCAAATGGACTCAGAAATCATTACTCATGCGGCTTTTAACCTGCGCAAACGTATGATTAATCTGGACGATCATATAGAACCATTGACAGTGTCAAAGTCGCAATCACTCATTGATGACAATCACCTACATTCTTCTTGGCTAGATTATGATTTAAAAACCTTAATATCAGATAAAAACGGCAAATTATTATCTAGTGATCCCAGTAATTTCATCCATGACTTACCGGCCGATTTTAGCTTGTTACCACTATGGCAGGATCATCACGATCAGCAGTTTATGATTAAGATAAACAATAGGCATTACCGAGCAATTATCATTGAAAATCAAGAGGTTCTGGCATTTATTGCCCTACCCATCGATGTGCATCATCAATATCTTATCGAGTTTAATCGCCAGCTGAGCTTGATACTCATTGCCATCACCTTATTATTAGTTTCAGTAGCGGCATTAAGTGTGTATTGGGGTTTTGCTCCTCTAGCTACTATCGTACAAAAAATGAAAGGCATAAATCTTCAAAGGTTAGATGAAAGAGTGGTGGTTGGCGATATGCCGTTAGAATTGCGACCACTAGCAGAATCTTATAATTCGATGATGGTCAAGCTTGAAAGTAACTTTGAATCGTTGTCACGGTTTTCAGACAATATCGCCCACGAGCTACGCACGCCAATAGCGACGCTGAGTACGCAAACGCAGGTCATGTTAACCAAACCAAGAGAAGGCGACGAATACATCGAGCAATTGCATCATCAGCACGATACGTTAGAGCAATTATCCGCCATGATTAACAATATGTTGCTACTGGCAAAAACCCAAAAAGAGCTGAGTGATTCGCAAATCAGTGATGTCGATACCGAGAGGCTGCTCACAAAGCTGATAGACT
The DNA here is from genome assembly GCF_904846565.1 of Psychrobacter sp. CMS30. Taxonomy (NCBI): domain Bacteria; kingdom Pseudomonadati; phylum Pseudomonadota; class Gammaproteobacteria; order Moraxellales; family Moraxellaceae; genus Psychrobacter; species Psychrobacter sp. CMS30. Next base: position 65,170 of record NZ_CAJHBF010000008.1, on the reverse strand, counting down.
ATTATGAAATGATTGCCGAAGATCGTGAGATAACTTTTGAGAAATCGGGTGATTTTAAAACAGTACTAGGTGATGAAGGCTTATTGCAACGGCTGTTTGCCAATCTGATGTCAAATGCGATTTATTATGCGGCTAGTGACAGCGCTATCCTGATATCCGCTACCGTCCTCACTTCAAGTAATTCTATTAATGTAGCAAAAGACGATACTCAACCATCAAAGCAGCTATGGTTAAGGATAACTATGACCAATCGTCTAGACAAACCATTAGATCAGATTGAAGCTGATAAGCTGTTTGAGCGCTTCTATCGTCATGATAAGACGGGCAATCAGCATTCGGGTACAGGGCTAGGATTGTCCATCGTTCAGGCCATTGCTAATGCTCATAAAGGTAAGGTGAACATTACTATCAAAGATGAGTATTGTTTTGAGGTCGCTGTAGAATTGTTGATGGTCAGATAGTAAACACCCTCATACTATGGCACTTGGAGTGTAGATCATGAATATACTTGGCTCCCTAGTGAAGACTTGAATATCAGGCTGTAGGCCAATAATATCAACGGCTTTGCTCATTGAAACAGTCACAGTGTAATTCGTGGTGTACATGCATCGAGATTTTTAAATACGCTAAAGAGTTAATATATCACTTTCAATGTATAACGCTTTTGTCATAGAATGCATGAAATACAGTCCGCTTTTAGCTGGCTACAAACATTGCTCAATATTCACTCAAAGAAATAGCTAAGAATCACCATCGCTGTCTCTTAAGTTTATTATAAACAAGGACATTAGAATGCAAGTAAAAACAGGTTTATTATTAGCTGCTGTGTTGGCGTCAGGATCAAGCTTTGCCGCCGATGCTTATAAGGTTTCTACTTCTGTATTTAAAGATGGTGAGTTAATTGCTTCACCTGTGATGCTGGTAAATGCTGAGGAGATGGCATCGATCGCCATTGGCACTGATTTTCAGTATAACCTGACAGTAAAGCCATCTAATGAGCATACTGCTAAAGTAATTACGACTGTTAAAGCTGGTGACAATCTTACTGAACATGAAACGACAGTTGCCTATGATAAGGAAGCGACTGTTGATAATGGTAAAGATAAACTTACTTTATTGGTTCGTAAAATTGCCAGTTAAGATGTACAGCTTTAAAGAAGTATAAATATACACAGAGCAGGACCTCTAATCTGTCAGGCAGCGCTGCCTGACTCAAGTAAATCAGCCTCCGATATAGTTGGCGCGGTTCATAAAAAAACCTTGTAGCGTAAAGCATACAAGGTTTTTTTTACGTCTATAAGCTGATGTTACAGCAACTTATAATTTTTTGGTGCTAATTAGTTTCGTAGTTGATCAAGCATACTCTGGTATTTGTCTTTTTTATCGGAAATTTTACTACGTTCCTCGGCTAGATTAGGCACTGACTCTTTAGAGTCTTCTACCTTCTTATCAAAGGCTTTTAGCTCAGCTTCCACCCCGTCCACAAGCCTATTGAGCATCATAGCAAGCGCTTTTTCAGAAACTTCATGCGTCATGTTAGAAGCTTCAGAGGTAAAATCATCTTTGAGCTTAGACGCCCATTGATAGATATGACCTATCGTTGCACTGTGCTTATCATCTTTATCGGATTTATCAGAATTCTCTTTTTCATTAGAATCAGACTTGCCGTCTTTATCAGAGATAAATTCATCCTTAAGCTTAGACGCCCATTGGTAGATATTAGCTATCGTCGTGCCATACTTATCATTTTTTTCAGACTTATCATCTTTGCTAGATTCATCTTTTTCATTAGATTCATCTTTTTCGTTAGATTTATCTTTTTCGTTAGATTTATCTTTTTCGTTAGATTTATCTTTTTCGTTAGATTTATCCTCTTTAGCAGATTTACCCTCTTTAGCAGACTCAATCTGTTTTTCGGCATTGTAATCTTCAAAATCGCCATCTTCATACATTACTTTATCGCCTTTTAAAACCTCAACACCTGTCACTTCATTATTTGAAGGCGCTTCCGTTGTATTTTCAAGCGACTCTAGAGCATTCTTGATGTTATCGTTATCAGTAGGCTGGTTTGACATGATTTCTAATCCTTGTTAGTGAAGTATGTTTACACTCAATCATAAGTCAGGACCATCTTATATTGCGTATCTCAATGTAGATTGTTTTGTTCTAAATTGGTTAGAAATGCTGCGGGAGCTTCAATTGCCGAGCATGTCGTCTTCTATTAGTAACTATACAAACGCGATTGCGGCAAGTGACAGCATTTAACCCTACTAATCAACCCAATGTTTTTGCTTAGCATAGGCAAGTTGTGCGGGCGTATCAATATCGTGGCTTAATTTATGATTATCAACGGTACTGATTTGATTGGATGGCAGCGCTCTAATCAAATGCCGCAATCCTTTATCACCTGTCAGAGCCGATTGCCAGTTTTTAAGACGCTCGTAATCAATGACAATAGGTAGGCCAATAATATCGGCTTCATTAGCAATCTTAGAATGATGGTCATCTAAACGGCTATAACTACTAGCAACGACAGTGTGTTTACCTGCCAACAGCTTTATTAAATGTGCGCTGTCCAATAACACTTGATCAATGCCCATGATTAGTACCGAATTGACAGATAAACCATCAAACGTAGCTAAGGCTTGTATACCAATCGACAAACTCTCGCCTAGCCCTTTCTTGGGTGATGAATTCGTTACTATTTTAATCAATGAGTGGGGACTATTTAGCTGATCGGTTAAATCAGCAATCGAATCTAAAATCGCTGACTGGTTTTGAGGAACTACGATCACTATAAGGCTAGGCTGAGTCAGCATAGCAAGGTGGGTCATATAGCAAATTAGCGACTCATTATTCTTATTTAATAACTGCTTTGGTTGACCGAGGCGTCGACTAAGTCCGCTTGCTAAGAGAATAACGGCATGGCTATGACTAGGTTTACGACTATTTGTAATAAGCATCTATATCCTCCCTTATCTTAGCGATGTTTATGACTATGATTATGCCGGTGCTTGTACATCAGTTTTGCTACGCTGTTCTTGGCTGCTAGGGCTCATGGTTTGAGGGGATTGATTATGCATTACCGCACTCATTTGCGCCATGATACTCAGTGCCAATGCTTCTGGTCCATCTCCGCCCAATTTATAGCCGATAGGATAATGCAATTTATCAATACCATCCGCTAAAATATGCGGGTTAACGCTTGTCTCACCAATCTCTCTGATTAAGCGTTCAGTACGATAGCGAGGCCCTAATTGCCCAAGATAATGATAGTGAGCAGAATGCTTTAGTAGCACGGCAAGTCGAGCGCGGTCTTGGGTTAGACTATGAGACATCACAGCAACGGCGGCGCCAGCACTGAGCTTAAGTAACGTGTCGCTATCATCCAAGGGTAAACATAGCACGCTATCTGCTTGGCTAAAGCGCAGACGCGTCGCATATTGCGGCCGACTGTCTATGACGGTGACATGCCAATCTTGCAGCTTTGCCATTGTCACTAACGGTATAACATCATTGCCTGCCCCGCAAATTAGTAAGCGTATTTGTGGGCAAATCCGCTGCAATAACCACTCCGTTTGACCTGCTTTTAATATTAATTTTGGCTCACTCTCATATTGACGATTAGCTGTAGCTTGTAACTCTAAATCGTTTGCCAGCTCAACATATTCAGCATGGTATCCAGCATCTTTTTTATGAAACTGATGCTTTGATAATTTTCTAATCGCTTTTAACAACACATTATCTATAACAGTATCCGCGTCGCCTGCCACGTTGTGGTTCAAATATATATCCGTCAGACTGCCTGTTTTTAAATACGTATCTAAATAAATACGGCTACCAACTTGCAAGTCGAGCGCTCCGTTTTCGCTACTATCCGATCTAACAAGAGTGGCAATCGTTACCGGTTGCTGAGTGTGACGAACCTGACGAATTAGATCTAATAGCGATATTGCTGTCGCTAAACGCTCAAACAGCACATGCACTCGTCCATTACAACCCAAGCCAAAATTGAGCTCGCCCTCTAAAAAATCATCTTCAGAGATATCCTCATCTTTAACACTAATGTCTTTTACAACAGTCGAATCAGAATCGCTATTTTTATGATACCCAATGTCATCGCCTGTCTGGTAGACCTGCACACTCGCGCCATGACGAGTTAACCAAAAGGCACGTTTGATAATATGCGGCTCAAGGCAGCCACCACTAATCATCCCAACCGAACGTCCATCAGCGCATATCAGCATCATCGCACCCGGTTGCCGATACGCCGAGCCTTCTGTACGCACCACGGTGGCTAATACGGCATCGATGTTTTGTCGTATCGCTTGTGTGGCAAGCTCAAGGATATCAGCGATTTGATTCATAATGCCTCTTATCAACTTAAAATATAGACTTAAAAAAACCTTAGAGGATACGTCAAAAAAACCCGCTATTTAATCGGGTTTTTCAGCGAAACAAAGTAAGACAGTATTTGATAACAATCAATCTGGCAGTTGGTCAATAAGTTTATCTAAGGTAATTGGGAAATCGCGAATACGAATACCAACGGCGTTATAGATGGCATTGGCAATCGCTGCCGCAGCGCCTGAAATTGCCGTTTCACCAATGCCTTTGATGTGCATCGGATTGGTATAACGGTCGTCCTCTTCTAGTAAAATAACTTCTAGTTGCGGTACATCAGCATTGACAGGAATGTGGTATTCAGAAAGGTCATGATTACACAAGCGCCCGTCATGCTTGTCATGGATAACTTCTTCCATCAACGCCGAACCTATCCCAAACACCATGCCGCCATAGCACTGTGAAGTGGCGGTTTTATGATTAAGAATACGCCCAGCGGCGAACACACCTGTCATGCGCTTGACTCGAATCTCACCCGTCACTCGGTGCACAGCGACTTCCGCAAAGTTAGCGCCGAATGAGGATTGACGACGGGTTTTTTCATTCTTACCCGGTTTAATCTCGCCTTTCGCACTGAGCTTTTGGTCGTCATATTGCGCAACAATATCGGCCAGTGAATAGCTTTTAGAATGACTAAAATCATAGCTACTTTGTTTAGCTTCCTGTGTTTCTGGTAAGAGCTCCAATACAGATTCAGGAATAGATACGCTCGTCTTTTCTGTTAATTTCTCTACAAGCTCGGTGGCAGAGTTTTTACCAGATTCGATGATAGTCTCTGTTACTGTGACTTTATGCTCACCTATTTTGCTAATCTGCCCATCATGCAATTGGATGGTGTCAGAATATAGGCCGACTTTATCTGCTAGCATTTCGCGCAATTGCTGGCAAGCCAGATAAATACTGCTACCTGAGCTTGCTGCACCCATACTACCGCCAGAACCAACAGCTGGCGGCAGACTGGTATCGCCAAGCTTCATCTCAACATGCTCGACCGGTAGACCCAAAAGGTCAGCAGCAACTTGGGTAAATACGGTATAAGAGCCCGTACCAATATCGGTCATATCCGTCTCAATAATAGCTTTGACCCCAAGCTTTTTTGAGTCATCAACTTGTAGGGTTGCTCGTGCTTGAGAGAGTTTTAACTGATTGCCACGAGCAGCGGCGGCCATACCAATACCCATCCACCAATCTCCTTCTAAACGACTGGCAGGCACGGTATTGCGCTTCTCCCAACCAAACTGCTCAGCCCCTTTTTCCATACAGGCAATCAGTTGCCGAGTTGAAAAAGGTATCTCTTTACTGGGGTCTTGCTTAGGCTCATTACGGCGGCGCAGCTCTATCGGATCGATATCTAGCTGAATGGCCAACTCGTCCATCGCACATTCAACAGCAATTAATCCGACGGCCTCGCCAGGCGCGCGCATAGAACCTGATAGGACTTTATTGACATCAACCATCTGATAGTCGACCTGACGATTTTCGCCGCGGTATAAGTAATGCGTAGACAACGCTGTGGGCTCAAAGAAGCTCTCGCCGGGTAAATTACTGGTGATGGTATTATGGATAAAGGTATTAATAATACCGTTTTTATCGCAGCCAATGCCGATACGTTGACGCGTATCTGAGCGCCTGATGGTGGTTTCCATGACTTGCGGACGAGTCATCACAATCAATACCGGACGCTTGAGCTCTTTTGCGGAAATTGCTGCGGCAATCGATTCAGGGGCGATACCAAGTTTACTGCCGAAGCCGCCACCAACATAACGAGCAATCAGTTGCACATTATCTGGATCCAACTCTAAGGCATCCGCTACTTGTTGTTTGCAAGATGACAACATCTGGTTGGAGGTATACATGATTAACTTGTCATCCTCCCAATAAGCCAATGTGGCATGTGGCTCCATGGGCGAATTACTTTGGCTTGGCGTATGATAAATCTGATCAAACGAAACCGCTGAATCTTTAAGTCCTTGCTCCGGATGCCCCTGTTTGTGATTTTTATCAGAGCCTTCTACTTCATTGACTGAATGGGCATTTTCTAATGCTGCCTCAAAATCTATGACGGCATCTTCTGTCTCGTCTTTATAGGTTACCTTGAGGGCCTTTGCGCCTTCAGTAGCCGCTTCAAAAGTTTCAGCAATCACGGCAGCTATTGGCTGACCATGATAAAAAATCTCTGCAGCGCCCTGAGTAGGAGCTTTTTTCTTTCCGCCTTGCTGAGCGTTACGCAAAAAATGCTTGGGGTCAGTGACCACTTTAATAATGCCAGGAAGCGCCTCTACTGCACGGCTATCGATATGCTTTACTTTGCCTTTAGCAATAGTCGCACCCACTAAGACGCCGTAAACCTGCCCTTCAATATAAAATTCTGCGCTATAAGGCGCTTGCCCACTGACTTTCAAGGAACCGTCTACACGGTTGATAGGTTTACCAACCAATTGACTGGCAGTTTCATCAAACAGAGAATCAACTGGGTTATCCATGGTCATTTTTTTGGTAGGTTCTGATGGCAGTACTGAGTCCAATAATGACATGATTATGCTCCCTTAGCCGTCAAGGCGCGCTGAATGACTTGTTTTAACAAGCGCCGCGTTAGCAATATTTTAAAGTCGTTTTGACCACTGCCCTTAGCATCTTTTAATAATAAATCTGCCGCTTGCGAAATAACATCAAGGTTGCCGTCTGTACCCGTAAGTAAGGCTTCAACCGCTTCATTACGCCAAGGCTTAGTGCCAATACCACCAAATGCCAAACGTACGGTTTCTAATTCTCCTTGATTATTAACATTGATTACTGCCGCGCAGGACACTAAGGCAAAGGCGTAAGAGGCGCGATCACGAACTTTGTCATAAGTGTGCATCCCTTTCATGGGCGCTGGGAGAACAATATGAGTAATCAGCTCTCCTATCTCTAAAACGGTTTCAATATCTGGGGTATTTTTTGGCAAGCAATAAAAGTCTTTAATCGGAATCTGCCGCGTGGTGCCATCTGCTTTAAGCGTCTCAATAATGGCATCAAGTAAGCGCATTGCTACCGCCATATCTGATGGGTGCTGGGCGATACAATCGTCACTCGTCCCTAAGATGGCAAGTGGGCGATTTTCACCCTTGACAGCGGGACAACCAGAACCAGGATTGCGCTTATTGCATGGACTATCTGGCTGATAAAAATAACAACAACGGGTACGCTGTAATAGATTTTCGCCTGTGGTTGCTTTATTACGCAGTTGCCCTGATGCACCTGCTAACATTGCCCGTGCTAATACAGGATAGCCTGCAGTGACTAAGGGATGTCCGGCCAAGTCGCTATTGGTGACTAAAGCACCGATGCGCAAACCTCCATCAGTAGTAGGTTCGACTGCTGCTAATTCAAGGCGCGTGATATCAACCAATTTTTGAGGCGTCTCAATCTCAATCTTCATTAAATCTAATAAATTGGTGCCACCAGCAATAAATGAAGCGTCTTTAGGAGTAGCAAACATCACGGCTTGTTGCGGTTAAAGAGCCCGGATATATTCAAAGCGTTTCATGAACGTTCTCCTTTAGCACTGGCAGCACTGGCAGCATTGGCAGCACTGGCAGCACTGGCAGCATCGGGAACATAGGCATGGACAGTCGGCTTTACTATGGACTGATTGCCAATTTGTGCTTCGCTTGGCGGTGGTGACCAAATACCGCTAATAGTTAGAGCCGCTGCCTCATTATTGCGTGTATCGTTAAGCACTGAAGAAGAATCTGATAGTTGGTTTTCGAGTACCTGTGAGATGGCTTTGATAATATTAGGATAGGCTGAACAGCGACAGATATTGCCACTCATGCGCTCAGCAATTTCTTGTACTAGCAGCCCATTGGGATTTTGCAAATCAGTAGTGACATGACTTGGCCATTGTTGCTTGATTTCTTCTATCAATGCCGTTGCTGAACAAATTTGCCCAGGCGTACAATAGCCACACTGAAAGGCATCATGATCTTTAAAAGCTTGTTGCAACTCTGATAGCGATTCAGGTAGTCCAATACCTTCAATGGTGGTAATCTCATCACCATCGTGCATGACCGCCAATGTCAAACAAGAATTGATTCGTCGCCCATTAATAAGCATGGTGCACGCGCCGCATTGCCCATGATCGCAGCCTTTTTTGGGTCCGGTGATATGTAAATGGTGACGACAAACGTCAAGTAGTGTCGTGCGCGGGTCAAGAGTATCAAACTCATAATCCTGCTGATTAATCGTTAATGTTAAGTTAGACATGCTGGCTTCCCGCTGGCAAAAGATAATAAAATCTTAGAGGGTAAGTCGTTATTAGTCTACAAACGATATGTTAGAGCAATGTTATTAATGTACAACGGACGTAGTTTTAGAAAACCCTTATTTACTGTTAAATTTACCCCAGTCACCCATAGCTACAAGTCTCTTGATTTTATTTTGAGCAGATTTTATTAGATTTATTTCTCTTCAGAGATGGATTGCTCTTGAAGTTTTGCTAGTGTCTCAATAAAACTCATAATTTGAGAAGTACTCATAAGATAAGGATTAAATTCATGGCTTGCTGAGAACTTCTGCATATATTCTTTATTCTCATCGCTCGGCGTTAAGTATTTCATTGACCATTTATCCCAGCGCTGTTGTTCAACCTCATGACAATCAACGATCTGAAACGAAAAATGGCGATTGTCCTTGATTAACTTTGCCAACAATTCATTAATAACAGGTCTTGTACCCTCAATACTCTGGAGAAAATAATCCTCATTCATCACCAATACGCCACTAATACCATTGCGCTCATTGTTCCGTCGCGCTTGCTCAAGGATTCGTGCGACTTCGATATTCGCATTATCGGTGTTATAACGACTGATATAAGTTAGGCGCAAGATAATACGCTCGCCATGCTGTGTATCTAGAGTATTTTTTTCTGAAAGATTGGCCAGCTTTGGTTCCATCATTAGTTTCCTTTTAATAAACGATTATTGTCATTTGATTAGTTATGCCTATTTAAGACACCATAGGGAACAAGGTTACTGGCTATAATCATAAAACCTGTATAAGAGATGTAGGTTAAACACAGGATTATGTTGTCTGGCATTTATTCTAAGCACTTAAATTTCAAGTATTTATATTATAATAACCTAAATTCTAAGCGCGTAAGCTAATGATTTTCATGCATTTTAAACCATTTATCATGACGTCTTTTATTGGCGTCATGATAAATGGTGATACGTTACTTGTAGCTATCTTAATCAGCTTTTGGTGACTTGATAAAAAACGATATCATCAGCCCGAAAACCGCTAAGACAATGCCCAAAATAAACGCCGTTTGTACCCCAGCGGTCAATGACGTACTTACTAAAGACGGATCTGATGGATCGGCAACCGTCTTTAAGAAGTTATTTTGCGAAGTAGACATTATCGTGATGGCAAGCGCGGTTCCGATTGAGCCTGATACTTGCAGTAAGGTGTTTATCAACGCGGTTCCATCTGGATATAGGTTTTTGGGTAGCGCATTTAGACCATGGGTTTGCGCCGGCATCATAATGAATGTCACACCAATCATAAGACCTGAATGCAAAAAGATGGCCATAGGAATAGTAGTTTCGGTAGTCACATTCGATAGCAACCACAGCATGATAATCATGATGATAAAGCCCGGTGTCAGTAGCCATTTTGGACCATACATATCATAAACACGCCCTGCGACTGGAGACAAACACCATTTAATGCGCCCCCCTGGCATCAGTATAAGACCGGCCGTAAGCGCTGTTAAGCCAAGACCAATTTGTAAGTATAAAGGCAATAGAATCATACTTGATAAAATAATCATGAATGTCGCCGAAACACTCAATAAGGCTAAGGTAAACATAGGATATTTTAAAGTGCGCAAATCTAACATGGGCTTATCGAGTTTAAACTGTCTTGATGAAAATATGATCAGAGACATGAGGCCAATTATCAGGGTGCTAATGACCACTGGACTGCCCCAGCCTTTGTGTCCTGCGACACTAAAGCCGTATACGATGCCACCAAAGCCAATCGTCGATAACAAGATTGAAAGCACATCTATTTTGGGTTTTGTCAGAGTCGTAACATTCTGTACAAAAAGCAATCCATGTACCAATGAAAAAAGCAAAAATGGAATAAGTAACCAAAGAATCCAATTCCAACTCAAGACCTCAATGATTAACCCCGCAGTGGCCGGTCCAATAGCCGGTGCTGACATCATCACCAGCCCAACCAACCCCATAATGGTCCCTCTTTTATGAATAGGGAAAATCACTAATACGGTATTGAACATAAGCGGGATTAATAAGCCGGTGCCGATTGCCTGAATGACACGGCCTAGAAGCAGTGCACTGAAAGTGGGTGCCATACCAGAGACTATCGCGCCGGCAATGGAAAACAGCAATGATGCCACAAATAACTGCCGAGTACTAAACCACTGAATGAGTAGTGCGGACACGGGAATAAGTATCCCCATCGTCAATAAATAACCTGTGGTTATCCATTGTACTGTCGAAGAAACGACATCAAATTCAATCATTAAATTGCCAAGCGCCATATTTAAAGCTGTTTCGCTAAATAATCCAACGAACCCTGCGATTAAAAAGGCGATTAAAATTGGGATTGGTTTGATACCGGTTTGACTTTGTTCCATTGCAAGGCTAGACATTAAAACTCTCTATGATTATTAACAGAATCAATTTTTGATACGCTAAGTGGGTATTTCTCAGTAAATTATTTTATAAATAATGAAGGGATTTGCTCTGCGATTGTTTCCAGTGGTTTGCCGCTTTTCATCGTTAACGCTAGCAGGATGCCGCCTTCCGTCAGTGCATGGAAAACGGTGGCTAAACTGGTGGCTTTTTGCTCAGGATAGCCTGCTTCAACAAACTTCTCTGTATAAAGAGATTGCCAATCCTTGAAAGTCGCTTCACACGCCAATCGGATCGGCTCGCTTGTAGAATGCTTTTCTCCAGCAATGGTGCCAATCGGAGAACCAATCGGATCACCACCATCACCGAATACTTTCGATAATTCATAGACATAAGCTTGCAAGGCCTCGATTAGATTGCCAGTAGCTAGATTAGGAGTAGCATCAAAGACCTGCTTAATATCTTCCATCACCAGTTTTTTGGTATTTTCAATCGCGGCAATGGCCAACTGCTCCTTGCCTTCTGGAAAGTAATAATATAGCGAGCCTTTGGGAATCCCGCTCTCTTCAATGATGTCGTTAAGCCCCACGCCGCAATATCCCCGTACCTTAAAAAGACGTGATGCCGTCTCAATGAGAACGTCCTTTGATTTTACTTTTTTATTCATGACCAAACCCTTTTTTAAAATTATAACAACTGGTCTATTAGTGAGCGTATGGTAGAGATGAAACCAACCTATGTCAATGTCTTAAAATATGACAATGGTAATTGTCCTCTGTATTCTGTATACAACAAAAAATACAAAAAAACACCCAACCAAGTTGAGTGTTTTTTATCTTGAAAATAGATATTAATTTGGGAGTATTTCTAAAGAAGAGATGACATTAATCATTTATCATGCTTGGTACTATAAGCGTTCAAAATTAATATAATGTCATTCTAGTATTTTCTCTATACAATCGTTTTATCAGCGTTCAGTAAACGTACCATGAACATGTTAAATATAAAATTTGCGCTTAAGTCTAAAAATTCACAACAATCACAACAATCACAACAATCACAACAATCACAACAATCACAACAATCACAACAATCACAACAATCACTATTACGCTTCAATCATGAACGTATTAACAGCCCCTAAACCTTTTTAATAGAGAGTATTCAATTAAATGATAGAGCTTCTAAGCGATCCTTCGATATGGCTTGGTTTCTTCACACTGGTTAGTCTTGAGATTATTTTAGGTATTGATAATCTCGTTTTCATTGCCATTCTCGCGAATAAGCTGCCCCCGCACCAACGCAGCAAAGCGCGCAATCTGGGTCTTGGACTCGCGCTCATTATGCGCTTAGGCCTGCTGTTTGTGATGTCATGGCTCATAACTTTGACTGAACCTGTGGTGAGTTATGGCACGTTTGATTTATCCGTCAGGGATTTGATCTTGATAGTCGGTGGCTTCTTTTTATTACTCAAAGCCACGCTTGAGCTACATGAGCGCCTAGAAGGCAAGCTTGAGACCAATAATAATAGCAAAGTCTACGCAGGCTTTGCCGCGGTCGTTGCGCAAATCGTTATCCTAGATGCCGTGTTCTCGTTTGATGCGGTCATCACAGCAGTCGGCATGGTCAAGCATTTAGAAGTGATGATGGCCGCGGTTATTGTGGCGATGGCGGTAATGGTTTTGGCCGCCAAAACCTTAACGGATTTTGTTGGTAAGCACCCAACTGTCGTTATCTTATGCTTAAGCTTCTTACTTATGATCGGCTTTAGCTTGATCGTTGAAGGCTTAGGCTTTCACATTCCAAAAGGCTACTTATATGCCGCCATTGGTTTCTCTATTATTATTGAAGCCTTTAATCAATTCATGCAGCGTAACCGTACGAAATATGAGAGCGCCATTCCGCTACGCGACCGAACCGCAGACAATATCTTAAGACTGATGGGCGGCAAAACCGCTAATCACGAGGAAGAGTCGCTCACAGAAGACGATACTTCAGTACAGACCATCCCTTTTGCAGAAGAAGAGCGCTACATGATTAGTGGGGTGCTGGCGCTTGGCGAACGTGATGTTGAAACCATCATGACGCCGCGCTCAGAGATATCTTGGGTGAATATCGAAGGCAGTCTAGACGAGATTCGCGAGCAAGTATTATCCACGCCGCACAGCTTATTACCTATTTGCCAAGGACAGTTAAACAAGGTGCTCGGCGTCGTACGGGCCAAAGATATCTTAGCGGCACTCGACAAACAACCTAACGATATCCATCTGGCTCTAACGCCTTTATTCAGCAAGCAGCAGCCCGTTTTTGTCTCTGACACCATTGATAATTTGCGTCTTATCAATTTACTCAAGAATGCCAAAGGTAACTTGGCCATCGTAGTCGATGAGTATGGGCAAGTGGCAGGACTGGTGACGCCTTTGGATTTATTTGAAGCGATTGCTGGTGAATTCCCTGATGAAGATGAGACGTTAGTGATTTTTAAACAAGAAGACCACTGGATAGCTGAGGGCACTATTAGCTTGGATCAGTTGCGCCTTGAACTAAATGAGCCAAACCTCTTGGCAGATGCCGAGCAACTGACCATCGGTGGCTATATCAATTTTAAACTCGATGGCATCGCGCAAGTGAATGAACACGTCAGCAGCGAAGGTTATACTTTTACTGTGTTAGAAATGCTGTCTGCAAGAATTCTTTTGGTCAAAATTGCAAAAGAGCTCAGTTAATAAAATTAACAATAGTATCAATGATTTATATAGCTAGTGCTAAGCGTGCTAGCTATAACCTTTATCACAGAGGCTACGGAAAATTTATCACAGTCGCACTGTATCTGTTTTAAGGTGAAGCCACTTTATTAGCTCCCACCAAATATATTGCTAGCCTATAGCCATATCCGCACTCTAAAAAACATCCAAACAATGCCTTAAAAACTAAGGTTTTCTGCTCATCTTACGTTTTAACACTGCACATCTTTATACTTTCTTTATACCCCACCGCGTTATCTTGACAACACTTTTATACCTCTCTCGGCATACTGTTGCTATTAAGAAGTAAGCAATAAAGAAGTAATAAAAGATCAGTCTAACCATCGCTGATCTTCATTATTCATGGTTCGTTGTGCATTTTTGGAGAGTGTCATGGAAGTTTTTGCAGGGTTTCTAGCCCTTGGTTTATTCATCTATTTGTTATATGTACTGATTAAACCGGAGGCATTTTAATGACAATATATGCGCTATCACAGCTGATTATTTATCTAATCATTCTATTTACTTTAGGGTATTTTCTATCAGGTTACCTGCTGCAAAGGATGCAAGCCCCCGTCTCTCGGCTTGAATCCCGTATTTTTACGACGCTGGGTATGATCGGTCAAGATACCAAAGGCAACCCTGCTTTTGGTATGAATTGGAAGCAGTACGCTGGCGCCATTGTGCTATTTAACCTCATTGGATTATTGGGGTTATTTGTGTTGCAGTTGGTGCAAGGACACTTGCCGCTAAACCCTGCCAATATGTCAGGCGTCACGTGGGACTTGGCAATGAATACCGCCATCAGTTTTATCACCAATACCAATTGGCAGGCTTACGGCGGCGAAAGTAGCATGAGCTACCTGACCCAAATGATGGGTATGTCGTTGCAAAACTTCTTATCAGCTGCAACCGGTATCGTGGTGGCTTTTGCCTTAATGCGTGGTCTGGTATTTAAAAAGAGCGCGCATCTGGGTAACGCTTGGATAGATTTATGGCGCTGTAATCTTTATATTTTGCTGCCGATAGCGGCAATTATAGCCGTGCTGTTGATGAGCCAAGGCGTCATACAAACGCTATCCCTGTATACCGAGGTGCAGACTCTACAAGGTGAGTCGCAAACGATTGCTTTGGGCCCTGTTGCCTCGCAAGAAGCGATTAAGATGCTCGGCACCAACGGCGGTGGCTTTTTTAATGCCAACTCTGCTCATCCGTTTGAGAATCCCACCCCCTTTTCTAACTTGATCCAAATGTTGGCTATTTTCCTTATCCCAACGTCGCTTTGTTTTTGTCTTGGCAAAATAAGCGGCAACCTAAAGCAAGGTATCGCTATCTTAAGTGCTATGACGGTCTTGTTTATAGCGATGTATTCTTTGACTGTCAGCAGCGAGCTTGCCGGCAACCCTTGGTTGGCGTCACAAGTTCAAGGCCTTACCGATGCGAGTGTGAGCGGCAACATGGAGGGCAAAGAAGTGCGTTTCGGCATTGTTGCCACGTCATTGTTTGCCACGATTACCACTGCCGCTTCGTGCGGAGCGGTCAACGCCATGCATGATTCATTTACGCCCCTCGGTGGACTGAGCACCATGTTGCAAATGCAATTGGGCGAAGTGGTGTTTGGCGGTGTGGGTGCAGGTCTCTACGGTATGCTGCTATTTGCCATCTTGGCGGTATTTATATCGGGGCTGATGATTGGCCGTACTCCCGAATATCTTGGCAAAAAAATCGAACCGTTTGAGATGAAAATGGTGGTCTTGGGCTTATTGGCCGCGCCAACGATGGTGCTAGTAGGCACCGCTATTAGTGTGATGACGACCAGTGGGCAAGCCGGTATCTTCAATCCGGGTGCTCATGGTTTTAGTGAAGTGCTCTATGCCTTTAGCTCGGCGGCCAACAATAATGGCTCTGCCTTTGCAGGCTTGGGTGCCAACTCTGTGTTTTATAACTCCATGCTTGGGCTGGCGATGTTGGTTGGTCGCTTTGGGGTCATTATTCCGGTACTGGCTTTAGCAGGATCGTTGGCCAAGAAACCCAGATTAGAGGTTAATAGCGGCACCTTGCCAACCACCACCCCATTATTTGTCGGGCTTTTGGTCGGCACAGTGCTGATGATTGGCGCCCTGACCTTTGTCCCTGCTTTAGCGCTCGGACCCATCATAGAGCAGATTTGGATGTTGGGAGGCTAGCCGATTAAGTATAGGCAAGCATTAAACGAGTCGTTATTTAGTTATTTAGTTAGTTAGTTAACTTATTACTAATAACGTGACTCGCTACCCAATAGTGAATCGACCCATTTTATGATTACGTGAGGAATAAAAAACATGAGCGTTTTATCAGACACTAATACACAGGCTGCAAATTTACAGTCGCAGCAAGACCCCAATCATTCAAACTTACCCGAAAAACCAGCGCAAGGCCTCCTTGACCCTGCTTTGATCAAGCCCGCCTTAAAAGACGCTTTACTTAAGCTTGATCCAAGAGTGCAATGGCGCAATCCGGTGATGTTTGTGGTTTATATCGGCTCGCTACTGACCAGTATCTTAGCCATTACAATGTTGATTCAAGGGCAAGCTGGCATTGTTTTTACCCTATCCATTACCTTTTGGCTATGGTTTACCCTACTGTTTGCAAACTTTGCAGAAGCATTAGCCGAAGGACGTAGCAAAGCCCAAGCCGCCAGTCTAAAACAGGCGCGTCAAGACGTTCAAGCTCGCAGGCTTGCGGGCACTGACAGGCATTCTGTACCTACCATGATTCAGGCAACTGAGCTTAAGCAAGATGATATCGTTCTGGTCAATGCAGGCGAGATCATTCCTGCTGACGGCGAAGTCATAGAAGGTCTAGCATCCGTCGATGAATCGGCAATCACCGGTGAATCTGCACCGGTGATTCGTGAAAGTGGTGGCGATTTTAATGCGGTGACAGGTGGCACTAAGGTGTTGTCTGACTGGTTAATGATACGTATCACCCAAGCTCCTGGACAAGGGTTTTTGGATCGTATGATTGCCTTGGTAGAAGGTGCCAAACGCACTAAAACGCCAAATGAGATAGCGTTGACCATTTTATTGGTGGCGCTAACGCTGATATTTTTGCTGGTATGTGTGACCTTATTGCCTTTTTCACAGTTTGCCGTATTGTCTTCGGGCAATGGCGAGCCGATATCGATTGTGGTCTTAGTGGCGCTGTTGGTCTGCTTGATACCAACGACCATTGGTGGTTTGTTATCAGCGATTGGCGTGGCGGGCATGAGCCGGATGATGCAGGCCAATGTCATCGCGACCTCTGGACGCGCGGTAGAAGCAGCAGGCGACGTTGATGTTTTGCTACTTGATAAGACTGGCACGATTACTTATGGCAATCGACAAGCGTCGCAATTTATACCCGCACACGGGGTGACAGAAAGTCAGCTTGCGGAAGTAGCGCTGATCAGCTCATTGACCGATGAGACACCAGAAGGTCGCAGTATCGTCAAGCTTGCCCAAAGCCGTTTTGATATTGATGAAAATACATGGAAAGCAAAGCCGTTTGACACCATTGAATTTACCGCACAAACGCGCATGAGTGGCACCAATATTGATCAGCGCCATATCCGTAAGGGGGCGTTTGATGCAATCGTAAAATGGGTAGAAGCACAAGGCGGCATCTTACCTACTAATCTACAGCAACAAGTAGAGGAAGTCGCGCGCCGTGGCAGTACGCCGCTACTGGTCGCCGATAGCCAGCAGTTGCTTGGCGTCATCGAGCTTAAAGACGTGGTCAAATCCGGCATAAAAGAGCGCTTTGCCGAGCTGCGCAAGATGGGCATTACCACCGTGATGATTACGGGCGATAATCCTCTGACGGCGGCGGCCATTGCTGCCGAAGCAGGAGTCGACGACTTTATGGCGGAGGCAACCCCTGAGCAAAAGCTTGAGAGAATACGCAGCTATCAGCGTCAAGGTAAGCTAGTCGCCATGACTGGCGATGGCACCAATGATGCACCGGCACTGGCGCAAGCAGATGTGGCTGTCGCTATGAATAGTGGTACTCAAGCGGCTAAAGAAGCCGCCAACATGGTCGATTTGGACTCAAATCCGACCAAGCTGATTGAAGTGGTGCAAACCGGCAAGCAGATGCTCATGACTCGCGGCGCACTGACGACATTTAGCTTAGCAAACGATATCGCCAAGTACTTTGCCATTATTCCAGCCGCCTTTGCCAGCACCTACCCTGCGCTTGGGGTATTGGACATTATGCGACTAGGCAGCCCTCAAAGCGCGATTTTATCGGCTATTATCTTTAATGCGTTGATTATTGTGTTTCTCATTCCACTGGCGCTGCGCGGCGTGACTTATAGACCTGATTCTGCCATCAATCTATTGCGGCGCAATTTGCTGATATACGGCTTGGGTGGGCTGATTCTTCCCTTTGTCGGTATCAAAGTAATCGACATGCTCATTAATGCCTTGCACTTGGTATAACCAACGATACGGATGACGACTATGCAACCTAATAAATCTACGCAACCTAATAAATCTGTGCAATCTAGTAAGTCTATACAAGCTGATCCTGTTGACTCTAAATACCAACAAGCCGATGTTAAAAAGGCGGATGGAAACAACTTTTCTAAATTGGACAACTCTATATTGGACAATAGTGCTGCCCGTATGCCGATGCTCAAGCCCGCGCTATCATTATTTATAGCCTTGGCGCTCATTTTAGGTTTATGCTATCCCTTATTGATGACCGGCGTTGCCCAAGTGACCATGGCGGATAAAGCCAATGGCAGCTTGGTAGAACACAATGGCAGCTTAGTGGGTTCTGCGCTTATCGGTCAGCGCTTTGATCAGCCAGAGTATTTATGGACGCGCCCCTCAGCAGCGGGAGACGGTTATGATGCCGCGCAATCTTCGGGGAGTAATTTGGGACCTTTAAATCCTGAATTGGTCACTGCTGTCGAGGCGCAAGTACAAAGACTAAAAGCCGCTGATCCACAAAACACCGCGCCCATCCCTCTTGATTTGGTCACCATGTCAGGCAGTGGTTTAGATCCGCACATCTCACCGGCGGCAGCCGAATGGCAAATCAACAGAGTGGCGCGTATACGTGGCATCAGTGCTGAACAAGTCCAAACAGCCATCGATGAGCATACAGAAGCGCGACAATTCAATCTGTTCGGCGAACCGCGCGTGAATGTATTGGCGGTCAACTTAGCCTTAGATGAGATGGCAGTCGTTAAATGAGTCAACCCATTAATCAGCAGTGAGCATCAGCATGAGTGAGCAGCGCCCCAATCCAGAGGATTTACTCCAGCAAATAAAGCAGCAAGAAAATACGCGCAGCAGAGGTAAACTAAAAATCTTCTTTGGGTCATCAGCAGGCGTTGGCAAGACTTATGACATGCTCTCTGCCGCCCATCGAGATCAAGCGCATGGACTGGATGTCTTAGTCGGCATCGTAGAAACTCATGGCCGTAGCGAGACAGCAGCATTGTTAGATGGATTGACAATCCTGCCGTTACGTCAGGTTGAGTATCGAGAGCAAACCTTGGCGGAGTTTGATATTGATGGGGCTTTGGCGCGGCATCCAGATATTTTATTGGTTGATGAGCTGGCTCATAGCAATATCCCAGGCTCCAGACACCCAAAGCGCTGGCATGACGTTGAGGAGTTATTAAAGGCAGGTATCAGCGTCTATACCACAGTCAATGTTCAGCATTTAGAAAGCCTGAATGATGTGGTGAATCAAATCACCGGGGTGGTGGTACAAGAAACCATCCCCGATTGGTTCTTTGATCAGGCCAATGAGGTGGTATTGGTCGACCTGCCAGCCGATGGGCTATTGGCTCGACTGCATGACGGCAAAGTCTATATCCCAAGCCAAGCCAAGCACGCGATAGAAAACTTCTTTCGAAAGGGCAATCTGCTTGCCCTTCGCGAGCTGGCATTACGCCGAACTGCTGACCTAGTCGATGCCGATATGCGAGACTATCGCAATCAATCGCGTATTTCATCTATCTGGAATACCACCGATCAGTTATTAGTAGGTATCAGTACGCGCGCGCATAGCGAGCGCCTTATTCGTCATGCCGCCAGACTCGCCAGCAGCTTACACTCGCAGTGGTATGTTATCTATGTCGAGACACCGCGAAATGCCTATGAGCTGTCCAAAAATAAGCAAAGTATTTTAGAGGCATTACGCTTAGCAGATGAGTTGGGCGCTAAGACAGAAATCATCAGCGCCATTAGCGTCGCTGAAGGCTTGGTCAGTTATGCCCATCAATTTAATATTGGACGTATTATTATCGGGCAAAATCACTCTAGGTTTTATTATGATCAATCATTGGTCAAACAGATCTCACAGCAGGATATCAATTTAGACTTGATATTGGTCAATCAAGCCAAACAGACAAAAAGCCCCCGTAGCAAACGACAACTGCCTACTTGGGATATGGCCGCCCTAGCCTCTAAAGACAATCGCATCGGTTATCTGATGGCCGTTTTAGGTTGTACGCTCGTCACCGTCAGCCTAGTCGCCCTCACTCGCTGGTTTGATTTAGCCAATGTGGTGATGCTGTATTTGTTGGTCATTGTGTTCATCTCGGTTCGCTTTGGACGCGCCCCAGGCATCTTTGCAGCGCTCTTAAGCGTCATCAGCTTCGACTTATTTTTTGTAGAGCCCAAGCTTTCTTTTAGCGTTAGCGATGTGCAGTACTTAGTCACCTTTGCGGTGATGATTGTCGTCTCATTGATTATTAATAACTTAGCGGTTGGGCTGCGTTTTCAGGCGCAAAATGCCCGTAGACGTGAGCAACAAGCGATCTCTATGAGTCATTTGGCACAAAGTCTCAGTGCGGCGCGCAAAAATGAAGAAATCATCAACCAAGCCATTATTTGGCTAACCAAACATATCGCTAGTAAAGCGCTCATAGCGATGCCCAATGCTGATGGTAAATTGACTGTCGTCTCAGAATCGAGTATTCCTTCAGAGTTTAATTGGAATGTGACCCAATGGGTGTTTGATCATAAAGAAAGCGCGGGTCTAGCGACACATACGCTGGCCGCCAATCCTATGCAATATCGGGCGCTTGCGACCTCAAGTCAGGTACTGGCGGTATTGGCACTGATGCCAACCGACATCGATAATTTTAATCAACCGGAACAACAACGTACCCTCGATGTCGCTATCGCCCAAATTACTTTAGCTTTAGAGCGCGTCTATTACGCCAAAGTTGCACAAAATGCCCTTATCAAAGTAGAGTCAGAACGCCTGCGCGGCTCGCTGTTATCCGCCTTGTCTCACGATATTCGCACACCAATTACCGTGCTATCAGGATTGGCGGCTTGTCTTGCCAGCCAAAACCTAGCGCCTGCTGAACAAAAGCAGCTTGCTATCGACATCGAACAGCAAGCCAATGTCATTCAGCGTTTGGTCATCAATATCTTAGATTATGTGGCGCTGCAATCCGGCGGTATGAAACTCAATAAGCAATGGGTAAGCTTGGAGGAGATTATCGGTAGTAATATACGCCAACTCGAACCGTATCTACAGAATCGACAAGTCAAGATAGACGTGGCCAGTGCTGTCGATTTTATTTATACCGATGAATTAATTTTGGTGCGGATTTTAAACAACCTGCTGACCAATGCGATTAATTACACCTCAGACAATGCAACTATCACCATTCAAGCGACACTCACTAATCAGCACAACACTCAAAACCTGCAGAATAATAGAAACCTGCAGAATAATAAAACCGTGCAAAGCTACCAAATAACGGTAACCGACAACGGTCAAGGGCTACCAGTAGGGATGGAAGCTCAAGTATTTGAACGTTTTACCCGCGGTGATAGTGAAAGTAATACAACAGGATTAGGATTGGGACTGGCGCTCAGTAGAGACTTGGTCCAGCACTTAGGAGGCACGCTAAACGCGAGCAATATACAACCGCACGGCGCACAATTTGTTATAGTGCTACCATGGCAGCCTTTAGAAAATCTAGATATATTTGATGATAAATTCACATCAAATACGACTCAGATAGATACAAATATAGATGCAAACATAACTACAAATATAGCTACCAGCTCAGAAAACTCATAAGATAAGTTTTTTCAACATTATTAGAAACTTGGGCGCAGTTATTACTTCATTATTTCATTACTGCCTCAAGCTTCCCCTATAAGTAGCAAATACCCTACCATGAAAACCATCTTAATCATTGAAGACGAAGCCCATATTGCCCGCTTTATCAAATCAGCGATGGAGCAAGAAGGCTATCAAGTCTACGCTGCCGATAGCTCGCAACGCGGGTTAATTGAAGCCGCCTCTCGCCGTCCAGACTTATTGATATTAGACCTAGGTCTCCCAGATGCGGATGGTTGCGATGTCATCTCAGACATTAGAGCGTGGTCATCGCTGCCCATTTTAGTACTGTCGGCGCGCAGTGACGAGCAAGATAAAATCAAAGCTTTAAATTTAGGTGCCGATGATTATTTGGTAAAACCCTTTAGCATGGGCGAGCTAATCGCTAGGGTCAACGCCCAGATGCGCCGCTGGCAAGCCGGTTATGAGGCACCGGTTGTCTTAGAATTGGGCAATGTCACTATTGATTTGGCACAACGCCAAGTCAAGAAAAACGGTGAAGACATTCATTTAACCCCGATTGAATATCGCTTACTGACCGTACTCATTAAAAACGCCGAAAAGGTCATGACGCATCAGCAACTGCTAAACGAAGTCTGGGGAAAAGGCCACAACCACCAAGAGCATTATGTACGCATATTTATGTCAAATTTACGTCAAAAACTAGAGGACAACCCTTCTAGACCTAGTTATTTCTTCACTGAAATTGGTGTTGGTTATAAGCTGCATATTCCCAAATAGCTATCACTATTAAATAGTTATATTATTGAAATTTCCATTAATTAATGATTTATAAATAACAGTGATCCTTATTTACAGCGTCAATCACTGCTTAAAAATTGCTGTTATAGATATTGCCCTACGTCTCGCATCGGGCTAAGCCCTGTTTCTGTTTACGTCTCATCATTTAATATCGCTGCGGTTTCCTCGACCTACCTCAACTTTTAGGGATTTAGGGGTATTGGTTATATGAAATAGGTGCATTTTACAGTGTTGTATATTCCAATTTGTGGATTGACAGGTTTAATCACAGATGTGTACACTTGTATACCTAAAATCATGTACAGTTGATTCACTTTTAACTGTGTAATTAGCCTCCTAATGCTGTAATTGGAAAATACTCCTTAATCCTTTTGAAGATAAGAGATGCACGATGCGTGATGACACGGAACTGTCAGTTTATGAGCTAGGGCTAATTAAAAACTCTCTGAGAGAACGATTAGTCACAATCGAAGAGTTTAGAACTGATCTTGTGACCGAAGATGAAGAAGAAGAAATGAACAAGCGCGTGGATGCTTTCGGACTGGAATTAAAGACCATTAGCGACAAAGTTGAAGTAATCATTTTAAATAAGTTGGATGCAGCTAGCCAATAACCTACCTAGTAGTAAACATACCGCTTTGGCTATTTGCCATACTAATTTTTATGCTGCGGCGCTGCGTTAGCCTACTAACACAGCCATATCTAACGCTCACATGCTATTAGCATCATAAAAACATCATAATAATTTGAACAATCGCTCAAAAAACATTACAATTCATAAATACAATATTTAGTGGATTTCTTACGCTTTTAATAGAGCAATCACTCAAAACATAGCAAATTTTGGACTCAGGATTAACCTTTCTAAGCTTAAAAAAGCCGCCAGTCATTCTCAACAATATGGTGTCTATCTATATAACTAAAAAGTAACATATAACCACCCGTAATGAAAAAGTAGATTATAGTAAGACTAATGACATCTATAGATGCTTATAAACAATACTTTTTAAATTCTATCCCTTGCACCCTTTGCCCCACTATTTAGCCGGACATTTCATGATTAAAAGAATATTTTTAATACTGTTAATATTGATATTAGCGGCAAGCTTTTTTTATTTTGACCTAAATCAATTATTGACGCTTGACGGCTTAAAAGGGTCGATGGCGCAATTTAATGACTACAAAGCTCAATCACCGCTGTTGATTATTGGTGGGTTCTTTTTGCTTTATGTCGTCGTCACCGCCCTATCCTTACCGGGTGCAGCTATTTTAACCTTAGCAGCTGGGGCGTTATTTGGCTTATGGCAAGGGTTACTGGTCGCATCCTTTGCCTCCAGTATTGGCGCGACACTCGCCTTTTTAACCTCCCGTTATTTACTGCGCGATTCCATCAAACAGCGCTTTCCTGAACGCTTAGCAGCCATTGATGCTGGCGTTGAAAAAGAAGGCGGGTTTTACTTATTCACCCTGCGCTTGGTGCCGATATTTCCCTTTTTTTTGATTAATTTACTCATGGGCGTCACCGCAATTAAGGCGAGGACATTCTACTGGGTAAGCCAAGTTGGTATGCTTGCAGGCACCTTTGTATTCGTTAATGCCGGTACGCAACTGGCGCAAATTGACAGCTTGTCAGGGATTTTATCGTTTAATTTAATTGTCTCATTTGCGTTGTTAGGTTTCTTCCCATTAATAGCAAAAGGGATATTAAATATGCTAAAAAAGCGCCGCGTCTATAAAAACTATAGCAAACCTAAAAAATTCGACCGTAATATGATTGTGATTGGCGCTGGTGCCGGTGGTTTAGTGACCAGCTATATCGCAGCGACCGTCCGAGCAAAAGTGACATTAATCGAAGCGGGCGAAATGGGTGGCGACTGCTTAAACTATGGCTGTGTACCTAGTAAAGCTTTGATTAAAAGCGCGAAAGTCGCTGAACAAATGCGCCATGCTGAGCGTTATGGTTTAGACAATACGCCACCAGAGTTTTCATTCAAAAATGTCATGAGCCGTATCCATAAAGTCATCGCTGATATTGCGCCAAATGACAGCGTCGAGCGTTATACGGACTTGGGTGTCGAAGTGTTAAAAGGCTACGCTAAATTTATCGACCCATGGACGGTAGAGATTGCGCTAAACGATGGCGGCACGCAAACACTAACCGCACGCTCCATCGTTATCGCGACTGGCGCGCGTCCATTTGTAC
The DNA here is from genome assembly GCF_904846565.1 of Psychrobacter sp. CMS30. NCBI lineage: Bacteria > Pseudomonadati > Pseudomonadota > Gammaproteobacteria > Moraxellales > Moraxellaceae > Psychrobacter > Psychrobacter sp. CMS30. The sequence goes on along the minus strand of NZ_CAJHBF010000008.1, from coordinate 40,289 downwards.
CAGACTTGCCCGGTTTGGAAGAAACCGGCTATGTGACCAGCGACACCATATGGAATAAGTTTACCGAATTAGAAGAAGCACCGAAAAAACTGGTCGTACTTGGCGGCGGGCCAATCGGCTCTGAGCTGGCGCAAGCCTTTGCACGTTTAGGCTCCAATGTGACCCAGATTGAGAGAGGCGCGCGTCTCATGAAAAAAGAAGACGTGGAAGTCTCTGAATTTGCACAGAAAGTACTCGTCGAGAGTGGCGTAAATGTCTTAACCTCGCATCAAGCAATTCGCTGTGAAGCTCGCGATGGTAAAAAGTTTATTATCGTTGAACCGCAAGGCGATAGTACAGTTAAAAAAAGCGGTACAGATAAGCAAGAAATCGCTATTGAATATGACGAATTGCTTTGTGCCGTTGGACGCAGTGCGCGCTTAGAAGGCTATGGCTTAGAAACATTAGGGATTGAAACGGAGCGTACCATCGAGACCGATGACTATCTAGAAACGCTCTACCCCAATATATACGCCGCAGGTGATGTCGTCGGCCCTTATCAATTTACCCATGTGGCCTCCCATCAGGCATGGTACGCTGCCGTGAACGGTTTATTTGGACATCTAAAGAAATTTAAAGTAGATTACCGCGTCATTCCATGGACAACTTTTATTGATCCAGAAGTCGCACGCGTTGGCTTAAATGAGCAAGAAGCTATCGAAAAAGGCATCGACTTTGAGATTACCCGCTACGACTTTAAAGATTTAGATCGTGCGGTGACAGAAAGCGCCAACGATGGCTTTATCAAAGTAATTACCCCTAAAGGTAAAGATAAAATACTCGGCGTGACCATCGTCGCTGAGCATGCTGGAGACATCATGCCGGAATTTATACTAGCGATGAAACATGGCTTAGGGCTAAATAAAATACTTGGCACTATCCATATGTATCCAACGTGGGCGGAGGGTAATAAATACGCGGCTGGTGAATGGAAACGCAATCATGCACCTGAAAAAGTATTAAACTGGCTTGAGAAATATCATACATGGCGTCGAGGCTAGTTGAATTCTTATCAACTGCGCTAAAAATATATCATCATAACGGAAACTTAAATGTACGTTATTAAATCTTTACCAGCTTTGGTAATGTTAAAAAATCTAAGCCGCTATAGCGCCTATGCTATGGCGCTTAGCGTTTGTACAGTTATTTCTTCAAGCATCTCTGCCAGCACCGCTTCCTCCGTTGCCAGTGCAGCAGAACCCTCACATTGGCAGCAGATAGAAGCCCAAGGTAGCAATCAAGACGTCTATTTCTATGCATGGGGCGGTGACCCGCAGATAAATGCCTATTTACAGTGGGCGGCTAAGCAAGTCGATGACAAATATAATATTAATATGGTTCATGTCAAATTGAGCGATACCAGTGAAGCCGTTAGTCGCGTACTCGCGGAAAAGTCTGCCAACAATAATGATGAAGGCAGCGTTGATCTCATCTGGATAAATGGCGCAAACTTTGCCACCATGAGTGAGAACTCATTATTGCTGAAACAATGGGCGAATAAGCTGCCTAACTTTGCCTTGACCGACCCAAACAACAACCCTACCGTTAACTTTGATTTTGGTGTGCCAACCAATGGTATGGAAGCGCCATGGGGACAAGCCTCACTAACCTTTTATTACGACAGTTTATCAACTGGCAAGCCACCAACCACTTTAAATGAGCTAGTCCATTGGACGGCGCAAAACCCCGGGCGTTTTAGTTACCCAAAGCCGCCTGACTTTTTAGGAATGAGCTTTTTAAAATACGCTTTAGTCATGCTGCACGAACAACAGGATGCTAAAACAGGCGAAAATATCAAAGCACAGCTCAACCTGCTAGCCACTGAGCAAAATACAGATATGATATTAGCCCCTTTATGGACGTTTCTCGATGATTTGCATCCAACTCTATGGCGTAAGGGTGAGCAATTTGTGCAAACGGGCGCGCACATGCGGCGTTTGGTCGATGATACCGAGCTGAGTTTGGCCTTTACTTTTTCTGCACCTGAAGTGCCAGCTGCCGTGCAGCGGTATGATTTACCCCAGAGTATTCGTAGCTACGCAATGAGTGATGGCAGCTTAAGTAACACCCATTTTGTGGCCATTCCTTATAACGCCAGCCATCCGCAAGCGGCGCAGTTAGTCGCAAATTTCTTGATGAGCCCAGAAGCACAGGCCAAAAAACAAACGCCTTCTATATGGGGTGATAAAACCGTACTCGTCCAATCGACGCTTGACCCTGAGCAACAAGCGCTATTCAAGACTAACAAACCCCATCCGAGCGCCCTACCGGTTGACGCGATAAAACGTACCGTAAATGAACCACATCCGAGCTGGGTTGATGCCATTATGCAAGGCTGGCAGGCGCGTTATGGGGTCAGCCCATGAGTGAAAATTTTAACGATAAAAAGGATGATGCAAATACTCAAACGACAGCGGTCTATCAAACAGACCTATTTACACGCATTGTATCTCTGAGTCCGAAACTTTTACTGCTACTGCTGATATTACCGGTGCTCGGTGGTTTGCTCAGCGTGCTGTTGCCTGCCTTTAGCTGGGTGCCTGCACTTGAGCAAACGACCATTAGTCTACAAGGCTTTAACGATCTTTGGCAGACGCCGGGTCTTATCCAAATGGTAGCGTTAAGCATCGCTACTGGATTAATCAGCACGCTACTCGCTTTTGTCATGACCTTAATGATATTGGCGGCATTTTTTAATAGCGTTTGGCTGACCCGTATTGAGCGTTTGCTGAGTCCAATCTTAGTCATTCCTCATGCAGCGGCAGCCATCGCGGTTGGTTTTTTAATTGCGCCTTCTGGTATGTTTTCACGCCTTATCTCACCGTGGCTAAGCGGTTGGGAATTGGCTCCAGGCGGTATCTTTCCGCATGACCCCTACGGTATCAGTATCATTTTGGGTTTGACGTTAAAAGAGCTGCCGTTTCTATTACTCATGGCATTAGGCGCTTTGGCACAACCTGAGCTTGGTAAAAAGCTGCGTCAGCAGTATAAAGTTGCGCTAAATCTCGGCTATTATCCCATTACTGCCTTTTTTAAAGCCGTCCTCCCAATCCTCTATCCTTTTTTACGTTTGCCTGTCTTAGCCGTGCTTGCCTACGCCAGTGCCAGCGTAGAGATGCCATTGATACTCGGTCCAAACACGCCGCCAACGCTCGCGGTTACTATCATGCAATGGTTTAATGATGTTGATTTGAACTTACGTATAAAAGCCTCGGCGGGCGCGTTATTACAGCTGGCGTTAACGAGTGGTTTAGTCGCCTTGTGGCTTGGTAGCGAGAGAGCGATAAAAGCTCGCTTTAATGGCACATTGATAAATGGCAAGCGCAACTATGCCGATGCATTATGGCAAAAAATTACCGCAGCGTTGAGCACTGTAGTAATTGGCTTTATTTTGCTGGCGCTCGTTGGTCTGGTCATGTGGTCAGTAGCTGGTTTTTGGCGCTTTCCCGCCCTATTGCCAGAGCAATTGGTGTTATTACATTTTCAAAGTGCCTTTACGCAAATGGGTACGCCATTATTTAATACTCTTGCTATCGGTATCGTGAGTACCCTATTTGCCATTGTGCTGACTTTATTACGTCTAGAAGCTGAACAACTAAGTAAAAAACCACTTTCAACATTTACCAGTTTTATTATCTATTTGCCGCTGTTAGTACCCAGTATTGCCTTTTTATTTGGTTTGGTGTGGCTACAGCAACTGGTGAATAACCAAACGGCGTTTTTTAATGTGGCGTTTACCCATCTGCTTTTTGTGCTGCCTTATGTATTTTTATCGCTTGCCAGTAGCTATCGGCGTCTAGACCCGCGTTTTGCTCATGTAGCCGCGAGCCTTGGGGCGACCCCAGCAAAAGTATTTTTGCAGGTGAAATTACCACAGCTGTTTGCACCAATTTTGATTGCCATTGCCCTTGGTCTAGCCATTAGCTTTGGTCAATACTTGCCAACATTATTAGCAAGCGGCGGACGTATCGCCACCATCACTACAGAAGCTGTGACTCTCGCAAATGGTGCCAGTAGGCGCACCAGTGCGGTGTATGCCATCATCCAAATGGCGTTACCGTTAATTGGCTTTATATTGGCGTGGGTATTGCCGAAGTGTTTCTTTAAAAGTAGCACTCGTTAGAAATAATATCTATCAACTTATTGTAAAAGTAACTAAATGGTCCTTGATGCAATCCTCTTTACAGATAAAAGACTTACAGTTATATCGACAAGGCACGCTACTCCTCAGCCTAGATGAGCAGTTTTCTGGTGGTGAAATATTGACTGTCATGGGCCCATCTGGTAGTGGCAAATCAAGCTTATTGAACTGGCTAACAGGTACTTTACCAAACGGTTTTACCGCTACTGGTGAGGTCTGGTTAAATGATAAAAATGTAAGTAGCTTACCTACGCACCTGCGCCATATTGGGGTACTGTATCAAGATGCCCTACTGTTTTCGCATTTATCAGTAGCGGGTAATATTGCTTTTGCGATGCCTAGAAGTAATAAGACGGGAGATAGAAAACAGCGTAGTGAAAAAATAGAACAGGCGCTTGCACAAGTTGGTTTAGCAGGCATGGGAAATCGCCATCCTGACAATTTATCGGGCGGGCAACAAGCACGAGTGGCGCTACTGCGCACCTTGCTCAGCGAGCCAAAAGCGATACTGCTCGATGAGCCTTTTAGCAAGCTCGATACCCAGCTAAGAGTAGATACGCGGCAATTGGTATTTGAGCAAATTCGCACTCATAAGCTCCCTGCCATAATGGTCACGCACGATCATAGCGATGCTGAGGCTGCAAAGGGTAAAGTTATTCATTTAGAGCTGTAGTTCTAGAACTCTAATCTGAAACACCAAAGCGATATATAAAAGGCAAGCGCATGCTAGACAAATTTCTCACGCCCATGATTAAGCCGATACTAGCCCCTGTGGTAATTGTATTGCACAAACACGGTATTACGGCTAATCAACTCACGGTGACGGGCTTTTTAATCGGTATGTTAGCCTTACCATTACTTGCGTTTGAGCTTTGGTATGGCGCACTGGCAGCGATTGCGTTAAATCGTATTTTTGACGGTCTTGATGGCGCGCTAGCTCGCCATGCACAGCAAAGCTCAAGCGCAGGCGGCTACTTAGATATTACACTCAACTTTTTATTTTATGCAGCAGTCCCGCTGGGTTTTATCTTGGCAAATCCTGCACAAAACGCCATTGCTGGCGCTTTATTACTTGCTACCTTTATCGGCACAGGCTCTAGCTTTTTAGCGTTTGCCATCGCTGCGGAAAAGTTTAAACTGGATAAACCACAGTTTAAATATAAAAGCTTTTATTATTTGAACGGTTTGACGGAAGGCACCGAAACCATTGCGCTGTTTGTCGCCTTTTGCCTTTGGCCGCAGCACTTTGTACTACTCGCAGGTATTTTTGCCACTGCCTGTGCGATTACGATTTTTACCCGTATCCATGGTGGCTATCATACCCTTAAACAGCTAGAGGCGAATGTCAGTAGCTCAGCTGGTTTAAACCCTCAAGAGGTAAGCAATGACTAACGAAGTATGGTGGCGGCTTGGGTTCTTTTTGAGCATTTTAGTGATTATGATGCTGATTGAATGGCGCATGCCTGCACGTAAAGCGCCGATCAAAAGCAGCAAACGCTGGTTCGCTAACTTTGGCTTGGTGTTTGCGTCATCCGTTATTGCTCGTCTAGCCGTGCCTGTCGGTCTAACGGCTGTGGCGCTTTATAATCAGCAGCATGGGATTGGTCTATTCAATATTATCGATTTGCCAAGCATTGTTGTCATCATATTAAGCTTAATATTGCTCGACATCATCATTTACTGGCAGCACCGATTATTCCACCGCGTGCCTATTCTGTGGCGTTTGCATAAAGTCCATCACGCTGATGCGCATGTTGATGCCAGTACAGGGCTTAGGTTTCATCCTATTGAAATTATTTTAAGCATTTTAGTGAAGCTTATTGCCGTCAGCTTGTTGGGTGTCCCTGCCATTGCGGTACTGATTTTTGAGATTGCGCTAAATGGCTTAGCGATGTTTAACCACGCCAATATTCGTTTGCCGCCCGCAATTGAAAAGCCTACGCGCTTAATATTAATGACGCAGATTTTGCACCGTATCCACCACAGCCAACGCGTTAGTGAAACCAATTCAAACTATGGTTTTAGCGTCATTTGGTGGGATTGGATTTTTGGTAGTTATAAAAGTGAAGCAAAAAAGCCTGATAACGAGCTAGATATTGGGCTAAAAGAATATCCCTCACCTAAACAGAATGCTTCGCTTTGGGGATTGCTCGTAATGCCGTTTAAAGGCCATTCATTTAAACGCAAATAAAGTTTTGCCTTCATCTACTCATCTTTGAATGTAAATCAAACTTACAAATAAATGAGCATTCATTCAATTATAATTTGAGCGTTTGCTCAAAATGATTTATAGTGGTCGCAGTTGTTGAGCTACCCCAGAAAATACTATCTATCGAATTGAGCGTTCACTCAAATATATATGGTTTATTTTCTAATACCTCACTTCATATGATTACTACAACCATTCATTAATTACGATTAGAAGGACTTTTATATGACTGAATTTACCCTACACGACAAAAACACCGCTCCAGCAGAAAGCAAAGACTTGCTCGATGTTTCTATCAAAGCGTTTGGCATGGTACCTAATCTACATGCCGTCATGGCTGAAGCGCCTGGCTTGCTCGAAGGCTACCAACAGCTACATCAGTTGTTTTTAGACAGCAGTTTCGATGATGAAGAAGTCACGGTCGTCTGGCAAACCATCAACGTCGAGCATGAGTGCCATTACTGCGTCCCTGCCCATACAGGCATCGCCAAAAGCATGAAAGTAGATGACGCAGTCACCGAAGCCTTGCGCAACGAGACACCTCTACCAACTGCCAAACTAGAAGCATTACGCGACTTTACGCTATCGGTCGTTCGTGATCGTGGTAATGTGAATGATGATGCAGTGCAAGCGTTCTTGGATGCAGGCTTTACTAAACGTCATATTTTAGAAGTGGTACTTGCAGCGGCGCAAAAAGTGATGAGCAACTACACCAACCATTTGGCCAACACGCCAATCGACAAGCCTTTCCAAAAGTTTGAATGGCATAAAGTAAGCTAGTAAAAGATTGGTTAAAGGATAGCTAAGCTAAAGATTTAGGTTAGTCTTAGGATTTGGCTTTGGCTCTTTAATAGCATTTGCGGCTGTATGGTAATCATCATACAGCCCTTTTATTAGGATAAAGAATTATACCTTGGTTTGTTTTGGCTTAGCCATCAATACGTAGCGCTTCTATAGACAATGCCATATCTTCAGCCAATGCATGTACTGCAGCGCTATCGACATCACGCTGGGCAAAGGCGCGTAGACCCATGACTTCAGCCTGCAAGCGCCGCCCTAGTCTAGTCGCATCCAGCGTACTATCCAGCTCACCAAGTTGTTGCGCGGCACTAAAGCAATCGATAAAGCGCGTCTCCATACCTGCCAGCAGCATTTCAACTTTTTTTAGCGCTGCTTGTTCACGAGCGCCAAGCTCGAGCAAGCTTTTGACCAACATACAGGCCTGACTTGGCAGCTCCTTGTCCCGTATGCCGCCGAGCTGACGCACATAAGCGGCCAATCCAAGCAAAGGCGATTCGTGATGGCTTAATATACGCTCAAGCTCCGTCAGACCCAATCGAGCATAATAATCCAATGCTTCTTGAAACAGCCCATCTTTACTGCCAAATGCAGCATAAATACTACCTGGACGCATATCGAGCGCCTCTTCAATATCTTTTAAAGATGTGGCATGAAAGCCTTTTTGCCAAAAAAGCTTTAGCGCTCGCTCTAACGCTTCCTGACGGTTATACAGTGCGGTACGTGACATAATATATTCCCATGTTTAAAAACCATGACCTCAAATGATGAAATAAGCACGGCTGTACTATTTGAGTAATTACTCAATTTTATCTTGAATGATTACTCAAGTCCAGTTAAAGTAAATTGAACCAATTCTACAATCTTACCCGCAGTCAGAACCATACACCCCTAACTATAAAGCTGCGGACAGCATCTATCACGATATATAGGAGCCTTTATGCCCTCTAGTCCATCACCCTCAGTCATCGTATTCGATGTTAATGAGACGCTGCTCGATATCGATAGCCTCGCGCCTTTACTTGCTCGACTATTTGGTGACGATAGAATATTAAGGGAATGGTTTGCCCAATTGGTGCTTTATTCGCAAACCATGACATTGTCAAATCTTTACACTCCTTTTGGCGAGCTTGGCGTTGGTGCATTACAGATGACAGCCGATATACATAGCGTTACGCTGACAGATAGCGATATTAATGAGTTTAAGCAGCGTATGAATGAGATGCCAGCGCATCCTGATGCTGCACCAGCTTTAACCAAACTACGTGACGCAGGGCTTAGGCTAGTAACCTTGACCAATTCAGCCACTAGGGCCTCGCCTACGCCACTTGAACAGGCAGGATTAAGTGAGTTTTTTGAGCAGTCTTTTAGCGTTGAGACAGTAGAAAAATTCAAGCCTGCACCTGAAACTTATCAGATGGTGGCTAAGGCGTTATCTGTAGAGATGGCAGACCTCTGCCTCGTTGCCTGTCATCTTTGGGATACGATTGGCGCACAAGCGGCGGGCTGTCAGGGAGCCTTTGTCACGCGACCTTATAACGCCTTACTGCCCGCCGCCAAAGTACCAACGCCGGACTTTATAGCCTCAGACCTTATTACCCTTGCTGAAAAAATTATTGCTAAAAGTCAAACTTCGTAAAAGACTTATGCCAAGCCCATTAATATAAAACGTCAAAGGATAGCACCATGCAATCAGATAATAGCCAAAAACTTCGCGCCGGCACTCCATTTCCTGACATACAGGTACAAATGCTAGATGGTGAGATAAAATCGTTAGGCAAGCCTGAAAATGGTCACGATTGGAAATTGGTAGTTGTTTACCGCGGTAAGCATTGTCCCATTTGTACTAAGTACCTCAATCAGTTAGAGACGATAAAAAGCGCATTTTTTGATACTGGTGTCGATATCATTGCCATATCAGGAGATAGTAAACAGCAGTTAGAGGAGCATTTGGAAAAACTAACTATCAGCTTTCCGATAGCTTATGGTTTGACGATTGAGCAGATGCAGACGCTAGGTCTGTACATCTCTGACCCACGCTCAGAGAAGGAAACCGATCATCCCTTTGCCGAGCCTGGGGTGTTCGTGATTAATGCTAAAGGGGCAATTCAAATCATAGATATCTCGAACGCGCCGTTTGTCCGACCTGAGCTTGAAGCCCTTGCAAACGGCTTGTCTTTTATTCGAGAAAACGATTATCCTATTCGTGGCACACATGAGTGATGATAGGCGTAAAAACTTAGCGAACGCTACTAATTCGCTATGCTACTGGTGCAATTCCGATAATACTCAGTAGTGATAGCGTCTTGAGTATTGAGTATTGAGTATTAAGTATTAAGTATTAAGTATTAAGTATTAAGTATTAAGTATTAAGTATTAAGTATTAAGTATTAAGTATTAAGTATTAAAAGTAACGCATAAGAATAAATTTAATGTCAATTGTTTGACTTTGCAAAAGCAAGCATGATATCAATCATGCCCTGCTTTCCATGCACCCATAGAGCCGAGATAAATATCAATATTATCGAACCCTCGGCTTGCTAGCCAACCAGCAGCTACCGTCGCCCGCGCGCCGCTGGCACACATTAAAGTATAGTGATGATTTTTATCAAGTTCGCGCCAGCGCTCGTTCAGTTGACCGACATAAATATGCTGTGACCCTTCAATCGCTGTGGCAGCGCGCTCGTCGGCGTCGCGGACATCAAGCAGTGTCCAAGTGTTGTCCTCTTTGCCTTTATTATTCATCAAACGTGCTTCAACCTCAGCGGTATCTATCATAGGGGTTCGTTGCATCTCCTGACCCTGAGCCGCTGCCGGTACTACACCAACATAACCACCCATAATGTTATCAAAGGCGATTCTTACCAGATGCACCATTGCCGTGGCAAGCTGCTCCTCATCTGAGGCAATCAGCACCATACTTTCCCCTTCACGAATGAACCAACCCGCAAAAGCAGATATCATGCCCACAGGCAAACTCATTGACCGCGGAAAATGACCAGCAGCATACGCCATCGGCTCGCGAATATCGATCAGATGGTCAGCCGTGCAGCTTTGAAGTTGCTTTAGCGACAGATGACGCGGGCGCATCACCGGCGGTGGCGCATCACCACCTTCCATGTTGAGCCGCTCCATCAGCCTAAAATACGGCGGCTGATAATGGTTTTCACTGACTTTAAATCGAATAAAGGCCTCACGATCCGTCATCTGTAAACGTGGGTTATTCACTCTCTCGTGGCCAACAGTAGAAAACTCGCGTTCTGCCATGCCAGAGCCGCACACAGATCCCGCACCATGAGCGGGATATATAATCGCCTGATCCCCCAGCGCCAGTATTTTTTGTAGTGAATCATACAGCAGACCCGCGACTTCCTCGCGCCGTTCAGGATAAAAGTCAGTTCGACCAACATCTCCCACAAATAAAGCATCACCTGTAAAAACACCCACCGCCTTGTCTGGATAAGCAGTATCGAATAGCGCGTAGGCAAGGTGATCATCGGTATGGCCGGGCGTTTCTAGCACTTGGATTTTAAGCTGACCAATGGTGAAGCAATCACCATCACGTACTGTTTGAGCATAGACTATGGGCTGTTCAGGATTAGGCCCATGCAATACGGTCGCCCCTGTCATGTTTGCTAAAATGGGGGCGCCAGAAACCAAATCTTCATTGCGATGGGTTTCAAATATATGGGTAATTTCAAGACCTGCTGCGCGAGCTTTCTCCACATAAATCGCGCAATCACGACGTGGATCTATCACCGCCGCTTGCCCGCCTGATCCCACTAAATAAGACAGATGAGCAAGACCAGGTATTTTTATTTTTTCGAGCAGCATAGCTGTCTCCTTGTTTGAGGTAGACCAGTATCCAACCGCAGATTGCATTTGATTTTGCGCAAACAAATTACTTTAAATAAACAATTCAAAATAAAGCGGTTTTTATTGGAAAACCTCAAATACGATAAATGATTAGCTGTTTTTAAAACTAGCACGAATAATTGTCATATATCAATATACAACAACACATATTAACAATTCGCCTTTCATAATTGCTCTTTCGTATCTAGAGCCAAGGCTAACGACTTGCGGAAATTTAGAATTATTACGGTATTCTCAGCGAAGACACTTCAATCAAAAATGGCGTCTTTAACGCTTTCTTATATTTTTATAGCATTCTCATTAAACTATCTTAACGCTTTCTTAATAACATCAAGCCTATACTCTTATTTAAGTGCCAACTCCTAACCATCTCCTACACTAGGCTGGCTAAAAGCATCGATTACGCTCGTCATTTATGGATGAATACTTACGGCTAAATACTATAAAAAGGAAGCTGGCGATGAGCACTATATTAAGGAATAAAAAATTAGAGATTAAAAAAAGCCGCTACTTACCGATGTTCTTAATATTATTAATTATGGTGAACACCATAGGTGGTAGTTATGCGGCCAGTTATATCATTAATCCGAATAACACAAATGTAAGCTTTGCTATCGAACGTTTTAAAAGTCCTGCTATGACCGGCGGCTTCTATCAGGTCAAAGGACAATTGCAATACGATGCAATTTTAAAAGCAGGTGATATCTCATTAATTATACCTATTAACTCTTTGGATACGGGCAGTAAGATTTTTAACAAAAATTTAAAAGGGGTCGATTTTTTCGATATAGAGCGCTTTCCCTCTGCTCACTTTCAATCCACCAGCTGGCACTTTAATAAAAGTAAGGTGACGCGTGTCGATGGCAATTTAACCTTACATGGTGTGACCCATCCTATCAGTCTCACCGCCAATGCATTCGACTGTTATCTAAGCGCTACTGCCAAAAATGAGGTTTGTATTGGGGCGTTTTCCACCACGATAGACCGAACCAATTGGAATATAAATAAATATTCATGGTTTGGTCTCAGCAAAAATCTTGATTTAAACGTTGAGGTTGAAGCGATGAAACAGTAGCTATTACGGGCAAATAGTTTTATTTTAGTAAGAGCAATCAAGGATGATTGACAGGCATTATTTGCTTAGTGTTATAAGGATATTATGAAGCCACTTTCTATCACGATGTCAGCATTGGCATTTAGCTTGATTCTTAGCGCGACCTACAGCCCTGATTCGAGCGCTGCTATGGCTAAAGATATAGACCCTTCTATAACTGACTTGCCTGCTAGAATTAGCTTGCCTAATGTCAGCCCTAGTAACAGCGATTTAGCCAATCGCGGCGCTTATGTGGCGCGAACTGCTGACTGTATGGCGTGCCACCGCGAGGATTACAGCGGCGGCGTGGTCATCGAAACGCCTATCGGCGATATTTATTCGACCAATATCACGCCGTCCAAGCGCTATGGCATTGGCAACTATACCGAAGCTGACCTTAAGAAAGCACTACGCAAAGGTCGCTCTCCTAACCATCATCTGTATCCCGCTATGCCCTATCCGTCTTATCACGGCATGAGCGATGCTGATATCAGTGCCTTATTTGCTTATTTTCAGACTGTTCCTATCGTCGACAAACCGCCTGAAAAAACAACTCATCTACCTTTCCCTTTAAACATTCGCAGCTTCATGCTGGTATGGAATCTTATCAATGTGCCCGCTACCGAGAATCGCGACGATCTTACGCCAATTCAGCAGCGCGGCGAGTATCTGGTTAATAACCTAGAGCACTGCGGTACCTGCCATACGCCGCGCAATCTCACTCAAGGTCTTGATAACGCTCGCTATCTCTCTGGTGCGCCACTCGGTAAATGGTTCGCGCCTAACATCACCCCTGATAATGAGACTGGCATAGGGCGTTGGAGTGAGCGCGACATCGTCATCTATTTGCGTACTGGCAAGCTTGATAAACGGGCTTATGCAGGTGGTCCTATGGCAGAAGCGGTTGCTCATAGTACGCGTTATCTTACAGATGCAGATTTGAGTGCAATAGCCAATTATCTAAAAGTCGTACCCGCTATTAAGACGGATGATTATTTGATACCCGTCAACGTTGCAAAGCTGCCAAATCCTATCAGCCCTTCTATTACTTATAACTTACTTGAGCAAAAAGACTATCTGGCCGAGGCAAAAGCCAATGCGACCCTTGCTCCTAGTAGCGTAAGCACCAGCTCTATTAATAGTAGCGATTCGCCAAAATCCTTATATCTCACTCACTGCGCTAGCTGTCATGGCGTTGACGGTTATGCGCAGCCTGATGCCCGTTATGCATCCATCGTTGGCTTAAGTAGCATTCGCCGTGCTAAGCCTGACGCGCTTATTGGCGTGATTTCTTTTGGCGCAAAAGGTGCTTTTAATACGGCGCCCAAAATGCCCGGTTTTAAGAAAGACTTAAGTCATGCACAGATTGCCAGTATTGCCAATTACGTACGCGTCAATTTCGGCGGTTTACCTAGTAGCGAAGTCACTGCTGCAGAGGTTAAACGTGTGATCAAAGAGAAACGCTAAACCTATAGAAACCTAAACCTCCCGACTTTCTCATTGCGTTACTACTTATGATAAGCCCGATAAGGATGATTAAATGAAAGACTTGCTGTCCTCCCCGACACGGCGACAACTGCTCGCCATGATAGGTAAAACCGCTGGCGCAACCGCTATGTATCAAGCGATGACTGCATTAGGTTTCGCCTCCGAGTCGAGCTTTAAACAAGAGATAGAACTGAAAGGCGCACCTGCTGGCGCTAGCATCGTTATCCTTGGTGCAGGATTGGGCGGGCTTACAGCAGCTTACGAGTTACGTAAAGCAGGTTATAAAGTGACGGTACTTGAATACCAAAATCGTGGTGGCGGACGCAGCTGGACATTAAATAGCGGCGATAAATATACTGAGCTTGGCGGCGAAGAAGTCACTTGCGACTTTAAAAAAGGCAATTACTTCAACGGTGGACCTTGGCGATTGCCCGTGCATCACTATGCGGTGTTTCATTATTGCAAAAAGTTTAATGTCGCCCTGCAACCATTTATTCAAACCAATGACCGTGCGTATTTACATCGTACCAATCATTTTAATGGTGCGCCGCAGCGCTTGGGTGAAGTGCAAAGCGATATTCGCGGCTATGTGTCTGAGCTATTATCCAAAGCCGTCAATAAAGGCCGCCTAGATGATACCGTTACTCAAGAGGATAAAGAAAAACTATTAGAAGGTCTTAAAGGTTGGGGTGTGCTGGATAATAATTATCGTTATGTCAAAAGCGCCGAGACCAGTAAACATCGCGGCTATAGCGTTTATCCCGGTGGCGGGCTTATGCCTACTGCCAAGCCTTCAACTCCGATACCGATGGGCAAGTTATTAAATTCAGGCATGTGGGCGGATCTCTACGCCAATTATACCGTTTACGTGCATCAACCCGCGATGTTCCAGCCTGTCGGTGGTATGGGGAAAATTGGCGATGCTTTCACCCGCGTGTGTCGCGATATGATTACGTTTAATGCCAAAGTTACTAAGATCCATCAAGATGAAAGCGGCGTTACCGTTGATTATGTCGATACAGCTAACGCTAAAAGCAGTAATTCTAATAGCAGTAATTCTAATAGCAGTAATTCTAATAGCAGTAATTCTGAAGGTAGCGCTAAAAGCATTCGCGCCGATTGGTGTATTTGCACGATTCCGCTGTCAGTATTGACGCAAATTGATATCAATGTCTCAGAGCCGATGAAGCAAGCGATGGCGGCTGTTCCTTACGATAGCTCCTTTAAAGTCGGGCTTGAGTTTAAACGGCGCTTTTGGGAGGAGGACGAATGGATTTATGGCGGCATCACTTATACTGATCTGCCGATTACCCAAATCTCTTATCCTTCCCAAGATTTATTTACCTCAGGGTCGGGCGTGTTACTTGGCGCTTATGGCTTTGGCGAAGCGTCTTATAAGTTTAACTCCTTAACGCCAAAAGAGCGCATCAACGCGGCATTAGAATATGGCAAACGCATCCATCCGCAATATACCAAAGAGTTTCGCTCGGGTACTTCAGTCGCTTGGCATCGTATCCCTTGGTCACTGGGCTGCTATGGGCTTTGGAGTGAGTCAAGCCGCGAGCAATATTACGATACGTTATGTGCCATCGACCACCGAATTGTATTAGCAGGCGAACACTGCTCGCACATTCCTGCTTGGCAAGAAGGCGCCATACTCTCGGGTCTAGATGCCGCCAAACGCTTACATCAAATAGCCAAAAAACTAGGCTAGTTTAATAAACAACTTTTAAAATCATTGGTTAGCAGACAGTATTTAGTCAGTATAAAATTAAGGTAAGCAGGCATGATAATAGTAAAATCAAAGCATTTAAACTTATATAAGTCATCTCACTTGCCAGTTATATTAATAATAAGTGGCACGGCTTTTATATCAGGCTGTAGTCAACATACTAAAACCAATGCTCCTACCATTGCTAGCCTGCAAGCAACGGCGATGGTCTTTGATGACAGTTTTAACAATCAGGCCAGCCGTAATAATGGCGCTTGGGGCGCGGTTTATATGTCCAAAGAAGAACTTACTCGCCCGCCCATGAATATTGTCGATGTCAGCTCGATAGCAAAGATGAGTGATGATACAAATTTGCAAAAGTGGCAGACCAAATTTGAAGGCAGCGGACAAGGTAAGACGGGGTTTTTTAGTAATGATGGCAAAAAACTTTACGACGACTCTTGCGCAGGCTGTCATATGTCTAAAGGCGAAGGCGCACAAGGAGCGGGTTACTATCCGCCACTCGCGAACAACAGCAAGATGCAGTCTAAATACTACATTATTAGCGTCGTCATCAATGGCTTGCGCGGTATGCCCTCATTTCATAGCATGATGAATGATGAGCAAATTGCAGCGGTCACTCAATATGTACATAGTGATTTAAATGGTTTTACAGATAAAGTGACTGCTGCCAATGTCGCGCAGCTGCGTCATGACTTCCCGCCGGGTGCAGACCCTAGTGAATAATTTTATTATAAAAAATGGTTTTATTGTAAAAACAGCTTCATTAAAGGAATATAGCGATGAAAGGGAATATGGCGATGAATAAAAAAAGTGGCGTTTATCACTGTATTGTCTGCGGACAAAATTATCCTATAAAAGCCCTTACCCCTATAGGCACCATACGACAGGCAATTACAGAAGGGATTTTACATGATTTCCCTGAATGCTTACCTACAGATTATATTTGCCAAACAGATTTAAGTAAGTATCGAATGCAGTATGTGCACTCATCGCTAACGTCTGAAAAAGGCGAGGTGACCGTTCTTGAATCTGAACTAATTAAAAGCATGCAACAGCATGAACTCATCACCAAAAATATTGATAAGACTCTAGAGCAAAAATGGACTTTCGGTGAACGATTGGCAGATAAAATTGCAACCTTTGGTGGTAGTTGGTCATTTCTCATCTGTTTTGCTATTTTTCTAGCCATTTGGATCATCGTCAATACTGTGGTGATGGTCGCCCGTCCTGCTGATCCCTACCCGTTCATTCTATTGAATTTAATATTATCCTGTATCGCTGCCATTCAAGCACCTGTGATTATGATGAGCCAAAACAGGCAAGAAACCAAAGACCGGTTACGTTCAGAAAATGACTATCAAATTAACTTAAAAGCTGAGCTTGAAATCCAACACTTGCATGAAAAATTGGATCATCTGTTAATGCATCAATGGGATAGACTCGCTGAGATACAAGAAATACAACTCGACTTATTATCTGAAATGAGCAAAAAGCAATAGGACAACCTCAATAAAAGCTATAACTCTCCCGAGAATTGATAACGATCGCCTGCATGCCACATCTTCACAAAGGTCAATACTTGACCAGCCGAATAAGTCTGACGACACAATACTAACGTCGGTGACTGAGGGGCAATCTGTAGTGCATCAGCAATCTCATCGGGCGCTGCTAAGGCTCGAATGGTGTAGCTACCACGCTCAAGCGGACTCTTAGCAATCAGATAATCACTGGTATTTACCACACTAAAATCTTGCTCAATAAATTCTGGTACTTTTGTCGCATCGACCCAGCGCTCTTCAAACTGTATCGGCTGACCATCCGCAAAGTGGATGATTTTTACTTCATATAAAATCGCTGCTTCAGCGCTATTAGTAGTGCTATCAGTTTCATTTGCATTAGAAGAAAAGACTGCTTCATCAATGTCAAACTTACGGCGCATCTCATCGTCTAACATGCTCGCAGTAATAGCGCGTTTGCTTGGCACTTGTGCCTGATAATCGCGATTGGCTGATTTTAAATCTTGAGCGATATTACGTACTTCTACAAAGGTATGATTAAACTGCTGCTGTGCAACAAATGTCCCCGACCCTTGCCGACGCTCTAATACTCGCTCCTCGCTTAGTTCTTTTAGGGCGCGGTTTACTGTCATTCGCGATACCCCAAACTCTTCTGCCAGCGCCATTTCGGTGGAGATAGCTGCGCCCGCCTGCCATTTTCCAGAATGAATATTATCTAAGATTGCGTTTTTAATCCGCTGATAGGCTGGAACTGTTTTTGTCATATCACGCTTCACCTTTGTCATGCTTATATTCAACCGTCAACTTTACTTATGCAACTACGAAAGTGCCAACATAATATCATGACAATTATCCTAATCACCATGAGAGCAGCCAATCGAATAAAGCAGTGTTATAAATAATTTAGCTACTGATAAAAAAAATGCTTGCATGAAAAAATTATCTTTGATAATTTGTATATACAAATTAATAATACCACCAAATAATGCTGCCAACAAACGGCAACTAGCAAACTGTATAAACAATCACAAGGATTTGAGCATGACTACCGATAATGGATTGAGCAGAAACGCCACAAGCAACAATAATAAATTCACCCGCCGTGATGAGAGTCGCAATATCGCTGCACCTACTGGCAGTACATTAAACTGCAAAAGTTGGCTGACCGAAGCGCCTTATCGCATGCTGCAGAACAACCTACACCCTGATGTGGCTGAAAACCCAAAAAGCTTAGTCGTGTATGGCGGTATCGGACGCGCAGCCCGTAACTGGGAAAGCTATGATCAAATCCTCGCGTCACTCAAAGAATTAGAAGACGATGAGACACTATTAGTGCAATCAGGCAAACCGGTTGGTGTCTTTCAAACTCATGAAAATGCGCCGCGCGTATTAATTGCCAACTCCAATCTTGTCCCGCGTTGGGCAACGTGGGAGCATTTCAACGAGCTAGATCGCAAAGACTTATTTATGTACGGCCAGATGACCGCTGGTAGCTGGATATATATCGGCACCCAAGGCATCGTCCAAGGTACTTATGAGACTTTTGTAGAAGCAGGTCGCCAGCATTATGACGGCAGCTGGGCAGGACGTTGGATTTTGACCGCAGGTCTTGGTGGTATGGGCGGCGCACAGCCATTAGCCGCGACTTTTGCTGGTGCGACCTCTCTAAACATTGAGTGCCAGCAATCTAGTATTGATTTCCGTTTGCGTACGGGTTACGTCGATAAACAAGCAGACGATCTTGACCATGCTTATGAGCTGATTAAGCAGCATACCGCCGCGGGTGAAGCGGTCTCAATCGCGCTACTTGGTAATGCCGCAGATATCTTGCCTGAGATGGTCAAGCGCGCTAACGCAGGCGAGATAAAACCTGACTTGGTCACTGATCAAACTTCTGCTCATGATTTGATCAATGGCTATCTACCAAGTGGTTGGACAGTTGAAGAATGGAAAGCCGCTCAAGAAAATCCAGACCAACATGCCGCCTTAACCAAAGCTGCCGCAGCGTCTTGTGCCGTACACGTACAGGCGATGCTGGACTTGCAAGCAATGGACATTCCAACGACTGATTATGGTAATAACATTCGCCAAGTTGCGTTTGATCAAGGAGTTAAAGATGCTTTTAATTTCCCAGGTTTTGTCCCTGCCTATATTCGTCCGCTGTTTTGCCAAGGTAAAGGGCCATTCCGCTGGGTCGCATTATCAGGCGATCCAGAAGATATCTACAAAACCGATCAAAAAATTAAAGAGCTGTTCCCTGAAAACAAACATATTCATCGCTGGTTAGACATGGCGAGAGAACGCATTCAATTTCAAGGCTTGCCAGCACGTATCTGCTGGTTAGGCTTAGGTGAGCGTGATAAAGCAGGTCTTGCTTTTAATGAGATGGTCAAAAACGGTGAATTAAAAGGTCCTATCGTTATCGGTCGTGACCATTTGGATACTGGCTCTGTTGCCAGTCCAAACCGCGAAACAGAAAACATGAAAGATGGCTCAGATGCGGTATCTGACTGGGCACTATTAAACGGCATGCTCAATGTCGCAGGCGGCGCCACTTGGGTGTCATTGCACCATGGCGGCGGTGTTGGCATGGGTTACTCGCAGCACTCTGGCATGGTCATCGTCGCTGACGGCACAGATGCCGCTGCTAAGCGCTTGGCGCGAGTACTGGTCAATGATTGCGGCTCAGGAGTGATGCGTCATGCGGATGCAGGTTATAAGCTGGCCATCAAAACAGCAAAAGACTATGGCTTAAATCTACCGATGATTAAATAGAACAAACCACTTTTACACTATAAAAATAAATAATTATATAACTAGGATAACTCGCATGACCACTATCAAAAAACTAACCCTACACCCACGCCAATTAAGCTTCGAGATGTTGCGCGATATTTATGAGCAACCTGTCATATTGACACTACCTGAAAGCGCTTATGAAGCGATAGATGCCTCACACGAAGATGTACGTACCATCATTGCGCGTGATAAAAGCGCTTATGGCATCAATACCGGTTTTGGCCTGTTAGCAAAAACCCGTATCAGTGATGATCAGCTTGAGCTACTCCAGCGTAACCTTATCGTTTCTCACTCAGTGGGTACGGGTGAAGCGCTACCAGACAATGTAGTTCGGCTAATTATGGTGATGAAAGTTGCCAGTTTAGCGCAAGGCGTTTCTGGCGTTCGCCGCGTCGTGGTCGATAGCCTACTCGGTTTGATTAACAATCAAATTACGCCAAACATTCCGGCTAAAGGCTCCGTTGGCGCGTCTGGTGACTTAGCACCTTTATCGCATATGACGCTGGCCATGATGGGCGAAGGCGATGTCTATGTTGGCGGCAAAAAAGTACCTGCTGCCGATGCGTTAGCGCAGCATGGTCTTGAGCCCATTACCCTAGCGGCTAAAGAAGGGTTGGCATTAATTAACGGTACGCAAGTCTCAACGGCATTGGCATTGCGTGGTTATTTTTTAGCACGGGACTTACTTGAGACAGCCACCATCGTCGGCTCCATGTCTATCGATGCCGCCAAAGGCTCGGATGCCCCATTTGACGCACGCATTCATGAAGTACGTGGTCATCATGGCCAAATTGAAATAGCTAAAGCGCATCGCCAGCTGATTAAAGGCAGTGCAATCCGCGCCTCCCATGATGGCGAGCAAGACGATAGAGTACAAGACCCTTATTGCTTGCGTTGCCAGCCACAAGTCATGGGCGCTTGCCTTGATATTATTAACCAAGCGGGAAAAACCTTATTAATTGAATCTAATGCGGTGACTGATAACCCACTTATCTTCACTAATGATGATGGCCCTGTTGCTATCTCGGGTGGTAATTTCCATGCCGAGCCAGTTGCCTTTGCTGCAGACATTTTAGCCTTGGCAATTGCTGAGATTGGTTCTATGTCTGAACGCCGTGTGGCTTTATTGATTGATGCAACCTTGTCAGGCGGCTTACCGCCATTCTTAGTTAATAATGCTGGGGTGAACTCAGGCTTTATGATTGCTCATGTGACGGCAGCGGCTCTGGCTTCAGAAAACAAGTCTATCGCCCATCCAGGCAGTGTCGATAGCATTCCAACCTCTGCCAACCAAGAAGATCATGTATCGATGGCAACTTATTGTGCACGACGCCTATATGAGATGGCGCAAAATACCGCCACCATTATCGGCATTGAGCTCTTGGCTGCTGGTCAAGGTATCGACTTCCATCGTGGACTAAATACCTCAGAGCCGTTACAGACAGCGCATCAGAAACTACGCGAGCAAGTCACTTTTTATGATAAAGATCGCTACCTAGCGCCTGATATTGAAGCAGCAAAACAACTGGTATTAGATGGCACGCTCACCGAATATTGGCAATCACTGCGTAGCGATTGGTATGATTCTAAATAGGAAAGTTTTATATATTTAAAATCTACTCTCAATTATCTAATTTTATTGACATAGGCCATACTAAATTGAGAGTCAGGTTTTATATTATGAAAGGAGGTCAACAATGACAATAGCCGTTAGCCACACTGCAGCTGATATGAGTCGGTGGACAGGACGTGCAGAGCCGTTTGAGTCTGCGCGCGCCCGCTACTGGTATCAAATAGCCCAGCCTTATGCCTTTGATAGCACCAGTCAGCAGAACGGCCAGCGTATTGGACTGGTCGGGTTCGCTTGTGACCAAGGTGTCAGACGTAATCAGGGACGCGTGGGTGCACGAGCTGCGCCTCCATTGATTCGTCAGGCATTTGCTGCGCTACCAGTCATCGCTGAGTTACAACAACGCTATGAGGGTCAACTGCCAACCTTATTGGGTGATGCTGGTGATATCCATTGTCATGATAATGATGACTTTGCCGAGCGTACCCTTGAGCAAGCCCAAGTAAAGTATGCCGATAAGATAAGTCATATTATTAAGCAAGGCGGTTTACCTATCGGGCTTGGTGGTGGTCATGCCATCGCTTATGGCAGTTTTTTAGGATTATGGCAGGCGCTGTCATCAGAAACCGATCAGCCTACTAATGACGTTAGCAATATCGAAAGGAATGTTAAAAATGATGTCAAAAATAATGTTGAAAGCCATGTTAAAAGCCATGCGAGAACAATGCCTAGCATCGGGGTGATTAACTTTGATGCGCATTTGGACATTCGCCAATCTGATGTGGCAACGTCTGGTACGCCATTTCGCCAAATAGCCGAGCACCTTGATGAACAGGATCAGCCATTCCACTATTGCTGTATCGGCGTCAGTCGGTTTTCAAATACTGCCGCTCTCTTTGACCGTGCTGAGCAGTTAGGCGTACACATTATCAGTGACGAAGATTGCACCAATAAGAAATGGAAAAGAATTGCTGCTCAAATAGAGGATTTTATCAACGAAGTTGATGTGGTCTACTTAACTATTGATATGGATTGCTTGCCATCGAGCGTCGTTCCTGGTGTCAGTGCGCCCGCCGCCTATGGTATCGAGCTCAGTTTCGTTGAGCGCGCGGTCAAACGTATCATGGCATCAGGCAAAGTAAAGATGGCTGATATTGCCGAGATTAACCCGACCTTTGATGTTGATGGACGCAGCTGTAAAGTTGCCGCTCGCCTCTTGGCGACTATTATCGAGCAGCATTTACTTACCACCGAAACGCACTAGCTTCAAAATAAGCAGGAGCACATCATGACTAACACAACAAATCCTACAGACCAAATGCATATAAATGATTCCACTCTGACGTCGTTTGACCACCTCATTATCAATGCCAATCTCGCAACCTTTTCAGCGCAATACGGGTTTGATATTTATAATGACAACCAAGAAAAAAGCACCCCTTATGGTCAGTTAGAAAACGCCGCTATCGGTATCAAAGACGGCAAAATTGCATGGGTTGGTACGCATGAGCAAATAAAGCCGCATCTTACTCATTATAAAAGCGATCAAATCAAAGACGTTAATAGCAACTGGGTCACGCCTGGACTCATCGATTGTCATACCCATATCGTTTATGGCGGTAACCGCAGCAACGAGTTCGAAGCGCGATTGCAAGGTGCCAGTTATCAAGATATCGCGGCACAAGGTGGCGGCATTGTCTCAACCGTTAGCGCCACCCGCGCAGCGAATGAGGAAGAATTGTTTGCGCAAAGTGAAAAACGTCTGCTCGCGCTCATCAAAGAAGGCGTGACTAGTGTCGAAATCAAATCTGGCTATGGACTGGACCTAGAAACTGAACGCAAAATGCTAAAAGTCGCCCGCGCACTCGGTGACAAACACAACATTCATGTCAGCACCACTTATTTGGCCGCCCATGCTCTACCGCCAGAATATAAAGACAATGCCGATGCATATATCGAGCAAGTTTGCCAGTGGTTGCCAATCCTGCATAGCGAGGGCTTGGTCGATGCGGTCGATGGCTTCTGCGAAAACATCGCCTTTACTGCTGAGCAGATTAAGCGCGTCTTTGAAGTCGCTCGTTCATTAGACTTGCCAGTTAAGTTGCATTCCGAGCAGTTATCAAATATAGGCGCCAGTGCTTTGGTAGCAGCATACCAAGGGCTATCAAGCGACCATCTTGAGCACTTAGTAGAAGACGATATTAAAAAAATGGCTGCAAGCAACACGGTGGCGGTGCTATTGCCGGGTGCTTTTTATACGCTACGTGATACTAAGTTGCCACCGATAGAAGCATTGCGCAAACATCAAGTTCCGATTGCCGTTTCAACAGATTGCAACCCCGGTACTTCGCCACTCACCTCGCTGTTATTAGCAATGAATATGGGCTGTACACTATTTCATCTCACTACTGAAGAAGTATTGGCAGGGGCAACTGTTCATGCGGCACAAGCGTTAGGTCTAGCCAAAAAAGGCAAAATAGAAGTGGGTTACGATGCTGATTTGGCATTATGGGATATCGCCCGCCCTGCTGACCTTGCTTATCAAATGGGGCTAAACCCTATTGCAGGTATTATGGTTCAAGGTCAGTGGCATACCTAAGCAAAGTAACAACTGAACGCATAATATATTCTTAAAACTGACGTTTAAAAACACAATAACCAATATACTTGCATCCTTATTCCCTATAAACAGAGAAAAGAATATCAAGCATATTGGTTTTTTTGTTGAAGATTAAGAGGATTCTTAAGTGCTACTACTGTTAAGTGCTACTGCTTACGGTATCAAATGACTCAGCCAATATCACATCGCCATCTTCACGCGTAATCATGACCGTCGCTGAGCGCGGGGTACTGCCACCTGCAACGGCGCCCCAGCTGTTGCCTGGATGTTGAATGTTAATAAAGAGGGTTTTAAAGTCTGGTGTCATGGTGATACCGGTCACCTCGCAGCCCTCAGGACCGACGAAAAAGCGTTTGATATTGTCATTACTGGCAGGCATGCCGACTCGGGTTTGCTGCCCTGCTGAAGTGGTCATAAGCGAACCATCGCTGACTGTGCCCGGTAGTGCCGCAAGCAACATACAACTGCTGGTATCCGTATAAGCGCCATCATCTGTCTGAATCCATAACACCCCGCGTGGATCAAAATACAGTCCGTCTGGCGACGATAAATCGTTGTTGTCATTTAGCTGTGATAAGTTCTCCGCTGACAAATCACTTGGCGAGGCAAACAAATAAATATCCCACTCAAAACTTGTAGCTGCATGATTGCCGCCTGCTTCTGCCCAGCGAATGATATGACCATTGTCATTACCGCGCACTTTGCCGCCAACTTGATAGCTGCGTGGATTCGACGCTGAGAGCGGTTGATCATCACTTACGCCGCGATATTTATTATTGGTCAAGGTCACATATACCTCACCCGTTATTGGGCTGACCGATACCCATTCAGGTCGATCCATCTTAGTCGCCCCAACGACATCAGCCGCGGCACGAGCAAAGACCAATACCTCATCTTGTCCATGAAACGGCAAGACAGTATTAGAGGCATCCAGTCCATTTTGACCATGGACAAGTGCTTTCCACGCCCCGCTGCCATCTTCATTAAAAATAGCAACATATAGCGTGCCATCGTCCAAATATTTATTGCCCGCTTTTAAGCCGCCGCCAATATCAGCATTTGACCACGTGGCTTTTGAGACGAATTTATAAATATATTCGCCGCGGGCATCATCGCCCATATAAAAGACCACGGGTTTACCTTGTTCAACAGGCGCATAGGCACAGTTTTCGTGAGCAAAACGACCCAATGCCGTGCGTTTTTGCGGTATAGAATGTTGGTCAAAAGGGTCAATCTCGGTGATATAACCAAAGGTATTGAATGCATGACGGTAGTCATCGGCAGCGCTGGCACCCACGGCGGTCATATCCCAACGTGAAAACTCGTCAGGGATAGCAGCATCTTTGGCATCAGGCGTATGCCACAGATATTCCCAACCGGGGAAATCCTCTGTCGCCCCGTAGCGCTCACGACCGTAGTTGTGTCCAGCGCTCAATTGATTGGCATCTTGTCCACGGGCAAAAACCCCTAAAAAGTTCTCTTCTGTGGTCAGATAAGTGCCCCAAGGTGAGAGACCTGCACCGCAGTTATTATTAATGCCGCGAGTTTGAAACCCTATCGGATCAAACTTGGTCTTAACCAAATCAGATCCCGCAACAGGACCTGTTAATTGGGCAGTCGTACTGCTGGTAATGCGGCGATTGTATTTCAAATTGGGTACCATCTCATAACCCATACCATCAGCGCGGCGGCGAATATCAACCACAGCGACCCCATGGAAGTTGACCTCGCGGCGCACGTCACTTGCAAGGCGACGGTTTTGAAAGATGGGTGCAGCGTTACTATCTTGGATGACATGATAACCAAACGGGCTAAGCTCACTACTGTTTACATATTCATGATTCATGACTAGCAGACCATTTTCTGACGCTTTGGCATCGTACGCATTGCCGTTTTTACCAAAAAACCACATGCCATCATGGTTGTCACCCATACGCCACTCAAACGACTCAGCGGACTGCTCGCGATTGTCTTTCCAATCCTCGATACCAGATATCAGCGGCATGCCTAGTGGTAATATCATCTCGGCTTTATAACCTGCTGCCACGCTCATCGTGTCAGCTTTTGAATGCGGTACGGCTGTAAACTTCAAAGTCTCAGGACGTTTTAAGTCACCTTGCGCAGGAATAGCGGCACTGTTATCGTCGCTGGGTTTAACAGGTAAATTGCTATCATCATCGTCGCTACAGCCGACCAAAGGTAGTGCGCCAAAAAACGCCGCCGCCGTCAACCCTGTGCCACCTTTGAGGATACTGCGGCGATTCATACGGCGATTGATAATGGTTTGAAAGTCAATATTATCAGTCGGGTTAGAATCTTCAATAACTTCGTGCGCAAGCGTTTGCTTGTTATTCAATGAGGTCATGTTCAGTCACCTTGTTAGGCTGGATTTAGTAGGCTGAGTTGGCATAAAAAATATCGCGGCGTTATCGTTATAACGACCAATATACGATTTATGTTTGAGTCTACTGAAACTCCATGACAACTTGATGACAAATTTTTAGATAATAATCTTTAAAAAACCATGCTGTTTTTGATATGTTAATCTAAGCATATAAAGCGCTACGTTATTTATATTGACGCCTTAAGAGCAACCTTCGACCAAATAGATAGCATCTGGTAACCCAATATCAATACTTTCAACCTCTCCCTTTAATAAGCTCCGATTATCTGCCGTCCACTCTGTTGAGTTAATTCTATAACCATTCAGCTTTTGACCGCCCTTGATATGATATTCAATCTGTATGGGCAACTTGTCTTCTTTATTATTCAGCTTGATGTTTTCGGCTTTTAACAACTCTCCGAGTTGTGGCTCTTTTAGCACCTCGAAGTTAACGTTAGCAATCAGGCTATAGTAGTCACCATCAACCGCATACTTATCGACTTCATAAGTCAGCTCGTTGTTATGCGCTTTCATCACCTCTGTCACTGCATCGCCAACATGGATGTCTGTATAAAAGGGTATATTTGGATCCTGAATAGCAATAAGAGCAACTTTGTTATCGATGATTTGATAGAGCACAGAGGCACGTTTACCGTATTCTTTATCCACATAGCTTAGGGCTGGATTACTGACGTAATAGCACTGCTCGTTGTCAGTTCTTTCTTTGGTCAGTCCTAGCTCATTTAGTAATTCAGGGGTAATAATCTGCCCAAAGCTTAGCTTTTGGTAGCCTGATGGATTGACGGTTTTATCATTAGATAACTTTTCTGCTTCGTTATTCTGTGCTTTATCCGCATTAGCAGGACTTATAGGCGCAGGATTTATAGAACTAGAATTGATAGACGCATTATCTTTCTCAGCCGTATTTTTATCTATATTATCCGTTTGCGCCGTGACATTATCATTTTCATTTGAATTTGCAGGCTGCGAGTCACAGCCTGCCAGCAGTTGCACCGTACCGAGCAATACAGTAGTAAATAGTACTGTTTTAATAGTTGCTAAAGATGAGCCTTGGGTAAAATCTAACATGGCAACTCTCCTAAATTTGGATTATCCATATTAATAAAGCATAAACAGCCATCACTACAAAACCGGCGTACCCTGCGTACTAAAAGCAAAGCCTTTATTGCTAAAATTACCGATCATCACGGCCTCAATGACGGGCTTGACGGTTTCATCTATCCCTTCAACTTCAATGATGAATTTTGCCCCAGAACCCCCTTTATCCTCTTCTTTTTCGACGATATAATTTAACGTCGCCATAGCGGGCAGCTCAATAGGCTCTTTTAAATACGACTTTACAAGGTCGCCATCGGTACTGTAATAATCTGTCTTATTAATATATAGCGATTTTTTTAAGGTGGTATTGCGCACGCTCAAAGTTGCTGATAATAAAACCTTACGATTATCCCTATCGGTATAAATATCTGAGTAAATTGGCACATAAAAGGTTTGTTTATAGCCAAACTGGCTATGATCGACTTTTTTAGACCGCTTCTCAAGCTCTTGAATGGGGTCTTGATGCTTCTCTGAAAACATGACATTCGGGTTTTGTTTCGACTCATCACAGCCGCTGAACAGCATGAGACTGGCAAGACATAGCACGGATATGCAGCACTTATTCATAACGTTATCCCTAGCGATTAGTGTACTTTAACCCCTACACTACGTAAAAAAGTATTGATATGTTTGTTAGCGCCATATACCACTAGCACATCATTTTCTTGTAGCACTTGCTCTGGTGTCGCTAGTCCCTGAATACTGGGTTTGCTTCGCTGACGGCCAAAGCTGTCTTCATAATGCTCATAGCGCATGGTACTCAATA
The DNA here is from genome assembly GCF_904846565.1 of Psychrobacter sp. CMS30. Taxonomy (NCBI): domain Bacteria; kingdom Pseudomonadati; phylum Pseudomonadota; class Gammaproteobacteria; order Moraxellales; family Moraxellaceae; genus Psychrobacter; species Psychrobacter sp. CMS30. Next base: position 12,136 of record NZ_CAJHBF010000008.1, on the reverse strand, counting down.
GTTTGATATTAAACTTATTTTCTAGCTGTAATGTCGCTATTTGTTTGCCAATCAAAGGAGTAGGAATAGCAATCTCGACAATACTAAAGTTGTCAGTCAATTCAAAAGAATCAACGAAATAACGCAATGACAGCCGTTTTGCCCAGCGCATCGCCGATTCTTTTTCAGGATGAAAAATATCGTCGACCCCAATCGCTTGCAGTACTTTTTCATGTAAGGGGTTGATACTACGACTGATTAAGCGCTTTGCTTTTAAAGTTTTAAACAACGCCGTTGCCATAATGTTGGCCCCTTCGTTTTCCCCAATCGCCACCACCACTATATCGGTATCCATAATAGGCAAGCCATTGACCGTATATTCGTCGGTGGCATCCATGCAGATAGTATGAGTGATGGCTTCTTTATACGCTTCAACCTTTTGCATGCTGCTATCAATGGCGATGACTTCAAGACCTTGGCTCGTCAACGCCATGCCTAACGAAGACCCAAAACTACCCAAACCTGCAATGATGTATTTCATAATATTCCTTGTCACTCATGCCACCGTAAAAGCAGCAATTGCGACGTGTTTAGTTAATGCCTAATGAGTTATAAATTATTTTTTAATTAACATTTTTTAATTAACATTAAGTTAATTGATAGTAATCTCTTCAGTCGGATAACGATAGTTACGCTGATATCTATTCTTCAGTAACGCAATAAATATCGTCAACATCCCCACCCGCCCAACAAACATAATCACCGAGACAACCAGCTTATTAAAGGTCGATAGCTCGGTGGTCAAATTTAAGCTCAAACCAACCGTACTATAGGCAGAAAAGCATTCAAAAATCACTTTAATCAAATCAAGCTCGGGCTGATCGTAACTGATAAGAGTGACCCCCATGCCAATCACAAATAAAGACAGCCACATAATGGAAAACGCCCGACGAATAGAGATGTCAGCAATCTCGCGCTGAAACACTTCAACCTTGGTCTGACCACGGGCTAAGCTCAAGGTGTTTAACACTGCAATGGCAAAGGTGCTGGTTTTTATACCGCCGCCGGTAGAATTTGGTGAAGCACCAATCCACATCAAAAAAATCGTCAGCATAATAGTCGGAAACGCGAGCGCATCCATATCGGCAATATTAAAACCTGCGGTACGCGGAGTGGCCGCCGTAAATAGCCCTGTGATTAGCTTAGCGTAAAAACTCTGATGCTCAGCAAGGATGCCGTTATATTCAAACAGCATGACCCCGACCACACCAATTAATAATAAAGCACCAGAGGTAATTAACGTAATACGGCTATTGATACTCAGTAGCCACGGCTGATAGCCGTAACGTGGATCATTTTGGAAAATCGCCCTTTGGGCCCGGTGACGCAGAAAGCGCAATAGATTGACGACAATGATAAAACCCATGCCGCCAAATAAGAAAGTGGTACTAATAATAAGCTGTAGCGGATAATTAAAGCGTAGCGACTCATCGTATAAGCCGGCGCTAAAGGTCGAAAATCCTGCATTACAAAAAGCAGAGATGGCATGAAATATCGCAAAAAACAGCCTTTGTGTAAAGCTCATCCCGGGTAAATCATAGATACTAATATAAATCAAAATCGCAGCCAGTGCCTCAACCCCAAAAGTCACATATAAAATGGACTTAAGGGTGGTGACCATATCGCCCATCCGTCGTGAGACGTTCATTTCACTGATACTAAGCTGCGTCTCATAACTGACGCCGCCCTTAAAAAAGTAACTAAAGTAGGTCACAAAGGTCAGAATACCCAAACCGCCAATTTGAATCAGCCCGATGATAATCAGCTGCCCAAACGTGGTAAAACGGGTCGCCGTATCCACCACAATCAGCCCTGTCACACAGACTGCACTAGTGGCCGTAAATAGCGCATCGACAAAGGATATCGGCTCAGTGGTGGCATTGGGCATCATCAGCAGCAATGCTCCGACCAATACCACGGACAAAAAACTTAAGATAAAAAATTGACCCGGGTTTAAAAAAGCCCGATTAAGGCTGAAATTATTGTCCGATATCTCACGGATAAAGGTGACAAAAACAGCAATCTTAATCGCAATAAAACCATCTACCGGCATCGATAATCCGGAGCGCGCCAGCTCAAAGAAATGCACCGCCAATAGCACAACAATAGCGACACTGGTTAGTAAATCGAAAACTGCAACTTTATTGACCGACAAGCGCGACTTTGAGCGCATATAGCGCCCTACCGTGGCCACAAAACCCAATAAAATAATCGTTAAATAAAAAATATGAAAAATATGCTGTAGCCATGTCGTGAGCGTAAAACCACTATCGACTAAGGCAATTCCAACGCCAATGGCGCCAATAACAATCGTGAACTTATTCAACAGCCGATACGGCAGGGCTGGATGCATAGCCTAATTCCATGAAAGGAGTAACGATAATACTTATACGCCTTTTTTTCGCCATCCACTAAGACTGTTTTTAAAGAATCGTAACCAGTTATGACATCTTTTATGCTTGTCTTTTGTTCAATATCTAACCTCGCAGCCTTTATTGTAAATACAATTATTCTGCACCGATAGGCAATCTATATTTTTTGAATAAAATGATTAGGATTTCAAAATCGATACCAAGCACAGGCGTCATATACAGACTTGCTTAACCTTAAAGCAAAAAAGCTTTCAAGCTATATATCTTATAGCTTGAAAGCTTTTTTAGCACTTATTTACAGCAGGTGTTTACAGCGATTCTTTATAACAGTTATTAATATCAGACATAACCTAAATTATTGTTAGCTCGACTTATATAGAAACCGCGCTATTTTTTACATATTTAAAATACTGTATCGGGAAAATCTTGTCATAAGCCCAGTTATAAGAGAAGGTATAAGCCAAATAAAATCCAACCAATGACGCATCCATAATAAAGGCTTGCCATAAACTAATGCCAAGATACCATGAGACCATGGGCAGATATAGAAGCAGCAAACCGCCCTCAAATAGCAGTACATGAAGCACTCGAATCGCTGGGGTCTTAAATGTGCTGCGTTTAAACTTTACCATGCCTTTATCAAAAACAATATTGAAACCGTAGTTCCATATAGTCGCTATGATAGAGCCTACGATGGCAATAACACCGATATCTTTGATATCAAAATCGAAAAAGAAGCTCATAATGGGAATGGATAGTATTAATGCAATTATTTCAAATCCAACAGCGTGACGTATACGATCTCTATGAGTTCGCATGATTAATCCTTATAGAATATACATTCATATTACTTAGTTGACTCTATTGTATCTGTTAAACTAATAGATCAAAGTTACTGTCTATAGGAAAAACCGATACATGAACTTTTCTTTAGAGCAACTACAAGCATTTGTGGCAACGGTAGAGACTGGCTCGTTTTCGGCAGCAGGACGGCGGCTTGGCAAAGCACAATCATCGGTTAGTGCGGCGGTGGCAAATTTAGAAATCGACTTGGACAACGTGTTATTTACTCGAAATAGTCGCTATCCTGAATTGACGGAGGAAGGCAAACGGCTGCTAGCTGAAGCGTATTTAATACTGGAGCGCTGCGCGCATTTCTTCGGGGTGGCCAAAAGCTTAAGTGAAGGTGTCGAAAGCCGTTTGGTGCTGGCAGTCGATGACCTTTATCCGTCAGAGTGGCTGGCGCGATTGCTCGATGAGTTTGATAACTTGTTTCCTACTGTGGAGTTAGAATTGCTGTTGCCCATCATGGAAGATGTTAGTCGTTTGATTTTAGAAAAGCGCGCGGATCTAGGCATTACGTGGAGCCAAGAGGATTTGCCATCGGCTATTAGGTTTCATACCTTAGGCTGGATTCCGCTTAAGATGGTTTGTGCCCCTGAGCATGAAATAGCAAACCGAGTGGTCAGCTGGGAGGACTTAAAAAGATATCGTCAGCTCATTGTTGCAACGCGCAACGAGAGTAAAGAAAAATCACGCCTACGGGTTGCCGCCGATGTATGGTGGGTTGAGAGTCAGTGGGTGATTATTGAGCTTGTCCAGCGTAACCTTGGTTGGGCATTGGTGCCTGAGCATATTATCGTTGATGCGTTAAAGGATGGCTCTTTGGTGTCGCCAAAACTGGATTTTGATAAGCACAGTTGGCCCGTTGCGGTTGAGCTGATTTGGCATAAAGAAAAACCGTTAGGTAAGGCTGGCACGTGGTTAAAGCAGGCGGTTATTACCTTAGATCAGCAAGCGTAATAGCCTTTCTTTATAGCTATCAATCAAGGGCTGATACCCTATCAATTATTCATTCGTTAAAATGGTGAAAAGCCCTCTTCGCTATTTTTACATAACGTAGAAGGCTTTCAGCAGAGTATTACTTTATAGACTTGCCTTATAGATTGATTTTTAAATCAACTGAGCCATATCAGTCAATTTATCCAATACTATATCTGGCAAGGACTTTTCAAGCTGTGCTTTGGTTTGCGCGCCGGTCAACACGCCTATACATAAGCCACAATTGGCATTTTCCCCTTCTCCGATATCGATGCCACTATCCCCTGCTTTTAACACTTGTTTTGAATCCTCAATACCAAATTTATCCATGGCAAGCGTAATCATATCTGGCGCAGGGCGACCATTCACCACATCATCAGCTGTAATTAGTGCATCAATCTCGCGACCTACTGACCACCCTAAAATGTCTAATATCTTATTGGCAGTCTTTGCGTCATAGCCCGTATTTAAAACCACTGTTCTACCACTGGCTTTTAGCTTATTAAACAGCTCCAGCATGCCATCAAAGGTAGCCAAAGTATCTGCTGTATAAGCCTCTGCCAAGTGAGTTTTGAAAATCGTAAATGCGGTATCGGTAAGTGACTTAATATCAGCCTCAGCGATATCTAATTCATTCAGTATGTCATTGATCGCTTGACGTTTTTCCTTGCCAGCGCCAAATTCTAAGCAGATATCTAAATCAACTTCTTTATCCGCTTTATCGCCATCGCTAAGCGCTTGATTGATCGCATCGCGTACTGTTTTATAAACGAGATTGTCTTCATTGACAGTCGTGCCTGCCATATCAAAAACGCATAATTTAATATGATTGAATGGTTCTTTAATACTATTAATATCTGTACTCATTATTTTGACTCCAATACGAAATGAATTAACTCTTCACCAAATGCAAAGCCTGTCGATGCGCCAGCGCCGCTAGTGACAGAGCCGACAACCACGCCTTTTTCTGGTGAGGCTTTAAAAACCACGTTATCACCGCTGGGATAAACACCTAACCAATGCTGCACGATATCAATCTCGCCAACATCCATGACTTGATGGAACTCGTTAATGATTAAATCATCAACTCGCACATCTCTAAATGGCAGCTCTCTATCGTTATAATCATGGCTATCACCAATGATGAGAGAACCGTCAGCAGATTGCACTACAATCAGATGGACGCCTGCTTTGCGCTCAGCTGACTGAATATTATCCAGCAATGAGATTAACCTTTGGGCTTCAGGTAATTGGGCAAATCCATCATAACGAGCAAAGCTTAAATCCGACATCACCGCTGCATTTAGCTTAAATGCTTTTTTTGGCATGACACGCATCATATTGAGCGTGCAAAGTTTGGCCTTAGCCTGCGCTAAAGTCTCTGGATATAAGCTATGCAAGTCTGTACCGGGACAGACCACACAATGCTCTGCTTGCAGCGTACCACGACTGGTATGAACGATAGGTAGCTCGATGGAATGCACAGTGGTTTTATTATAAAAATCTACGCCATGCGCTCGACTTAGCCAATTCGCCAGTTTGCCAATGGCGGTTTTTGATTCGACTCTGAGCTCATGAGGACTATATAACACCCCCAAACCGTCTTTAAGATAAGGCGTATTTTCTGCTATTTCAGCTTGCGTCAGCAATCGACAAGACGCGCCCATCTCTGTTTGTAAAAATGCTTCAGCGATATCCATCGCTTCCGGGCGTTGAATGAGCATATGCAGACCGCTATGCTCCACCTCGATACCTGCTTTGGGAGCAATATCTGCCCAGATATTACGCGTATGCATGGCTCGCTGCCAATGCGCGCCACTTTGCTGCCCACTCACGGTGACAAAACCAAAATTACGTACTGACGCATCTTTATTTTGTGACTCACGCTCGACCAACGCCACACTCAGACCTTTTTTAACCGCAGCATAAGCGCTGGCAAGACCGACGATGCCACCACCGACGATTACCACATCGTATTTTTTTTCAGACAATTTGCTTGTTAACTGCACTTTGATGTTCCTTAATTTTATTTACTTTTAAATGCTATTTTTTTAGGAAGCTTAGAACTTATATCTCAAATTTAGCCAGCCCTGGTTGCAACGCTTATAGCTTTTGACCGTGAAAAAATGCTCTGTGCTTATCTAATAGCTCAGCGGTAAGTGGCTCAGCATAGGTTTTTACATTTTTGATTTGATTCTCAGATGCAACAGTTTCACCGTCATAGATGATATTTGGATATATTTCTAACAGTTGCGGTCGCGCATTTTTGACGATGATTTCGGCCATTTTCATCGCATTTTTATTGGTTTTATCGCCTTTATCGATGACAGCAACCGACTCACTCAGCGTATAGTTACCTTCGCTAGGATCGATGTAATCAATAGGCAGTCCTTCTGCTTTATTAACGACTGCTTGATGGCGCATGCCAAAGCCAATAGGCACTTCACCTGCCATTACTTTCTTCAATGGACCTGACCCTGATAATTCTAAATTTGGCCCCGCGTTTTCACGAATATTATTCATGATGGTTTGCCCCTCGGCATCCATGCCATAGGTAGCAGTGATATTCTGCACAAATAACCAACCGGTCGATGAGCCATTGGGATCAACCATGGCAAGTTTATTTTTATAGATGGGTTTTGCCAAATCTTTGGCACTGGCTGGTCTAGGCAAATTTTGCGCGGCCATCTCTTTGGTGTTTAAAATAATCGCGCCAGTAAAGCTTAGAATGGGTGCATAGTAACTAGGAACCGCTACTTGGGGATTGACCTCAAAGCTGACATCCTTAAACATCGAATGTTTTGCCTGCGCGCTCTCTAAATAAAATGAGCTCATGGTGACTAAATCTGCCTCTATGTTCTTACCTTCGGCCAATAAACGCCCGCCAAGCTCACCCGTACCAAAGGATTGAAATATATATTGACCTTCATACCCAGCTTTATCTAATACTTCCTGAATAACCTCTACCGCTTCTTCGTCGGCATTGCTATAGATGATGACCTCCTCTGCGCTATTTCCCTCTGAAGAAGCTGAGCTACAGCCGGTCAAAATAATGCCGCACGTGAGACCTATTATTAACGTTTTTAATGAAAACATTTTTTATCCTATAGATTTTATTGAGTTTTAATGATTAAAGTTTGATTTGTATGGTCGATAACTATGCTTAAGTCGTCGTTGGCGCAACAAGCGTCCCATCTTTAGCTTTCGGTGTACCGTAGAGTCGTCGGCTATGTATATGACGAATGATGGCAAACAGTATCAAGGCGCAGATATTGGTCAGTAATATCATCAGCGATAAGATAAAAATCTCATCAAAGCGCGCAAAGTGCTGTAACTCTACGATTTTGGTGGTGAGCACCATGGTTTTGGCACCAGAGATAAAGATAACCGCGCTAATCGTTACCATGGCACTGATAAAATAAAACGAGGCCACTTCAATTAAGGTAAAAAATGAATTGGGAATCACAATGCGCCGCAGGGTCGTAAACCATGAATCACCCAATAAACTCGCCGTCGTCTCCCAGCCTAAGTTCATTTTAGCCAGTGCGTTTTTACTCATCAGATAAGGGGTGGCGAAGTAGTGAATGATGTTGCTTATCACGATAATAAAAATAGTATTGGCAATTGCTGAGCCTGAAAGCATCATAAGATAGGCAATTCCCACGACCATCCCTGGTACGGTGTTGGTGACCAAAGCTGAACTCTGGATACTGAATTTACCAATTCTGAATAAACCTGAGCGCTCGCATAATAACGCTGAAAAGTAAGTGATTAAGGTACCGAAGATAGCCGTCAATACCGCTACGATGAGTGAGTTTTTATAGACCCGCATTAGATTGGCAGATTCTAAAACCTTGCTGACGGTTTCCGTGCTGAATTGCATTTGATAAGGCCATGTCTTTATCCATGGAATGATAAATATCACCGCAAAGACCATCAGTAAGCAAAACAAGATAACGCTCGATAATACGGCTAATACTCGGTCTTTGATTTTCGAAGAAGGCAAGTCGATATTTTCAACCGAATCGTAGCGGATATTAAAGCGCGCGACATACCAGAGTATGGCAATACTCAATACCGATGGAATGAGCATAAACAGTGCGACCACCGCCCCTTTTTCAAACGAAGGAGACGCGCCTAATATTTGTGTATAAAGCTCAATAGCGATGACTTTATATTGCCCACCAATGGACGCTGGGATACCAAAATCCGTAAAGGCTAAAAAAAAACATTGAATCATTGCCGCCATATTATGTATTAAATAAATGATCAGTAATAAATACTATAAGAAGGAAAAATAACATGGCAGAGAAAAATTACTATGACATTTTAGGGGTCAAAAAAGACGCCACAGATGCTGAGATTAAAAAGAAATACCGTAAGCTGGTACGTCAATATCATCCTGATGTCAGCAACGCCCCAGATGCTGATAATAAGATTGCTGAAATTAATAATGCTTATGAAACTATTAGAGATAAAGATAAGCGCGCTGAATATGATGCCATGCTAAACAATCCATTTGCCGGTCAGGGTGGTGGCGGCTTTGGTGGCAGCTCTGCTGGCGGCGCACAAGGCGGTTTCCGCTGGGAAGATATCAAAGATCAGTTTGGCGAAGGCCAAGCTTATGGCGATGGCGGTTTTCGCTTCGACGATATTTTCTCCGCTTTTGGCGGCGGTGGCGGCGCGCGCGGACAATCGCAGCAGGGCGGTTTTAGGTCGCAAAATAGCCAAGGTCAAGACCAACATGCAGAGATTACCGTTGATTTGTCCTCGGTCTACAGCGGCGATGACTATAGTATTAAATTAAACGTTCCCGTTCGCCAGCCAAATGGCAGCGTCGATTACGAAAATAAAACCTTGAAAATTAAAATTCCAAAAGGCATTACTGATGGCAAGCAAATTCGTTTAGCAGGGCAAGGTGCGGCCGGTATTGGTGGCGGTAAAAACGGTGATTTGTTTTTAAAGGTAAAAATCCGTCATGCGGATAATATCCGTATCGAAGGCGCTGATGTCTATCAGACGGTCAATGTAGCGCCATGGGAAGCGGCACTGGGCGAAAAAATTAACGTCAGTACCCCAGCAGGAACGCTTGGCGTGACGATTCCCAAAAATAGCAAATCAGGTAGCAATTTACGTTTAAGAGGTAAAGGTATTCCTGCTAAGCAAGCGGGCGATTTATATTTAACCTTAAACATCGTCAACCCTGATATCAGCAGCGAGTCCGCTACCAAAGCCTACGAGCAGCTTAAAGAAGCCTTTGCTGAAACCAATATCAGCCGTTAATAAAATCGCATTTAAAAACGCCAAAAGCTACGAAAATAGCAGCAATATAACAAAGCAAACAGCAGAGATGAAGACCATACGATAACGATAAAATAAAGAGCAAACGAGGATAATCGCCATGAAACACTCGCCTGAATTTACCGACATTATCTTGAGCTTAGATGAGCTTGTATCTGCCTGTGGTCAAGAGCGCCAATGGGTCATCGAATTGATTGAAGAAAATATCATCGAATATGATGTGCCAGAGCGTCAGCAATTTACTGGTTATCAATTGACGACTGTGCGCCGTGCCTCACGCCTAAGTCGCGACTTTGAAGCGAGCGTACCGGCAATTGGACTGATACTTGAGCTATTAGATGAGGTGGAACAATTGCGTCAATTTAAACGCCAGCTAGACATGCAGACACCAGTGATTGAAGTAGATGTCGATCATTTAAAATAGTTTTTACAATAACAGTCTAAAGCAGTTATTTAAAATCACTGTTTAAATTAATAAATCACCCAATATTCAACACAAAAAAAGGGTCTCTATAATGAGACCCTTTATTATTTGCAAGTATCGTTTTAAAAACTAGCGCGCATATTTTGGATCAGCAGCGGCAGTAAATAAAACGTCGGTTGATGAGTTCAAGGCAGTTTCTGCAGAGTCCTGCACCACACCGATGATAAAGCCAAGTGCCACTACTTGCATGGCAATATCGTTTGGAATACTAAATAAGCTTGCTGCTAATGGAATCAAGAGTAATGAGCCACCAGCGACACCTGAGGCGCCGCAAGCACTAATCGTCGCGACCAAACTTAATAATAGCGCTGATGCAAACGATACTTCGATACCAAGCGTATGCGCTGCCGCAAGGGTCAAGACGTTAATCGTGATAGCAGCGCCTGCCATATTGATGGTTGCACCGAGTGGAATGGTGACCGAATAAGTGTCTTCGTGTAGACCCAATTTGCGCGCAAGGTTCATATTGACAGGGATATTGGCCGCTGAACTACGGGTAAAGAATGCGGTAATCCCTGACTCACGTAAGCAGGCAAACACCAACGGATAAGGGTTTTTACCTGTTTTAACCAATACAATCAGCGGGTTGACGATTAAAGCAATAAATAGCATACAGCCGACCAATACCATCAAGATATGGGCATAGCCCGCCAACGCGGCAAAGCCTGTCTCAGCAACGGTATTGGCAACCAAGCCTAAAATACCAAAAGGCGCTAGGGCGATGACCCATTTGACCACTTGTGAGATGGCGTCAGAAAAATCGCTGACCACGGTACGCGCGGTATCGCTGGCTTGACGTAGGGCAAAACCAATGATAATTGCCCACGCTAAGATACCAATATAATTGGCTTCAGCGATAGCCTGAACAGGGTTGGCGACCAAATTCATCAGCAAGTTGGTCAATACTTCTTGAAGGTTGGCAGGTGGTACTTGCTCAATGGTGGCATTGACCAATATCAGCTCTGTCGGGAATAAAAAACTTGCCGCAACCGCCGTTAATGCAGCCAAAAAAGTGCCGAACATATACATAATAAGCACAGGTTTGACATCCACTTCATTGCCGCTACGGTGTTGGCTAATGGCTGCCATGACCAAGATAAATACCAGTATCGGCGCGACCGCTTTTAGCGCCCCGACAAATAGCGTCCCTAATAATCCTAACGCAATACCGATATTTGGTGCCAGCCAGCCAATCAAAACCCCCAGTATTAAACCAATAATAATGAGCGGCACCAGCCCTATACGCTGATACATCGCAATCAATGAACGCATCTATACACCCTCGACTTTGTCAATAAATATAAAATTTATAATAGAACGGAAAAGTAATCGAAGGATGGTAGCATTTTTTGCGATAAGCGCCTACCTCTCACCCACGTAGACATGGGGTTATAGGGTAGTGAAAAAGCGTGGCACGGTAGGCAAATAAAGGGCGCTAGCAAGGTGAGAAAATAAAGATAAAAATCAATAAATTAAACTTTAAAGTGCGTGAGCTCATAGCCTAATTGTTGATAACTCTTATACTTATGACGACCTTCTTGCACGCTATTGGCATCAGGTTTTATCAGCTCAAGTACCCGAGTAGGCTGGGCATTATTGGTCGCTGCCATAAAGTCATTAACAGGATGGATGGTGGTATTCAGGACAATACCTTTAAAGTCGGCTGGCATATAGCTGCCCAATAAAACGGGTGCTAACGGTTGACTGTTGATAGGGTTAATAGCCGTATTTTCGCTATGGCTAGTATCAGTATCAGTATCAGCACCAATATTAGAATCTAAAAGCCGCTGATGCGGTATAAAGCTTGTGGCATCATGTGCCCATAGTGCTTCATCAAGCGTCGATAGCAAGGCATCTTGTTTGTCGATAAGAATCAGTAACGACTGGCTGCTTTTATTAAGCGCCGTTTGGGTTAGCTGACAAATAAAGCCCAAGAAATCTTGGGCTTTACTCTCACTTAAAACATAAAAACTAACTTTCATAAACTGGTCTTCATCAATGAATTATTCACAACTGATTAAGCCATGTTTGCGCTGTTTTTGAGGTATTGCATAAACAATGGTACAGGACGACCGGTTGCCGCTTTATCTTTACCTGAATTCCATGCGGTACCAGCGAT
>NZ_CAJHBF010000007.1:0-140421 GCF_904846565.1 Psychrobacter sp. CMS30 | reverse complement strand
GTTTTTAAAAACGGCTATCAAGACTGTATAAGTCCTTGGGAATATTGATAGAATGCAAGGTAAAGGCGCTCTATAAACTATAGATATTTGAAGCTATCACAAGGATGTATTGGCTATGTTTGGTATTGAGAATTATCTAGGGTTTGTCATGGCGGCCATTTTGCTAAACCTAACCCCTGGCAGTGATAGCATGTATATCATCACTCGTAGCATTTCACAGGGTAGCCAAGCAGGGTTTTATTCTGTGTTAGGTATCATCTCAGGCATTTTAGTCCATACGTTGTTAGCAGCGCTGGGCTTGTCCATCATTTTGGCAAACTCCCCACTGGCATTTATGATCGTCAAATATATCGGTGCTAGCTACTTATGTTATTTGGGCGTAAAAATGCTTATGAGCAAGCAGCAGCCTTTGATAGCCGAGAGTTTACAAGAAAACGAAAAATCTTCGTCCGCTAAGACTCTAGATCATTGGCAAATATATAAACAAGGTGTACTCACCAATACCTTTAATCCAAAAGTCGCATTATTCTTTTTGGCATTCTTCCCTCAATTTATCGATGCCAGTTATGCTTATAGCATGGTGTCGTTTATCATTTTAGGATTGACCTTTGCTGTTACTGGCTTTATATGGTGCTTGTGCTTAGCATTGTTGGCGTCGAAGTTTAGTGAAAACCTGAGAAAAAACCCCTCTATCGAAGTGATTTTAAATAAAATAAGCGGTGTGGTATTTATTGGCTTGGGGATTAAACTGTTGACTGATAAGGGTTGAAGGTAAAAAGCAACGTATAAAAAAGCATTCTGTACAAAAAAGCCCAATCCCTACTTTAACTGGGACTGGGCTTTTTTATTATAAATAGAGCTAGCTATTAAGCAGCATTTTTACTCTCAGCTGCCAGTTGACGTAGCACATAGTGCAATACACCGCCGTGACGCACGTATTCGCGCTCTTTTGGCGTCTGTAGCATGACATTGACATCAAAGCTCTCAGTTGAACCATCGGCACGTGTGGCCGTAACCTTGGCGGTTTTGCTTTCGCCATTATTCAGGCCTGTAATGCTAAGCACCTCAGAACCGTCTAAATTATAGGTCGCAGCATTTTCACCGTCTTTAAAGGTTAATGGCAACACACCCATACCGACTAGGTTTGAGCGGTGAATACGCTCAAATGAGCTGGTCAATACCGCTTTTACGCCAAGCAAAATCGTACCCTTCGCGGCCCAGTCACGACTAGAGCCAGAGCCATATTCTGCCCCGCCAAGTACCACGAGCGGACGCTTGTCTTCTTTATACTTCATCGCCGCATCATAGATGGCCATCTCTTGACCGTCTTGTAGCGTCGCGCTATCGCCATTGAAGTAATAAGTGTAGCCGCCCTCTTTACCGCCCATCATAGTGTTTTTGATGCGGATATTGGCAAAAGTACCGCGCGTCATGACCGCATCATTACCACGGCGTGAGCCATAGCTGTTGAAGTCGGCTTCCATTACACCGCGCTCTTGCAAGTACTTACCCGCAGGAGAATTGGCATCGATATTACCGGCTGGTGAGATATGGTCAGTGGTGATTGAATCACCGAATAGACCCAAGATACGCGCGCCTTCGATATCGAGGATACCTTCCGGCTCCATGGTCATACCATCAAAGAACGGTGGGTTCTTAATGTAAGTAGACTCTTCACTCCATGGGTACAGCTGGCTATCAGCTGAGCTAATGGCGTTCCATGCGGCACTACCGTCAAACACTTCGCCATAGTTTTTACGGAACATATCGGCGTCGATATTATTGGCAATCAGCTCATTAATTTCTTCTGACGTTGGCCAGATGTCTTTTAGGAATACATCATTACCGTCGTTATCCTGACCTAGTGGATGCGTGGTTAAGTCAATATCGACAGTACCTGCCAGCGCATACGCAACAACGAGCGGTGGTGACGCCAAATAACTGGCTTTGACGTGTGAGTGAATACGACCTTCAAAGTTACGGTTACCTGAGAGTACAGCTGCGGCAACCAAATCGCCTTCTTCGATAGCCTCTTCAATCGCCCCTAATAGCGGACCTGAGTTACCGATACAAGTGGTACAGCCATAACCAACTAGGTAGAAGCCAATTTTCTCCAGCTCATCCATTAGCTGAGACTTTTCAAGATAATCAGTTACCACTTTTGAGCCGGGAGCCAGTGAAGTCTTAACCCATGGCTTAGCCGTTAGACCTTTTGCAGCGGCTTTCTTCGCAACCAGACCTGCACCTATCATCACTGCTGGGTTTGAGGTATTGGTACAAGAAGTAATCGCCGCGATAACGACAGAGCCATCACGCAATCTATACTCTTCATCTTCGATTTTGACCGTGCAATAAGTACTGCCTTCCGCGCAGAAAGGATTGGGTTTTGCCGCCAGAGTTTTTGCTTGATCTTGCTTACCGCCTTCTTCATCAAAGCGTACCTTAGCTTCAACTTCTTTTTTACGGTCTTTGGTCATCGCCGTTAAGGTTTCACCAAATTTTTCATGCATATCAGATAGATTGATACGCTGCTGCGGCAAGTTCGGACCGGCAAGTGCTGGCTGTACGGATGATAAATCCAACTCTAACTTACTTGAGTAAGTCGCTGCTGGCGTATCGGCATCGTGCCATAAGCCTTGCGCTTTGGCATATTTTTCAACCAGCTCAATCTGGCTTTCTTCACGACCTGACAGACGTAGATAATCAATCGCCATTTGGTCAATCGGGAAAATACCACAAGTCGCGCCATACTCTGGTGCCATGTTGGCAATGGTTGCACGATCAGCAAGTGGCATACTGTGTAGACCTTCGCCGTAAAATTCGACGAACTTACCAACCACGCCATGCGCACGCAGCATTTCAACCACACGTAATACCAAATCCGTCGCGGTGACGCCTTCGGTTAATTTACCCGTCAGCTCAAAGCCAACGACTTGTGGAATCAGCATCGATGATGGTTGACCAAGCATTGCGGCTTCCGCTTCAATACCGCCAACACCCCAACCAAGGACGCCAATACCATTAATCATCGTGGTGTGACTGTCCGTACCAAACACCGTATCAGGATACGCAGTCAACTCACCGTCGACATCAGCAGCCATGACCACGCGGGCTAGATATTCAAGGTTAACCTGATGCACAATACCCGTTGCTGGTGGTACAACGACAAAGTTTTTAAAGGCATTTTTGCCCCAATGTAAAAACTCATAACGCTCATTATTACGTTTAAATTCAATCTTTTCGTTTAAATCCAGTGCATCTTCGCGGCCATAGGCATCGACCTGTACAGAGTGGTCAACGACCAATTCACTTGGGATAAACGGGTTAATTTGCTCAGCGTTACCGCCAAGCTCAACGACTGCATCACGCATCGCTGCCAAATCGACCACCGATGGTACACCGGTAAAATCTTGCAGGACAACACGCGCTGGCATAAAGGCAATTTCTTTTGACGCTTCTGCACCTGCGTCCCAATTGGCAACCGCTTCGATGTGATTTTTACCGACAGATTGGCCATCATCTTCATTACGTAATAGGTTTTCTAAGACGATTTTCATACAAAATGGCAGCTTACTGATGTTCTCGTAAGTGTTGGTCAGCTTTGGCAGGCTGTAATAAGCATGCTCCTTGCCATCGACCGAAATGGTGTCTTTTACATTAAAAATATCACTCATGGTAGCTTCCTTATCGTTGTTATAGATCCTGAACATAAATGACTCTTGAACTAATATGACTATCAATCAATAAGCATTTATGCTGATAACTGGTGGCTAAATAGATGGTAGTTTAGTTGTTCTTAAATTAAATGAATTTGTTAAGTTGAATGGCTATTTTAGTTACTAACAATAGGTAAATGTTTAACAATAGCCAACTGTGCTTTTTCTTTAACAAATCCTGTGTTAATAACGGTTTTATTAATACAGCGACGTTAACAAAAGCTATAAGCATCTGTTTAGCGTTTAACAGTAACGCCCTTTTACCATAACAAATAACCCGCCCTTTGTTAACGTCTAGATGGTGTTGAATCGTGGCACAATCGTAAACGCGGCAATGCTTTAGCGGATAAGCTTTAACGATTAACTGGCGGGGTGCTTCATTGTATTCTACGTTTGACGGCGACGACCGCTCCGAAAGACTTGGCTGTCATCATAAAAGCTCGAATGGGCATTTTCTGCCCAATAGTGCGGCACCCCCAAAATGGGTAATGGAGACAGTTTGCGCGGTGTCACATCCAGCTGTGATAATAACGCCTCCATATAATCAGCTACTCTTTTATCCAAGTGACTAATGCGCTCAGATAGCGATAAGGCAAAAAAATCTGGCGTGACATTTATCACGATACTATGGGCGCATATTGCCTTGCGTGGCTGAAGTAGCTTCTCTAATAATGCATGACCAAAGATATAAACTGCCGCCTGAGAGTCGCTATTTAGCGCTTGTGGCTTATCCCACTTGTCACGCGATGCAACCAAACTTGCCTGCCAATCAAAATCAATCAATGCCTTACCGATACTTGCATTAGCGGTGACTAATATTGCGCCATTTTCATCAAATACGGTAATGATATCGCGGACACGCCCGCGACTGGCACCGATACCTTGTTGATTGATTTCGAGCATATGATAATAATTCAGCAATGCTTTGGTCTTGGGAAAGGTTAGCCAAATACTACCGTTAAATAAATCATGCAAGTTATCGCGGGTTGGAATATTACCGGTCGTGCCGATAAAACTCTCGTACGCCTCGCCTGCTGGCAAGGCATTTTGCGAGACAAATTGTAAGGTTTGGGCTTGATTGTTTAGTGCAGGTTTGGTTTGCGGTAATGGCTGTTGTAAATCATCAGCCTGCTGCTGCAACGCTGTATTTAAAACTTTAGCAATAATATCAGGTGTATTTTCGAGTTTATCTGTCTGAGCAGGCTCATTTTTTAAGCCACTTAGCTTTGTGATGGCTTTACTTATATAGCCTAACTGATTTAAGTGACAGAGCCATGGCGCTTGCCAGTCAATAGCAGCAAAGCTGTCATCAAGCGTGCTGGCGCATACAGACGGGTTATTAATAGAAGCGTCAGAAGAAGCAGTTGGATAAGGCTTAGCAGGTAAATCAGTAGCGATCATGTTCACTATCTCTATTAGACGACTGGCTTTGCTATGGTATCATGGAGCGCTTTTTTACGGCTAGACAAGCCGCTCGAAATAACGTTTTCGCGCGCTATTTATTGATGAGTTTTTATGGCAAATTTTAACACCCACTTAAATGTTGCATTCATGGTCAGTGGTACGATGAGTCTAACGGTTTATAAAGCCGGATTGATTGATGATTCAGGGTTCTTGATGTGCGTGGCACTCGGTACCATCGGGGGATTGTTACCTGATTTGGATTCCGATAATTCAACGCCGATTAAGCTTGGTTTTAATATTACCTCGTTTATTTTTGCCTTTGGTCTGGTGATGCATTGGCGCAGTGAGCTGAGTTTACTGGCGCTGATAGCGTTATGGCTGGCCGGCTACGGCTTTATGCGTTATGTGGTATTTTCGATTTTTACCAATATGACCGTGCATCGTGGTGTCATTCATTCGGTGCCCTATATGGCGATAATGGGGCTTGGAATGACCTATGTCAGCTATGATATTTTAAACTTATCGTTAACGGTTAGCTGGTTTTACGGCTTGTTTTTATTTGGCGGCGCGATGGTACATTTGGCATTGGATGAGCTATATAGTGTGAATTTGTCCAATATGAAAATGAAGCGCTCATCGGGTACAGCGATGAAGTTCTATCAGCATAAAGATAAATGGTGGTATCTGCTACTGTACGTTATCCTTGCGCTCTTGGTATATTTTGCGCCGCCATTTGATGAGTTTTGGCAGCAGCTACGTGACCCCACGCCTTGGGCAAAGCTTAAACTCGGCCTATGGCCAGAATTGATAAAAAACTGGCTCAATTGAAACTTATAAATCGCTAATAATATAAATAACAACTTGAGTAAATAATGTCAATTTCCCTACCAATCTGCCCTTGCCAAATTAATCCGTCATCGGATGACATTCACGCGCCGCTACTTTATCAAGATTGCTGCCAGCCTTATCATGACGGACTTTTAAATAACGAAGCTGATAAAGATAATGGCGTAAAGCCAGACTCTGCTGAACGTCTTATGCGGTCGCGTTATAGCGCCTTTGTCTTGATTAAACCAGAATACATCGTCAAGACGACGCTACCCGGGCAGCAAAAATTGCTAGATATTCAGGCAATTGAGAATTGGGCAAAAGAGACGGACTGGGCAGGATTGGAAATCATTACGCATACGCCAAAGCTAGGTAAACGCCATGCGCAGGTTGAGTTTAAGGCTTACTTTAAGACGTCTAATGAGTTACAGGCGCATCATGAGTTGTCTGCCTTTGTAAAAGTAACAGACAAAGCGAACAATGATGCGCGTTGGTACTTCCTCGACCCAACAGTAGAAATGACTGTCACCCAAAAACAGCCATGTATTTGTGGCTCAGGTGAGAAGTTTAAGCGTTGTTGTGGCGCTTATATCTAACTGACATTTAACCAATATTAATTATTGCTCGACCCTAAACACTCGCTCCAACCGCGCGTGCTACCGCAATTCCTTCCTCAACGGTCAAAAATTTGCGCTGACTTGGGCTGTCTTTATAAATGACATCACCATCTTGGAATATTAAGCATTCATTGACCGCCAACTGTTGCCATTTTTCATTTTCAGTCAATGGCACCGTCACTAGAATCGTCACTTTATCGGTGTCTGTGGTCACATCGCTAAAGTTAATGGCCAAATCATCATCAGCAAGCTTTGCTTCACCAAATGGCGCTTTACGCGTGAGATAAAACAATAAGCTACCAGCATAAGCCAGCTGCCACCGACCGTTTGAGATTAGGCAATTAAACAAACCGTTTGCGGATAGATAACGACATTGGGTGGTTAAAAAATTAAACAGCGTCTGATCATCTGGGCGGGTTTTAAAGCTGCTTTTTAAGCGATTAACAAGGTAACAAAACGCCATTTCAGAATCGGTATTACCGACTGGTTGGCAATGTGAGGCATTACCGTTGTCTTGCAGGCGCTGACAGCGTTTAATAAACTCGCTATTCATCTGCCCGTTATGGGCAAACACCCACTGCTCGCCCCACACTTCGCGGACAAAGGGATGGGTATTCGCCAAGCAATTCTGCCCTTGGGTCGCCTTACGGATATGGGCAATCACGTTCATCGCTTTAATTGGATAATTATTAACCAAATCAGCAACGGGCGACAAATGGCTTGGTCGATTGTCATGAAATAGACGCAGACCAGTCGAGGCATTGTCTGTTTTATCATTATTAGCGCATTCGCTGCGCTCGAAAAACGCAATACCAAAGCCATCTTCATGACTGTCAGTCATGCCGCCGCGACGCCGGAACCCTGCAAAGCTAAAACCTATATCGGTTGGGGTATTACAGTTCATTCCTAAGAGTTGACACATTTATACTTCACCGCCGTTGTTGTCGTCTTGTGCAGGATTTAAAGTAGGGTTTAGAGTAGCTTCTGACACTTCATCAAACATCTCATAAGGCGTGGCCCCATCGGTGTCAATATTCGCCAAGATACGCTGCGCATGCGCCAAATCAGTATCCTGTATCCACAGCACAATCCCAGAATTCATACCGGGCATGGCACTCAGCGGTTGCAGAGACACCGTAATACCGTTATTACGCAGCAAATTGGCATGCAGCTCGCCTTGCATATTGGTATCGTAGCGTGCCAGTTTGTGCCAGTTATCAACTTGATCGGTCATGGAATCCGCCTTTATGGTTTTGATACAGGAATGGTCGAACAATAACAATCTATGCTAATTGGTCGAGCGTATATTCTTTGATTGCAAAATCACTGCTATTACTTAATTTATCACGTGCTTGCTCAGCTTGGGTGATATTGCTAAAAATACCGATTATCTGAGTGTTTTTTTGCGCCGCTGATTCATTATCTAACAATACAAAGACCGTATTTTGCGCTTTTTCAACATGTGACCAATGATAAGCAGCTAAGCGTTTCATCAGGTCAGGGTTTTTGACCATGATATTATCGCCAGTCCGACCTTCGGTACGGTTATAGTGGATAACGTTTAAACGCAATAGCCAAAAAATCACCGCCGCTTTGGCGAGCATTACTGGTAAGGCGCGTTTTTCATCTTCGCCAAGCGCACGTTTGGATTCATAGCCTTGCAAAAAAGCCGCCATTTTACTGCGGTCAAAATTGACGGTTTCGCCCTGCTCGGCATCGCCCCAGGTGGTACAAAAATCATTAATGGTAATGGCAATATCCATCACATAATGCTCAACGCTGACTTCGGTAAAGTCCAGCAATCCCGTTAAGCGCTCTGCGCCTTTTTGGCTATTATTTAACGATAAGTCCCATAAGGTATTATCAGCGAACATGTCTAAATGACATAAGCCTTTTGGCAAAGTCGCAAGCGGCAAATCTGAGTAAGCGCGCCAAATATCGCTCATGAGCTTGGCTTCGTCACCGGGCATAAACTGCATTTCACGGTCGCGCACATCCGCCCATGGATATAAAGGTACGCCATATTCTTCCGCAGGCTGTAATGCTTGTAAGGTCTCATGCAGCATGGCTAAAGCGGCACCAATCTCATGGCACATCGCTTGTGTGGTTTGCTGTGGATGCGCGCCTGCCAAACAAGGCACTAGCGTAATCGCTTTATTGTCATAATGAATGACATAGCATTTTTCTGCGCTATCAGCGCCTAAATCAAGCAATGCTAACGGCGCGGCGACCGGTAATTTACCATCCAATTGATTGAGGATAACCGCCATTTTTTCGATGTCTTCTGGTGGACGCTCTTCAAATAAGGTAAATACATAAGAGTGCGCGCCATCTACATCGTCAGTCGTCTGAATAAACCAGTTAGAGTTTTTGATACCTTGGGTAATCGGAATGGCACGCGCGAAAGACACGCCAAAACGCTGGCAAAAAGCGGCAAACTGATCATCGGTTAACTGGGTATAGACGGACATGACATCTCACTTATGGCAATGGAATAAGAAGGTAAATGGCTACGGTAATGACAGTGATTGTACCGCGCATGAGCAAACTTTGGTTAAAAGCATAATAATCTTACGAAAAGCTGCCTGATATGGCGGCGATTTTGCTAGACTAGCGCTTACGGATAAATTGATTATAAGGTGAAAGACCCTATGTTAGCAAAGCGTATCATTCCTTGTTTGGATGTTGATAATGGCCGTGTGGTCAAAGGCGTGCAGTTTGTCGATATCAAAGACGCAGGTGACCCCGTTGAAGTCGCTAAGCGCTACAACGAGCAAGGCGCGGACGAGATTACTTTTTTAGACATTACGGCGACCAATGATGAGCGCGATACCACTTATCATACCGTTGAGCGTATGGCTGAAACCGTGTTTGTACCGCTCACAGTTGGCGGCGGTGTGCGTAAAATCGCTGATATTCGTAACTTGCTCAATGCAGGCGCGGATAAAGTGGCGATTAATTCTGCGGCGGTATTTACCCCTGAATTTGTTGGGGAAGCGGCGCAGAAATTTGGCAATCAATGTATCGTTGTGGCTATCGATGCCAAACGCGTTGCAGATATCACGGTTGATGGTGTTATTGTGCCGCGTTGGGAAATCTTTACCCACGGTGGTCGTAAGCCAACCGGTATCGATGCCGTCGCTTGGGCCATCAAAATGGCGGAGCTTGGCGCTGGTGAATTATTGGTCACCTCAATGGATGGTGACGGCACCAAAAAAGGCTATGATTTAGCTTTAATGAAGCAGATTACCAGCCGCGTTAATGTACCGGTTATTGCTTCAGGTGGCGTTGGCAATTTAGAACATTTAGCAGAAGGCGTATTAGAAGGCGGCGTTGATGCGGTACTTGCGGCCAGTATTTTCCACTTTGGTGAATATACGGTGCAAGAAGCCAAAGAATATATGGCAGCACAAGGCATAGCAATGCGCTTATAACGCCTTGGTAAAATACAAATACAGCGGTAAAAAATGTTATCATAGCGCTAACTACTTCTTATCATTTGATTTTCGTTCATTTAATGGCTTATTTAACGGATAATTAACCGCTTAAATAAACGATTTGAACCCAGCGTTATATTTAGATTCCTATATTTTATTAAAAGCCCATTCAGCAAAGGATATTTTTATGTCGAATTTACAACAGCAGCGCAATGATGTGACCCATATCGATGGTAATTTACATCAAAATGAAGATGCGCGTATCGGTATCGTCGTTGGTCGTTTTAACGGTTTTGTCGTTGAATCATTGGTAGATGGCGCAATCGATGCGCTACTACGTCATGGCGTTTTGGGTAGCAATATTACCGTGATTCGCGTACCGGGTGCCTTTGAGTTGCCATTGGTTGCCCAGCGCGCTGCTGAATCTGACCGCTTTGACGCTATCATTGCGTTAGGCGCGATTATCCGTGGTAGCACGCCGCATTTTGATTTTGTCGCCAGCGAATCTGCCAAAGGTTTAAGCAGTGTTGCTATCGATTATAATATCCCTGTTGCCAATGGCGTATTGACCACTGACAGCATCGAGCAAGCGATTGAGCGCTCTGGCACCAAAGCCGGTAATAAAGGCTCAGAAGCGGCGATGGTGGTGTTAGAGATGATTGCGGTACTATCACAGTTAGATATTGATGATGATTATGATAGTAGCGACAATGCTTAGATAATAGCGACGATGCTTAAGGGTGACGCTTAATTAAACCGTCATTTTATTGAGTGTTTTTGCTTATTTAAGCAGCTTAATGGGCACTGTGGTTTTTATAAGCTATTGTTTGTTATAAATAGCCACAGTGTCACTGCCATAAAGAATAATGCTACAAAGAACAGTGCTCTAAAAAACATTGTAAACGGCGCTAACAAGCGCCGCTGCAACACTCGACTGTCATAGCTGTCAGCCGATTACTATTTAACATATTTTATGCTATTGCTTATCCCATAATTGCTTATCACATATTTGTTTAAAACCTAGGTACAAACCCCTTATGACTGACCAACTCAAGCGCGCTATTAGCGCTGCGCAAACCGCACAACTCACTGATGGACAAGCTGAAGCGACGCGTATCGCAAGCAGTAGTGCGGGCGATCAAACCTTCGATATGAGTGAAACCACTTATAAGACCAGCCACACCGCGGTGCGCAAGGCTCGTCGCTTTGCCATGCAAGGTCTATACGAATGGCTCGTTACTGACCGCCGTTTTGATATCGATGGCAAGCTTGGCTGGAAAGCCAATGCCCCGCATGATATCGCTGCCCGTACCCGTGCGACCAATGCCATGCATACCGTACATATCGGCTATTACCATGAAATGATGCGCGATATTCCAGAGCAAATTGACGCCCTCGATGCGTTAATCAGTCAACATCTTGATCGTGAAATCGATAAGCTTGATACCGTCGAGCACGCCATTTTATTAATTGGTACCTATGAGCTACAAAACCGCTTAGAGATTCCGTATAAAGTCGTGCTTGATGAGGCGATGAAGCTGAATAATCATTTTGGCGCTACAGATGCGCATAAATTGATTAATGCTGTCCTTGATAAAATGGCGGTTGAATTGCGCGTGCTTGAAGTAGACGCAGATAGCAAAGCCAATCTACGCACGTCACAAAAAGCGACGACTCAATCTAAGACTAAGCAGGCTGAAGCTCAATCTCCTAATATTGAAGAAGCTAGTGAAAGCACTGCTGAATCTGAACTCGACAGCACGTCAACTGCTTCAAACAAACCGCGTATCAGTGCCAATAATGCCAGTGTTAAACGTAATAGCGCGAGTAAAGCATTAGCAAATATCATTGATTATAAGATAAGTAAGCAAAACGAAGCGGCTAAAGATGTCGTTGTTGCCGATCCTATTGTTAATGAACAGCTTGTCGAAGAAAATCCTGTCGCAGAAAGCACGTCGGCTGATAATGTCAATGTCAGTGACGAGGGCAGTAATGCAGATAGTAGCGCAGATGGCAATGACACCAGCAACGAGAACAGTAGTGCCGCCGATATTGCCCTACACGACTCTAATATCGTTAGCGCTGACTCAGATTCAGATAGCAGCTCGTTAGACAATACTGAGTTAAACGATACTGAGTTAAACGATACTGAGCTAGATAATACTACGTCAGACAACTTAGATAACATTGCGTCAGATGATGCTGATACAAAAAGTAAAGACTAGTCATGAATGAGTTTGAGCTGATTGAGCGCATATTTTCCCAAATGCAAGCGGCGCCGTCATCGTCTAGCACTGTCGATAAAGTCAATGTTGATAAAGGCGGTGTCGAAAAGGGCATTGGTGATGATGCTGCGGTAATGAGCTTGCCTGCAGGCGCGCGCTTGGTCAGCTGTATTGATACGCTCGTTCAAGGGCGTCACTTTAGTGCTGATTGGGAGCAAGTGAATAAGCTCGCTTTTGCCATCGGTTATAAAGCTGTCGCAGTCAACGTCTCCGATATTGCCGCGATGGGCGCAACCCCGCATAGTATTTTATTGGCATTAGCCTTACCTGAGCGTTTGGCGAATGAGCAATGGCTGACTGAATTTGCCAAAGGCTTATTTCACGCCTGCCAGCTATTTGGTGTGACGCTTATTGGCGGTGATACCACGCGCAGTGATAACTTGATACTCAGTGTCAGCGCGCAAGGATTACTTGCTGCAAGCACGCCAGCTGTGTACCGATCAGGCGCGCAAGTCGGCGATAAAATCTATGTCTCAGGTACGCTTGGCGACGCCGCTTATGCGCTACAGCATCCTGATAATGCTCAGGGCGTAGAGCTTGCCCATCGTCTACATATGCCAACGCCGCGTATTCAACTAGGTTCAACACTAGCAAAACTTGGTGCAACTTCAATGATAGATATCTCTGACGGTCTATATCAAGACCTTGGTCATATCTGCCAGCAAAGTAACGTTGGTATGCGCATACATCTTGAGCAGCTGCCTACCAGTAAAGCGTTGGCAAGCAGCGAGTTAACTGAGCGCTTATTATGTCAGCTGGCGGGCGGCGATGATTATGAGCTGGCTTTTACCTTGCCTGCCCATATCGCGCCACCGATTGATAATAGTAGCAACACGCCTGTCACCTGTATCGGTGAAGTGATAGCCGCAGCAAGCACAACAGATGCTGCTAAAAATGTACAACCAGAGATTTTTTATCAAGGACAGCCAGTCACAGCGGCTCATCCTGCCCCCTTTTCTACTTGGCCCAATCTGACGGGTTATCAACATTTTGCAGGTTAGCCCATGATTGATCACAACCTATCTAAGCCTGATATCCGTAAAGCCAATGATTGCCCGCCGCTACCCGCCAATGCGAGTCTGCCTGACCGTTTGGTTTATTGGCTTGGTATTGGCTTAGGAAGTGGTCTGCCGCGCCGTGCACCCGGCACTTGGGGCACGGTTGGCGGTTTAATCGTCGCCATCCCACTGATGAGCTTAGGCTTTGTGCCATTTCTGATTATTACCATTTTAGCTTGTTTGCTTGGTAATTCGATATGCGGTCGTACCTCAGAGCTGATGGGCGGTCATGATAACCCGCACATTGTTTGGGATGAATGGGCCGGTATGTGGCTTACCCTACTGCCGCTGTCTTATATGGGTATCGCCAACGGAAATTTCTGGCAAAATATCGCCCAACCCTCTTCTATTGTTGCCATTATTATCGCCTTTATATTATTCCGCTTTTTTGACATTATTAAACCACCACCGATTGGCTGGGCAGATAAAAAAGTCGCAGGCGGTCTAGGTATTATGCTCGATGATATTATCGCTGGCATCATGGCGGCAGCCGTTTGGGTGATTATTTATACCACTATTCTTCAATTAGCCAATTAGCCACGCTGTTATATTTTATAACCTATTGTCTTTGATAATCCATCGTTGTTTATGGCTCATGGTCTTTTGTTACTTGCCCGCTTTTTTAGTGCGGCATTTTTGACGCTAGCCAATTGCTAAGTACTTTATAAGCCAATCACAAGCAATCGAGGTTACAAAGATGTCACGACATAGCATTTTGGTTAAATGACGATTTACGCTATAATTCACTCTTATATTTTGTTACATTTGTAGGCTATTATGACATCTCCTCTTTCGGTAATTATCCTCGCGGCGGGCAAAGGCACGCGTATGCAGTCGGCCAAGCCAAAAGTGCTGCAGACACTGGCTGGCAAGTCGTTACTGGGTCATGTCCTTGATACCTGTCATCAATTAACCGTTGATGACACCATCATCGTTCATGGTTTTGGTGGCGAGCAAGTCCAAGCAGATATTAATGAGCAATATGCGCACCTGCCTATTACTTGGGTCGCCCAAACTGAACAATTAGGAACAGGACATGCGGTAAAAGTGACGCTGTCTGATTTACCAAAAGAAGGCCAAAGTCTGATTCTCTATGGCGATGTGCCATTGGTCAGCTGCCAGACGTTAACGGCCTTAAAATCTGCCAATACTGACGGTATGTCGATGTTGACGCTGACAGTAGACAATCCTTTTGGCCTCGGTCGTATCAAACGTGATAAAGACGGCAATATCGCAGCCATCGTCGAGCAAAAAGATGCCAGCGCCGATGAGCAAAAAATTCAAGAGATTAATAGCGGTATTTACTGCGTTGATAACGCGTTATTGCATAAATATCTGCCAAAGCTGTCTAATGACAATGCGCAGCAAGAATACTATCTGACGGATATCGTTAAAATGGCGGTCGCTGAAGGCATTAATATCGTTGCGATTGAGCCTGAGCATACCTTTGAGATTGAAGGCGTCAATAACCGCCAACAGCTTGCCAGCTTAGAGCGCACGTGGCAGGGTAAACTGGTTGCAGACTTGCAAGAAGCCGGTGTGCAATTTGCTGACCCGAGTCGCGTTGATATTCGTGGCACCTTAACTGCCGGTCAAGATGTGTTTGTTGATGTTGGCGTGGTGTTTGAGGGCGATTGTGTCTTAGGCGATAACGTTTATATCGAAGCAGGCTGTGTGATTAAAAACTCCCGTATTGGCAACGCCTGTCATATCAAACCTTACTGCGTGATTGATCGCGCTGAGATTGGTGCTGGCGTTGATATTGGTCCTTTTGCCCATCTGCGTCCTGAAACGGTATTGGCTGACAATAGTAAAGTTGGTAATTTTGTCGAAATTAAAAAATCGACTATCGGTCATGGCAGTAAGGTTAATCACTTAAGCTACGTTGGTGATGCAACGGTCGGCACCGATGTCAATATCGGCGCGGGTGTCATTACCTGTAATTACGACGGCGTAAATAAATCACAAACCATTATCGAAGACAATGCGTTTATCGGCTCTAATGCCAGTTTGGTTGCGCCCGTAACCATTGGTGATACCGCTACGGTTGCCGCAGGCTCCGTGATTACTAAAAATGTCGATAGTAAAGCGTTAGCCTTTGGGCGAGCACGCCAAACCCAGAAAGATGACTTTCAGCGTCCGACTAAAAAATCAAAATAGTAATGGTCAGTCAAAAGCACGTTGAAAACTGTTCATTTAAACACTATTTAATTTAGACACCATTTAATTTAAACAATAATAAGCAGCATGACAATCTTTGTGATGCTGCTTCCTTATATTTATAGCGTCAGGATTGTTAGCGCAAAAGTCGCGCACTGACCTAATATAAAGTTCTATTATTTAATAACTGAATATAATCGTAAAACATCTAAGCATTGAAAAACCAAAACATGAAATATCGAATTTAAGGAATAGTTATGTGTGGAATCGTTGGAGCAGTGGCTGAGCGTAATATCGCCAATATCTTACTTGAGGGTCTCAAACGCCTAGAATACCGTGGTTATGATTCCGCTGGCTTGGTTGTCATTCGTAATAGCGAGCTCCATCGCGAGCGTCAAGTGGGTAAAGTGCAAGAGCTGGTCGATGCTGTCGCAGTCAACCCTGAATTTTTCGATGGTCATATCGGTATTGCTCATACCCGCTGGGCGACTCACGGCGAACCTGCACAACGTAACGCCCACCCGCACGTATCAGGTAAAATCGCTGTCGTCCACAACGGTATCGTTGAAAACTATGCCGAGCTAAAAGAAGAGCTGGTTGCCAAAGGCTACGAGTTTACCTCGCAAACGGATACCGAAGTTGTCGCCCATTTAATCAATGACATCTACAAAACAACGCCTGATTTACTAGAAGCGGTGCGCGCCGTTATTCCTTTATTACATGGCGCTTTTGCCCTTGGTATTGTACATATCGACTGCCC
This sequence comes from Psychrobacter sp. CMS30, assembly GCF_904846565.1. Classification (NCBI taxonomy): domain Bacteria; kingdom Pseudomonadati; phylum Pseudomonadota; class Gammaproteobacteria; order Moraxellales; family Moraxellaceae; genus Psychrobacter; species Psychrobacter sp. CMS30. The sequence continues at coordinate 124,156 of NZ_CAJHBF010000007.1, read as the reverse complement.
AGAAGAGCTGATTACCGTCCGTCTAGGCTCGCCTTTGGTCATCGGTGTGGGTATCGGCGAGAACTTTATCGCCTCTGACCAATTAGCCCTATTACCGGTCACCAATCGCTTTATGTATCTAGAAGAAGGCGATATCGCCAAATTGACGCGTAGTAGCATTCAGGTTTACGCCGATGGTGTCGAAGTAAAGCGTGAGATACATGAAATTGATGCCGCGCAGCATAATGCCGATAAAGGCGAGTTTAAGCATTACATGCTCAAAGAAATCTACGAGCAGCCAGATGCTGTCAGAAGAACCGTGGAGATGGCAGTTGATAACGGTACAACCGCTAAATTACGCGATGATTTTTTACAGCGTCATGAAGCGCAATTAAAAGGCATTAAACACGTCCAAGTCATCGCTTGTGGTACCAGTTATCACTCAGGTTTGGTGGCTAAATATTGGTTTGAGAGCCTGATTCGTGTGCCGTGTTCGGTTGAGGTTGCTAGTGAATTCCGCTACCGCAATCCGGTTGTCGTCGATAACACACTAGTGATTTGTATTTCGCAATCTGGTGAAACCGCAGACACCTTATCGGCGCTACGTGATATTCAAAAGCACACACCAACAGGCCTAGTCAGTTTAGCCTTATGTAATGTACCAACATCGTCTTTGGTACGTGAGACGGATATCTTTTTACCCACGCTTGCAGGCCCCGAGATTGGCGTTGCTTCTACCAAAGCCTTTACGACTCAGCTTGCCGCTTTGATGTTACTCGTCTTAAAAGTGGGTGTCGTACAAGAGCGTATGACTGGCGAAAACCTGACGACCTTACTTGGTCAATTGCAACAGTTACCCGGTCAACTACATGCCAGCTTGAACCTTGATGCGCCTATCAAAGTCATGAGTGAGCATTTTGAATATAAGAAAAGCTGCTTGTTTTTAGGTCGTGGCTTACAGTTCCCAATCGCCTTAGAAGGGGCGCTAAAGCTCAAAGAAATCTCGTACATTCACGCCGAAGGCTACGCAGCAGGCGAGCTAAAACACGGTCCATTGGCATTGGTCGATAAAGACATGCCTATCGTGGTGTTGGCACCCAAAGACAGTATGTTTGATAAGCTAAAAGCCAACATGCAAGAGGTACACGCGCGCCACGGTGAGCTGTTTGTATTTGCCAGTGAAGAAAGCAAGATGGTTGCAGAAGATAGAATGCACGTGGTCTATGTGCCTGATGTGTGCGAGACGCTTGCCCCTATCGTCTATAGCGTGCCGGTGCAGCTGTTGTCATACCATGTAGCCGTGATGCGCGGTACAGATGTCGATCAGCCACGCAACCTTGCAAAATCAGTAACAGTCGAATAATGTTTACTAATTAGCTGGTATCTATTGTGAGCGAGTAATAAAGTATCATACTAAGTAATAAAGTATCATACTGAGTAATAAAGTATCATACTGAGTAATAAAGTATCATACTGAGTAATTACCTATCATACTATTGACTCAACTATTAGCCCTTGCTGCTGTTTAACACCGCAGTGAGGGCTTTTTTTATGCTCAAACTAATCCTTTAAAAAGGAAATAACATCCCACCACGGTTAATAATACAGCAAAGCATTTCTTTAAAAGCTCTGGTGATAGTATATGGGCGACTTTCGCGCCTAGCTTCGCAGTGAAAAAGCTCATGATACTAATCCCTAAAAAGGCATAAATGTGCACAAAGCCAATGGTATTGGGCACATCAACTTGTTGCTGCATCCCAAAGAACATAAAGCCTAACGCTCCAGCAATGGCAATGGGCAAGCCACACGCTGCTGACGTGCCAACGGCTTTTTGCATGACCACACCGTAACGCGTTAAATAAGGTACGGTTAAGCTACCGCCGCCAATACCAAAAATGGCAGAAGCAATACCAATCACCCCGCCTGCTGCTAGTTGCTTAGGTTTTGAAGGCAGTTCTGTATTAACGCCAGCGACATCATTAGCATGACTAACGACCTGTTTTTGACCACCGAAAAACATCTTATAAGCGACCCACAGCAAAAACACGCCAACGATAAGCTGAAGATATAGCCCAGATATCTGTCCTGCAATGCCTGCCCCTAAAAAACAGCCAATCGCTAAACCGGGTGCTAGGTTTTTAAAGACCGGCCACATGACCGCGCCCTTTTTATTGTGCGCCATAAGCGAGCTGATAGAGGTAACAATGATGGTCGCCAGCGACGTACCTAAGGCCAAATGCATGATACTGTCAGGACTGTAATCCATTTGGGTAAAGACGATAAATAACAGTGGTACGATAATCGTGCCGCCGCCCACACCAAAAAGCCCCGCAGCAAATCCCGCTAGAGCGCCTATTATTAAGAAAATGATTAGTTCCACAGGATAGTTACTTCTCGGTTAAATGATAGTTTTATAGTCGATACAAAATAAAATGAATACGTTATCTGACAAGGTGAAACTGGTACAAATTTTTCTAGCTTGCTGTGCCTACGCCGACAGAGGCTACAAAAAATTCATTCCAGTTTCACTGTATCTTCTTGATATTGAGCTGACTATAGTTAAATGACCATTAGATAATCAATGTCAGAAAGTCAGCTTAAATGATTTCTACCTGACCTACTTGATGGTAAGCACGGTTAAAATACACCAAACTTTCATCGCTCTCACCTTGTTTGATGGCGACAACTCTGCACATAAAGACACTATGCGTGCCAACTTGCTGAATGTCCTCAATCTCACAGTCAAAACTGACCAATGCATCTGCTAAAATAGGCGCACCTGTAGCTAATGTCGTCCAAGCACCGTGCCCAAAGCGCTCTTCTGAGCATAATTTAGAAGTAAAAGCATTGGATATAGATTCATGCTGTGCGCCCAACACATTAACACTCAAGGTTTTGTTTTCAAGAAAATGGGCATGTGAGCGAGCCGTTTGATTCATACAGACCAGCAAGGTTGGCGGTGTATCGGTGACGCTGCATACCGCCGAGGCGGTAAACCCATGAGCACCTGAGCTGCCTTTGGTGGTGATCACATTGACGGCTGTCGTCAACAAAGACATGGCATCTCTAAAGTCGGTTGCTTCAATCACATCTTTACTCATTGCTGCAATCCTAAATGTTAAGTCAGTATGTACATTGATAACTGAGGTCACTCATGAGTTTAAACAAGCTTTTATAGGCGGAGTTAAAGACCCAACCTATAAAAGCTAAATTTTGCATCAGTTTAGTTAATAAATCCTAAGCCGTTAGCTCTTGACGCACGATTGCCGCGCCTGTGCTTAACGCGTTCAATTTACCGCGTGCCACTTGGCGCGATAACGGTGCCATGCCGCAGTTGGTCGAAGGATAGAGCTTGTCCGCATCAACAAATTGCAGCGCTTTGCGTAGTGTATCGGCCACTTCTTCAGGGGTTTCAATGGTATTGCTTGCAACGTCAATGGCACCAATCATCACTTTTTTACCGCGAATGAGTTCTATCAAATCCATCGGTACATGTGAGTTTTGACACTCTAACGAGACAATATCGATATTCGACTGCTGCAACTTAGGAAAGGCTTGCTCATATTGACGCCACTCTGAACCCAGTGTCTTTTTCCAATCGGTATTGGCTTTGATGCCGTAGCCGTAGCATATATGCACTGCTGTTTCACATTTCAGCCCTTCAATCGCACGCTCTAAAGTAGCGATGCCCCAGTCGTTGACGTCGTCGAAGAACACGTTAAACGCAGGTTCATCAAATTGAATGATATCTACACCCGCCGCTTCTAATTCTCGCGCTTCTTGATTGAGGATTTTAGCAAATTCCCAAGCCAATTTTTCACGGCTTTTATAATGACCATCATATAAGGTATCAATCATCGTCATCGGACCGGGCAGCGCCCATTTGATCGGCTGATCAGTTTGCTGACGTAAAAACTTCGCATCATCAACAAATACAGGCTTTTGACGACTTACCGCGCCAACCACTGACGGCACACTGGCCTCATAACGATCACGAATTTTAACGGTTTTACGATTCTCAAAATCGATGCCATCAAGATGTTCAATAAAGGTGGTGACAAAATGCTGACGCGTCTGCTCGCCATCACTGACAATATCAATCCCTGCATGTCGCTGTTCTTGCAATGTTAAACGTAGCGCATCTTGTTTGGCTTCAAGCAATTGCTCGCCTTCTAATGCCCAAGGTGACCAGATTTTCTCAGGTTCGGCAAGCCAAGAAGGTTTTGGCAAGCTGCCCGCTGTTGATGTCGGTAATAATATTGTCATGGGATTCATCTTCTTATTCATTCGTATTTTATATTTTGGCTAGAATTAGATTGCTTAGGCTGCCTGTTTTTTAGCCGCATATTTTTCTACAGTATGCTCATTCACATCATAGTTTGCTGCCCATTCCTCAAGAATGTCTTGGTAGGGCTTAATAAATTGCGCTTCTGTGAACTTACCTTGCGTCACCGCCATTTGACTGCGTTCTGCGCGGTCATAGACAATTTGCGTCAGTGAATAATCTTGGTAGTTTAAACTCGGCTGATAGACTTGACCTGCGCTTGAGTTGGCATTGTAAATTTCAGGGCGATAGATTTTCTGGAAAGTCTCCATGGTACTGATCGCACTAATCAGCTCAAAATTGCTGTAATCCGTCAGTAAGTCACCGGCAAAATAAAATGCCAAAGGCGCCACACTACCTGCAGGCATAAAGTAGCGTACGGTTAAGCCCATTTTGGAAAAGTACTCATCGGTCAATGACCCCTTGTTCAAAGAGCAGCCATCTAATCTGTACTCAACCCCTAATACCGGATGCTGATTGGTCGTACGCTGATAGGTCTTACTGGTAGACACACTGAGACAAATGACCGGTTTTTTAGTAAAGTTGGCTTGGTAAGCCTCTGAGTTCAATAAATATTGAAACAATTTGCCATGTAAATCGCCAAAATCTTCTGGCGGTTGCGATGCAGGATGTTTATCGAAATGCTCTGGCAGCACCACACTAAAGTCATAATCGCGCACGTAAGAGGAGAAGCTGTTGCCAATCATCCCGTCAATACGGCTGTTGTCTTTATGGTCAATAATCGTTGTTTTTAGCGTTTCGATGACAGGAAATGCATCACCATTACCTGCGACATCCATATCGACAGAAATGATATCAACCTCAACAGAATAACGGTCTGCGGTCGGGTTATCCCAATGCGCCAAGGCGTTAAAACGATTGTTAATCATGGTTAATGTTTTGCGTAAATTCTCTTGGCGATGCTCACCGCGCGCCAAATTTGCAAAGTTAGTGGTCAGACGCGTGCTGTCGGCAGGATGATAGTTTTCATCAAAACGAATGCGCTTAATTGAACAGGTAAATTGTTTACTCATGATAATCCGCTACCCTAATCTATTCTCATTGTCGAGATAAAACCAAATTTGTGTATGAGATGAATCATACCTGAACCCAATCATGAATAAAAATGATACTATTTAAATTAAAGATGAGTAAAATTCATGTTGGTAAAATAGGTTATGAGAAAAGGACTGGAAAGTGGGGATTTTGAAGGATTGCTTTGAGAGGAATCATCTTTACGACGAGCGAAGATACTCTTAGAGAGTTAGGGAGTAACTCAGAAATTGATGAAAATTTAAATATATATATAAGGTAAAATTTAAAGTGTAATAATTTAAGAAACCATCCCAGATTCTGTGTAACTGCCATTTAGATTAAATGCTTACTAATACGGTCATCAAACATAATCATAAAGCGATTCAAAGCAGACGTCCAGTTACGAATCGGCATCGACCATTTTTTGGATGCCTGCTGGGTGGCTAAGTACACCACCTTGAAAGCTGCCTGATCAGATGGGAACACCTTACGCTTATTCACCGCTGTCCGAATCACACTGTTTAGCGACTCTATCGCATTGGTGGTATAAACCGCTTTTCTGATGTCTTTAGGATACTCAAAGAACACCGTTAAGCCCTCCCAGTTATTGCGCCAAGACTTGATGACATGCGGATACTTATCACCCCACACCTCATCAAAGTGCTCGAGATTGGCCTCTGCTATCTCAAGCGTATCAGCGCCGTAGATGGCTTTTAAATCAGCTGCTACGGCCTTCTTATCCGTCCATGGCACAAACTTCATTGAATAGCGCAGCATATGCACGATACACAGCTGAACCTGAGCGTTGGGATAAACGGTGTTGATGGCATCAGGGAAGCCCTTTAAACCATCGACACAGGCAATGAGGATATCTTGTACCCCGCGGTTTTGTAGTTCAGTGAGAACGCCTAGCCAGAACTTAGCGCCTTCATTCTCTGATAACCACATACCAAGCAGCTCTTTTTTACCATCAAGTCCCACGCCTAAGGCCAGATAGATCGCCTTGTTGATGATCTGCTTGTCTTGACGTACCTTGACCACAATGCAGTCCAGATAGACGATAGGATAAACACTGCTTAACGGCCGGTTCTGCCAAGCGGTGATGTCCTCTAATATGTTATCGGTGACTCTTGAGACAAGAGAGCTTGAGATGTCGACATCGTAGAGCTCTTTAATGCTCTCTACGATCTCGGTGGTGGTTTGACCCTTGGCGTAAAGGAATATGATCTTGTCATCAAGGCCACTAATACGGGTTTGATGCTTGCGCACGAGTGTAGGTTCAAAGTCACCATGACGGTCTCTTGGGGTGGATATCTCAAGCTCGCCTGTGTCACTGCGGACGGTCTTTTTAGTGTGACCGTTGCGTTTGTTTGGCTTGTCTGATTTCTCATGCTTAGGATAGCCGAGATGGTCTTCCATCTCAGCTTCTAGTGCAGTGTCGATAAACGACTGCATGAGCTGCTTTTGAAAGTCTTTGATGTCATCAAAGCTGTTCATGCTACCAGCCATTTGCTCGGCCAGTTTCTTAATGTCAGATTGGGTAGTCATTGCTTATTCTCCGGTTAGTGGATTATATAGTAAGTTCTTTTTAAATAAGATACAATTGTTTTAAAACAAACGAAATGGCAGAATAACAAATGACCTATTCAGCAGATTTTCGAGCACAAGTGATTAAAAGTGTCAAAAGCAAAGATATGAGTATCCGTCAGGCTTGTACTTTTTATAATATTAGCAAAACCGCATTACAGCGCTGGCTCAAAGATTCAAGTATCAAACAAACCCGGAATAAACCACCGACTAAAATACCGAATGAAGCACTCTTAAAAGACGTTGAACAACATCCAGATGACTATTTGTATGAGCGAGCTAGGCGATTCAACTGTAGTAAGAGCGGCATGCACAACGCTTTAAAACGCCTAGGTATCAGTCAAAAAAGACCTTAGAGCATCCAAAAGCCTGCCTGATAAAAAGAGCGTCGTATCAGAGTAAGCTTGATAGCTTTACACAGCAAGGCTATCCCATTGTGTATATGGATGAGAGCGGCTTTGAGGCTGAAACTATAAGACCTTACGGATACTCACCGATAGGCAAACCCTGTATCGACAGCTTCAACTGGCAAGCAAAAAGCGCACTAATGTCATCGGTGCTTTGTATAAAAGATGCTGTTTGCGCTTGATTACTTTGAACAAAACATCAACAGCCATATATTTTATGACTGGTGCAAATATACGCTTATTCCAAGTCTCAAGACTAAATGCGTGATCGTTATGGATAATGCCCGCTTTCATAAGAGCAAGCGTATTAAAAAATTACTGAACAGGCACGGCCATCGTATTCTATGGCTGCCACCCTACAGTCCTGATCTAAACCCCATTGAAAAGAAATGGGCTCAAGCTAAGTTTCTACGCCAAGGGTGGATGGAGAATAATCTGCCTAAGCTATTTCAGGATATGGGCTGTATTTATTTTATTGTGAACTGACTATAAGCAGTTACACAGTTTTTAGGAAACTCCCTAATTTAAACCTCAATGAATATTACATTAAATCCTTCGCCTTCTTATTATTAATATGAGCGAATTTTTTTAAAACTTAAAACCAATGTTTAATCACCAATCAACGGAAAATTTAATTAAAATAAGTAGCTATTAAGTTCAGAATATTACTGAATTAAGTTTATATCAACGGGTTTTATATTCTTAATTAGCTATCCTTAAAGTATAAGACAATAAGTAACATCACGCTCCCTACCAACAATTCTCATCATATACTTATTACGTAGTCACCTTAGCGCCCCGCTTAGAATTACACTACTTACCATTTTTCTGAAACATATTCCCTATAAAAAACTACTTATCTTCGCCCCTCAAAACTTTACGAAATACTCCCTATTCTAAAGCTATTCAAGATACTTAATAGCTTACATAGCCTATTAACATATAGACCCAGTAAGTTACAAATATTAAATGGATAAATAAAATAAATATTCTTTTGCAATCTTATATAACAATAGAGTAATATATTATAAAGTAAACATATTTTCAGAAATAAGAATCAATCTCATTTTTCTAAAAATTATAAGAACCTTATATCTTTTAGTTTTAAGAAAACTGAGATTGTAAAATCAAAATGACCTTAGGTTAAACGGAGCAACAATAAAGTGTCCTTAATTCATTTCTCAAAAGTAAGCGTTCTTACTATTCTAGCAGTAACTATTGTCGCATGTAGCAGTGGCGGCAATCACACAAAACTATCTCCAAACACCCCACCATTATCAGAGCAGGATGCTGCCGAGAAAGCTGCTGCTGAGAAAGCTGCTGCTGAGAAAGCCGCCGCTGCAAAAGCCGCCGCTGCAAAAGCCGCCGCTGAGAAAGCTGCTGCTGAGAAAGCTGCTGCTGATAAAGCTGCTGCTGAAAAAGCCGCCGCTGAAAAAGCCGCCGCTGAAAAAGCCGCCGCTGAAAAAGCTGCTGCCGAGAAAGCTGCTGCCGAGAAAGCCGCCGCTGAGAAAGCTGCTGCTGAGAAAGCCGCCGCTGCAAAAGCCGCCGCTGCAAAAGCTGCTGCCGAGAAAGCCGCCGCTGAGAAAGCTGCTGCTGATAAAGCTGCTGCTGATAAAGCTGCTGCTGAAAAAGCCGCCGCTGAAAAAGCCGCCGCTGAAAAAGCCGCCGCTGAAAAAGCCGCCGCTGAAAAAGCTGCTGCTGAGAAAGCTGCTGCTGAAAAAGCGGCTGCTGAGAAAGCCGCTGCTGAGAAAGCCGCTGCTGAGAAAGCTGCTGCTGAGAAAGCTGCTGCTGAGAAAGCTGCTGCTGAGAAAGCCGCTGCTGAGAAAGCCGCTGCCGATAAAGCTGAGAAAGAACGCTTACAAAAAATCGAAGCCAATCGTCTAGTCTTACTCGATAAAGCTAAGAAAGCAGGCTTAAGTGCTGCACAAGCAGCTGCTTATGCAGAAGCCAATAAGCAAGCTACTGATAAAGTGGCGCAAACTGCATTAGAAACTTTAGTTGCCGATAAAGCCGCTGCCGATAAAGCTGCTGCTGACAAAGCCGCTGCTGATAAAGCCGCTGCCGAGAAAGCCGCTGCCGAGAAAGCCGCTGCTGATAAAGCCGCTGCCGAGAAAGCCGCTGCTGATAAAGCTGCTGCCGAGAAAGCCGCTGCCGAGAAAGCTGCCGCTGAGAAAGAACGCTTACAAAAGATCGAAGCCAATCGTCTAGCATTAAATAAAAAAGCTAAAGATGCAGGATTAAGTGATGAGGATGCAGCCATTTATGCTGAGGCTATGAAAGAATCTAATGCAGCACAGGCACAAAATGTATTAGATTCTATCGTTGCTCATTACGCACAAACAAAACTAGAACAGGAGATAGCTCAAGCTAAGGGTATCTCAGATAATATATATCCAGTTGGTGCTATTACTGCCAATACAAGAGCGTCTAGTAGTAGTACAAGAAACGCATTTACACAAGAATCGAGAATTCAAACTGTAGTTTATAATCAACCATATTCTGTTGTTTTAGGTAATTATTCGGGAGACCTATCTTATAACAATCAGACAGGCGCTATTTTCACTGATGAAAGAGACTCAAATATTGCTATTAGAGGCTTGAAAACTACGACTGATGCCATTCCAATGCTAGGCAATGCGACTTATAAAGGTAAAGCATTCAATGGAACCTATAATACTAGCTTTTATGGAGGTGGTTTAATTGAAGGCGTATTATCTTATGACGTGAATTTTACTGACCGTACTGGTTCTGGTTCAATTACTGGCTTAGGCGATACTGTTAATTTACAACAAGGTACCATATCAGGAACGGGTATCAGCTCAACCGCTCAACAAGGCTTTAGAAACGGAAATTACTTGTTAGACTTCTATGGCAAAAAGGCTGAAGAGATTGCTGGTAAGGTTATATTCGATGGTAAAGATACGATTGGCTTTGGCGGTACTCGTGGTGAAATTTCTAAATAAGAGAAACCTCATCCTTAAATAACTCTATAAATTAAACCGTTTGAAGTATTTACTCTATATTTCAAACGGTTTTTTCGTCATATTGGTAAAAGTTAATGAAAATAAAGCTCTATACAGCCTGTTGTATTGCATTATCTGCCCCAGCCATCGCTCAAGAAACACCCCCTACTCAAACCGTATTTTTTGAAAAGACGCCGCAAATACAACCAGACCTATTACTCAACCAGCCTAGCCTTAATACGCCAAGTGTTGCACCACTAGCAGAAGGTAGCGGTCTAGAAGAAAGCATCAGTTTCGCGATTGTTAATAAGGACTGGCAAAAGCTAGAAGGACTATTGGCTCAATATCGTACGACTGCGAACTTTGATCCAATTTTATATGATTATGGACTAGGGGCACTATATCGACATCAGGGTCGCCAAAAAGAAGCTATTGTGTTATATCAGCAACTCTTAGAGCGTCAACCAAATCTACATTATCCAAGATTTGATTTGGCAATGATGTTATATGAAGACAAGCGTTATACCGAAGCAAAAGTGCAACTTGAGACAGCTGAGCCCTATCTTGCACCAGCATTACAAGTTTTGGTTGGCCAGCTTTTAGGCACCATCAAAAAATCTCAAGAATGGCAGCCTACACTAAACTTTAGTTATGAATCCACTGATAACGTCAATCAGGCATCTGATTTAAAAGAGTTAGTGCTTGGTGAAGCCACGTTTATTCGTAGTGATGATTCATTACCGCAAGATGCACACGGCATACGTTATAACGTCGGTGCTACCCAAGAAAAAAATCTCAAAGGCAATCATTATATTTATAAAAGTGTAGACTTAGGGGGCGTAAATTATTGGGATAATAGTGATTATAGTGAATTAACACTGCAAGCAAATTTAGGCTACCGTTATAAAGACATCAAGCAATCATGGGGTGTCATAACGATGGTTGAGCAAAACTTGCTAGGTGGAAGTCGATATAATCAGAACTATGCAGCGACGTTAGAATACAACCGACAAGTATCAGATCAATGGCAAGTTTCTGGGAGTGTCTCACATTTACAGAAGCGTTATGAGGACGATGACTTAGCTAATTACTACGATGGTCATGCCAACAGTACTGCGTGGATTTTACTTTACCAACCAAAGCCTAAATGGCTGGTTTATGCCGGTGCTGATTTTATGCGTGATGACTTAGCGGATCAGGCTGAATCATCAGATCGTCAAGGCATTCGCGGCGGAATGGTATTCTCTGGAAATAAAATTAGTTTAAGAAGCAGTGTTCGTTACGCTCAGCGAGATTTTAAAGCAGACAATTTCTTTTATGGCGAAAAGCGTAAAGACGATGAATATCAATTTAGTACCACTCTAGGACATAAAAAACTGAGTTGGCACGGTTTTACACCTAAGTTAAACTACGAGTATCAGAAAATTGACAGTAACTTGCCACTTTATGAGCGTAGCAACAGCACATTTTTCGTAAAAGTAGATAAATATTTTTAACGTTTACTGCTGAATATGAAATACTATTTTTTGAAACTCATAAAAAAATATTGAATAAATAAAGCGTAATTAATATGAAATAAACAATATTTATGGAGCTATCCTAGATTATTTTACTTATCTAAGATAGCTCCATATTCATAGCTAGACTACCGTATAATTTACCCTGTGAGAATAAATTGGCACTTCACAACAAACTAACCTTTAGCCAACATTTAACGTAAGAATCAACCACTTTACCAGCACTGACTACTTTTCGATAACTGTGCTTTCCTTATCTTTACCATGCGGTATCAACCATTTACCAAACCATCCTGATAAGTCATCCATCAAGGTATAAACCACGGGAATGACGACGAGACTTAATAAGGTTGAAGTCACCAAACCACCCAATACTGCGGCGGCCATCGGACGACGGAAGGTGGGATCGGCATCGCCCCAACCAAAAACTAAAGGCAGCATGCCAGCGCCCATCGCAATGGTGGTCATAATAATTGGCCGCGCACGCTTACGACAAGAATCGATAATGGCATCAAAACGCGCCAAACCTCGGCGCTGGGCAATCAGGGCATAATCGACCAATAAGATAGAGTTTTTGGTGGCGATACCCATTAGCATAATAAAACCAATCATCGATGGCATCGACAGACTGCTATTGGTAATCACCAAGCCGACAAAAGCGCCACCAATAGATAACGGTAACGCCATCAAAATGGTAAAGGGCTGCAAGATACGACCAAATAATAAAATCAGCACGCCTAAAATACAGACCACACCGACCGACATTGCAATTACAAAGCCACTAAATAGCTCAGCCATGTTTTCGGCTTGCCCTTGGTCAATAATGGTAATAGAGGCTGGCATCTGTTGCATACTGGGTATGCTTTTAACCGCTTGTACCAAGTCGCCAAGCTCGCCATTGGCAGGCTGGACGGTGATACTAATCGCCCGCTCACGATCGAGGCGGCTGATTTGCGCAGGTCCAGTACCAAAGTCTAACGACGCCACTTCACCCACTCGTACGCCTTGTCCCGCAGGTAAGGCACTCGGCACATATAAGCCCTCTAATTGACTGACATTTTGCTTGGCAATATCTGGCAAACGCACCACTATCGGTATCTGCCGCGTATCGAGATTGAGCTTAGATAAACGCTGCTCATAATCGCCCACGGTCGCCACCCGTAAGGTCGTAGCAATATCTTGCGTGGTCACGCCTTTATCAGCCATCGCCAGTCTGTTTGGTGTCACTGTCAGCTCTTGGCGCGGCAGACTGCGATCACTGGTGACAGCACCAGCACTTGGTAACGCCCGAATCTCTGCCATCATTTGCTGCGCTGTTTGCTCAAGCAGGCGCGGATCGGTACTGGTTAAAGAAAAATTATAACCAGTTTCACCGCCACTCGATAAACCAACGGAAAAGCGCGCGCCCGGCACTTCTGCCAACATGGTGCTTATTTGGCGCTCAATTTCTTGCTTAGAGCCGCGCTCTGCTCTTGGAGCAAGCACAATATCCAAGCCTGCGATATTTTCAGCTTTGCCGCCTGAGCTGGCTTCCATTGCTGCTTGCGCTTCTCCTACTGAGGTAAAAATATTGGTCACTTCAGGCATCGCCAATATACGTTCACTGGCCATCGCGGCAACACGCTCAGTATCTTCAAGCGCCACATCTGGGGTCAGCTCAATCTCGACCCGCGTCTGGTCAATATCATTATCAGGGATAAAGGACGTCGGTAGTAATTTCACCAAAGCCAACGACGCCACAAATAATATTAACGTCGCCCCCATCGTAATCCAGCGATGATGCAGCGTCCATGAGACCACTTTTAAATACCAATCCATCAGCGCGCTTTGTTTTTCGACATGCTTTTTTTCTGGGCGCAATATATAAGCGGCCATCATCGGGGTGATTAGGCGCGCGACCATTAACGATGCAAATATGGATAAGGCCGCTGTCCAACCAAATTGCCGGAAAAACTGCCCGACAATACCGCCCATAAATGCCGTCGGTAAAAACACCGCAATTAGGGTAAAGGTGGTCGCGACGACTGCCAAGCCAATCTCGTCAGCCGCTTCCATCGCGGCTTCATAAGGGGTTTTGCCCATACGCAAATGGCGGATGATGTTTTCGACTTCTACAATCGCATCATCGACCAGTACACCGATGACCAATGACAGTGCTAATAACGAGATAATATTAAGACTAAAGCCAAATAAGTACATGCCCAAAAACGTCGGGATAACGGACAATGGCAACGCCACTGCAGCCACAAAGGTCGCGCGGATATTGCGTAAAAATAAGAACACCACGACTACGGCAAGCAAACCGCCTTCTATCAGCATGCGTAAAGATGCTTGATAATCCTCGGCAATTGGCGTGGCTCTATCGTAGACTTTTTCAATATCGATATTGCCGACATCGGCTGACAGCTTGGCAAGCTCGGCATCAACCAGCTCCATCACCTCGACTTCACTAGCACCACGCGAGCGGGTAATATTAAAGGCGACTACCGTTTGTCCGTCAAGCTTGGCAATCGAGCTTGGGTCAGCCGCGCCATCAGTGATGGTTGCCATACGACCAAGCGCTTGCGTGCCACCTGTCGGTACCGCCACTTGCAAGTCTTTTAGCTCACTGGCGCGCTCGACGGCACCTAGTACCCGAATGGTCTGCGTGGTTTTACCGACTTCTGCTTCACCGCCCGAGCTGTCTTGTTGGATTCCTGCGATTTGATTGGATAATTGCGAGATAGAGAGTTTTAAGCCACTGAGGGCGATAGGATCAGCGGCAACGGTAATCTCACGTTGTAGACCACCGATACGGCTAACGCTACTGACGCCTGGTATGTCAGATAGGCGTTTGGTCACCGTGTCATCAACGAACCAAGACAAATCCTCTACATTCATATTTTCAGAGGCAACAGAGTAGGTAACGACGGGGAAACCTGACGTTGAAACCTTGGTAATAATAGGATCATTGGCAGCGGCTGGTAAATCGCCCCGTACCTCACCGACTGCCGAACGCACATCGTCGACCGCTTCTTGAATGTCTTTTTCTAAGACAAACTCGGTGGCGATGGTCGCTACGCCCGTCTGTAATGTGGTGCGAATATGTTTGACACCCTCAATACTGGTAAGCTTATTTTCCACCTTTTTTGCAATATCGTTTTCGAGCTGCGATGGCGCAGCACCCGGTAAAGTGACCGTAACCACCACCGCTGGCAGGTCAATATCAGGAAACTGCTGCACCTTCATTTGCATAAAGCCGTAGATGCCACCCAAGGTCAGCAGCACAAATAGCAAAATGGCAACTAAGGGATTTCTAATCGAGTAAGCGGAAACATTTAAACTCATGAGCGCGCCTGCGTGGCTGTGCCAGTGCTTGCGGCGGTTGCCGTTTTACCAGCTTGGCTACCCGATTTATCATTGGCTGTATTTAAACCATCAACAACTCGCACCAAGTCGCCATCGTTTAAGAAGCTACCGCCTTGCTTTACCAGTCGGCTTTCTGCAGGTAATGGCTCTGTCAGCGCCACACTATCACCAAAGCGCTCACCTAAGGTCACGCGTTGTTGTTTGATACGGCCAATGTTTTGACCGTTTTGACTATTAACATTAGTCACTAGCATCACATAATCATAACCATCATTACTGACAATGGCGCTATTTGGCACGGTTTGGGCGCTGGTGCTACCTAATAAAAACTCGCCCGTTTGGTACATGCCTGCTCGTACTTTTGAGTTCGCAGCAAGGCTAGCATAAATAGTAATTTGGCGGTTATCATCAGCAGTTGGTGCAATACGGCTGACTTGCCCCATGACTGAATCGCCGGCTGGCAAGCTGACGCGTACTGGCGTGCCGACACTGACTTCACCAAGGAGTTTAGGATCGATATCCGCGCGCCACTCCAAAACACCGCCTTTAATAATGGTAAATAATGGCTCACCGCCAGCGACCATGCCAACCTCAGCCATTTTTTCACTGATGACACCGCTGACCGGTGCGACCACATTGGCATTATTGACACTTAAACGCTGGGTACTTAGGCGCGCTTTAGACGCTTGTAATGCCGCCTGTGCTTGCAGTTTAGAGGTGCGATAGCGATCCGCTTCTTGTCTACTGATGGCATCAATCTCAATCAGCGGCAGGACGCGGGCGGCATCGGCAGTCGCATTGGCAAGCGTTGCTTCGGCTTCAGCAACATCGGCTTCAGCTTGCAAGACTTGCTGCTCCATGGCATCGGTATCAAATATCGCCAGGACTTGCCCCGCTTTGACCCGATCGCCTTCTTCAACCAACACCTGCTCGATAGCCACACCATTTACTTTAGGGCTGACATTAGCGACATCTTTAGCGTTGATGGTGCCATCGGCACTGAGTGTGTTACCAATACTGTCTTGGCTTGGCGACACCGTTTCGACCGACAACACCGCTTGCGCGCTGCTAGCACCGTCTGGGTTTGCGCTAGCGTTTTGCACACTGTTAGCAGCTGGCGACTCATTGCTCACCGCTTTATCACCGCCCCAGTACTTGCCGACCAATACCCCAATGACAAGCACGATAGCCAATACCGGCAACAACCATAAGGGAAATTTCGATGATGATTTGGGCGCTCGCCCATCCGCTTGGCGGTAAGGTGGTAGCTCAGATTCAACTGGCAGCTTGTGGTCTTCAACATCGCTCATGATAACTCTCTGTCAATACAGGCAATTAGAAATGATATAAGAAATATAATGTTAGAAACATAATAGGAAAAAAAACAGACTAGCGTCAATCAAAGCCGCCTAATAAAGCAATACAATAAACAATAGGGTTATGCGTTTTAAGCTTAAAAAATAGCAGCTTATAAATACTCTACCCATGCTCACCGTCAACCTTTAACCCGCGCAGCAATATTTGTGATTACATTAGTCTATGAACTACCCACTACCTTAGAGGTAGGGGTTTCTTAGGTAATACCCATACTTGATACGGTATTCTGTATCAGCGGTTAGGCAAATTGACTAAGCTAACTCCGTCGAACCGACGGTTTTGAGTGTGGCCAGTTTCAAACCCTCATTGAGAATGTTGATACTGGCGTTAATGTCCCGATCATTGGTTTGCAAACAACTAGGGCAATCCCATGATCGCAATGACAAGGGTAATTCAGCCTTGGTCAGTAAGTGGTTGCAGCCTGAGCAGGTTTTAGAGGATGGATACCATCGGTCTATTTTAACAAGCGTTTTGCCATACCATTGCGCTTTATAAGCAAGCATGGTGGTGAATGTTGACCATGAACTGTCTGATATGGCTTTGGCGAGTTTATGGTTCTTAACCATACCCTTGACGTTTAAATCCTCTATGGCAATCACATCGTGGTTTTTGATGAGATTAAATGAGAGTTTGTGTAGAAAGTCAGTGCGGCTATTGGTTATTTGCTCATAAACTTTAGCGACTTTAAATTTTTGCTTTTGATAATTGCGACTGTCACTAAGTTTGCGATTAGCAAGTTCGGCAACTGCTCTACGTTTGGCTAAAATCTTTTGTGCGCGAGCTAACTTGTCTTGCAACTTCGATAAAAACTTAGGATTAGCTACTTTAGTGCCGTCCGATAAGACGATGAAGTCAGTTAATCCTAAATCAATACCGATGTTAGAGTGTGTTTTTGGTAGTGGTGTGGCAATGGTTTTAACCAATAAGCTGACATAGTATTTGCCTGATGGGGTTCTACTGATGGTAGCGCTCTTAATCAAACCGTTTATTTTATTCGGGAATTTAGCGGGGATATGGCCAATCTTAGGCAGTTTAACGGTGCTCTCTGTGATCGCCACTGTGCCCTTTTGGTTGTTGGTGGTGTAGCTATCGCGTTGCCCTTTTTTCTTGAACTTGGGGAAGCCTGTGCCGTTTTTAAAGAACGACTGATAGGCTTTTTGCAAATGACGTTCAACTTTAGACAATGCCAGACTATCGACCTCTTGTAGCCACTCAAACTCTTTTTTATACTGAGCAGGGTAGTTTTTGAGGGTTGTTTTAGTTTCTTTATAGTGCTCAATCTTATCGCTAAGCATCTTATTCCAAATAAAGCGCACACAGCCGAATGACTTGGCAAAGAATACTTGCTGGACAATGGTCGGATATAGTCTGACTTTATAGGCTTTTAGGATTTGCTTTGGCATCGCTGCTTGTTGTTAATAAGTGGTATGATTATTAATTATAATACCACAGGTAGTAAGGACTGCTACCAATAACGCCTTCATCCCGATACTTTAGAAGTAGGGGCTTTCTGCGCGGTTTTTGGTAAATTTATTGAGGATAGCATATATCAAGTCATCATCTTATTTTTATATATAGTGTCTTAGGTTCGTAAGTTTAGCGTCTACTAAGAATAGGCTAATGTAAAAACTCTCAAAGCGAATACGATAAAAGTAATAAACCAGCAGAAATACGCGTCCATGAAATTGAATAGATAGAGATTCTCTTTATAACTTATAACCAAAAAAACACAACGCACACCCCTAAGAATGTGCGCTATGTTTATTAAGTCCTGAATTTTTTATAAAGTGTTTATTAGAAACGATAGCCGACACCAAGGAAGGTAATATAAGGGTCAATATCGAGGTTAGACTTTGCTCGAATCAACTCTTCATTCTTATCGTTTTTGACTGTAATCGTCGTATCACTGTCCAGCTTTGCATAGGACACAGAGCCTACCCCAAACCATTTGTCATTAAAGTCATAGGTAGCACCAAGCGTAACGATAGGCGCAAAGGCACTGTCAGCCTCAACATCCACGCTCATCCCTTGACTGGATTTCACATTTTCTAACGCAGCGCCCGCTTTGCCATCTTTAATATTTTGAATTTGGTGTCCCGCCCTTTCTAAATCTTTACGAATACCATCATTTAGCTCAATGTCATCAAAATAGGCATACATAACCCCAGCACCGACATAAGGGCGAAATTTATTGACCCCAGATTTGCCAAATTGATATTGCACCCCTGCGGCCGGTAGCCATGCACGAGCACTAGAGGCCACGCCATTACCTTGTTCTAAATCAGTAATCGGCATATCCTTTGAAATTTCAAAATCACCCAATAAAGTACCTGCGATACCGTCCGGACTGACCGTGCCCTTTAATGGTGCATATACCTGCCCTTGACCTAGGATATCTACTTTGGGCGGTATGCCAGCTTTGACCTCAACTGACCAATGATCATTCAGATAATAATTAAACAACAAGCCAAACGTATCGACGTCATCGGACTCAAGCCCTGTACCAGCACTGGTCCAGCTTTCTAAGCCGTTAATTTTGCTCGTACCAGAGACGTCGCCTAATACAGGAACTTTGGATAAATCCGTTTTAGCACCTAAACCCTTTAATGTGCCATCTATAAATCCAAAACGATCTTGATCTTTAACCAAAACCTCTCTGACCGTTTCGACCTTTACGCTGCCATTATTAGCAACTGTGCCGTCTTTGATGGCAGTGGTGTTTTCTAGGGGGTTGGCTTTGCCTTGCGGAGAGGCATGTAACCAGCCAGCAGAGACAGAAAAGCGTTTGAAGCTACCATCGGTTTTAAAATAATCAAACTCAGCAACAGCGGATTGGCTAAATAATAATGGCGTTGCAATGGCGCAAGCGAGGGTTAACATCTTTTTCATGAAACATCCTTGTTAATAAATTCAGGCCGTGAATTAGAAGCATGAATGGCACAGCAATCACTAAACAGATTAGATAATGTTGGCAGTATTAAGCCGTCACGCTCTCATTCTAACGTCCTGTTAGAATCGGTAAAACAACTAGAAATGCGCGAATTTTAAAGACTTATCGTGATAAAAATCGCCACATTCTAGTAAACGCATGGAAGACACTTTGGCAATCCACTGCCGTAAACTGCCACACTCTAATTGTCATATCAAGGATGATTCCAGAACAACCAAGTCAATATTCGTTGACAAAAATTAAACACAGCATTCGTTTTTTTCAAAAGACTACTTATAAAAACCATAAAGAAAAGCCATTATTCCTAGAAGGATAATGGCTTTTCTTATGTCAATCAGTAATAGAAGACTTCTTGCGTCAATCAGTATTAAGCATTGGTATAGCGACTGGCCTCTGGCATCCAGCGGTGTATCAATTGGCTTACGTCGGCTTTACGTGTCGGATCGCTAATAAGATGTTTTGCTAAGCGCTGCGCAATGGCAAATAATTGCTCATCACGAATAAGGTCGGCCAAATAATAACCGACGTTACCGGTTTGACGTTTGCCTAACAGCTCACCAGGACCACGTAGTTCTAAGTCTTTTTGCGCAATAACAAAACCGTCGGTACTTTCTCGCAGGACGTTTAAGCGCTCCGTGCCCGTCTCTGATAACGGCTTTTGGTATAATAGTACGCAGAAGCTTTTGGTCGAGCCGCGCCCAACGCGTCCACGTAATTGATGTAATTGCGATAAACCCAGCCGTTCGGCATTTTCGATGACCATTAACGACGCATTAGGAACATCAACACCCACTTCGATAACGGTAGTGGCAATCAATAAATCAAGATTGCCCGCTTTAAACTCTTGCATAATGGCTTGCTTGTCAGCAGACTTCATTTTGCCGTGTACCAAGCCAATGCGAATATCCAAGCGCTCATTTAAGTCTTCATAAGTCGCTTCTGCTGCTTGCGCATCAAGCACGCTAGATTCTTCTACCAATGAGCAGACCCAATACGCCTGCCTGCCTGCTTCACAATTGACCGCAATACGCTCAATGACTTCATCGCGGCGGTTACGGTCAATCGTCACTGTGGTAATTGGCGTACGCCCCGGAGGTAGCTCATCGATGATGGAAGTATCCATATCACCATAAACGCTCATCGCGAGCGTACGCGGAATCGGGGTTGCTGTCATAATTAGCTGATGCGGCGTGCTATTCGCCACGCCTTTATTGGTCAAGGCCATACGCTGCTCAACGCCAAAGCGGTGCTGCTCATCAATAATAACCAAGCCCAATTTGGCAAACTGTACCTGCTCTTGAAATAATGCATGGGTGCCAACGACCACTTGTACCGTATTTTCCGCCACTGCCGCTAAGGCTTCGCGGCGCTGCTTTGCCGTTTGTTTACCAGCGAGCCAGCCAACGCCGACCCCTAACGGCTCAAACCAGTTTTTAAAATTCACCAGATGCTGCTCTGCTAAAATTTCTGTTGGTGCCATGACCGCCACCTGCCAGCCACTATCGAGTGCATAACCTGCTGCGCCTGCCGCAACCAAGGTTTTACCTGCACCCACATCGCCTTGTACCAGTCGTAGCATCGGAATAGAAGTCGCCATATCTGCCGTGATATCTTTCATGACTCTTTTTTGTGCGCCGGTTAAGTCAAACGGCAATGCCGCAAACAGCTTATCCGTCAGTGGGCTATTCATAGTACATTTAGGCGCTTTATACTGATGTAATTGCTGACGGCGATACAATAAGCTAAGCTGATGGGCGGTCAACTCTTCAATGATTAGACGCTGACAAGCCGCATGGGTACGGGCACTTAATTGCGTCAGCAGCTGATATTGTCGCTCGGCATCGGTATAAGTCGGCGGCGTATGCAGCAATACTAAGGCTTCAAATATGGTTAAGTTATAGACGTTATTATTAGCAATATCATTAGCAGTGGCTGTATTAGAGTCATTATTTACGTTATAAATAGAGGACTCAGCTCTATTTACACTATTGTTAATAGAATTGTCAGGCACACTACGCGCGAGGGTTGAAAATATATCGTCTGGAAAATCATGTTCCGCAATTGCTAATTTAGCAGGCTCAAAAGGTACTAACGGTAAATCAGCGACCACTGCAAAGTCAGCCGGCGTAAACAAGGTCATCGGTAAACCTTGAGTACGAACCGTTTGCAGCGCAAGCTTAATTAGCGTGCGCAGCTTATTTTGATGTAAGCCTTTCACACTAGGATAAATCGGCTGTAAGCCTGTATTAATGACGGCTTCATTGCTACTAATAACCTGATACTCAGGATGATGTATCTGCTTACCGTAACGACTGACCTTTACTTCACCAAATAATTGCAGCTGCGTACCAAGACTCATCGTTTGCGCAAGACCTTGATATACCTTAAAAAAACGCAGCGATATGGTGCCAGTCTCATCATCGACCACCACCGTCATACCACTGCGCTTGGTATCAACATGCACCACTCGCCCTGTAATCAAGGCAGCTTGCCCATGCGCCACATCGGCTATCGATACCAGTCGGCTACGGTCTTCGTAATCACGTGGCAGATGCAGCAGTAAATCAAAAATGCGCTCAATGCCTAATTGGGCTAGTTGCTCGGCAACTTTTGGTCCCACACCCGCCAGCGCCGTCACCGGCATATCAAGCGCCGAAACGGGCATATCAGACCTAATATGGTCTGATGGATTCACTGTCGCGTGCTTAACCGATATGGGCATCAATAATCCTAATGATGTTAAGGTAAATATTATTTAATCAACTGTACTTTTTAACGTCTATTTTTTAAAGTCTGAGCCGTCTTATAAAAGCTATAATCATCAACCTGCTATAAAATACTCAGTCATTATGATTATAACTGACAAGCGACTTGCTTATGCTAAGCTATTTAGCGATACGGCGTCTAGCTGATTTCTGAGTAAGCTATTGATGAATGGCTTATCGTATAACCATTTATTCCTCTATGACGATTTTTGCTAAGGTTTTTTATGTTTTTACTTACTACCTATTATTCATATCGTCATTTATCACGATTACTGCGATTCAGTATGCTTGGCATATTGGGATTGTCTATGAGTGCTTGTCAGAGCCTGACGCCAGCTAGTGAGACAGTCACGCCTATAAACAATCAACCAAAAGTCGCCTTAGTATTAGGCGGCGGCGGTGCCAAAGGTTTTGCTCATATTGGGGTGATTAAGGCGTTAGAAGAAAACGGTATCACGCCAACGCTAGTGGTCGGTACCAGTGTCGGTAGCTTGGTTGGCAGCTTATATGCCAGTGGTTATAACGCCAAACAGCTCGAGCGCTTAGCGTTAAATACTTCTGATAGTGAATTGACAGATTTCACTTTATCCAATCAAGGTTTTATTGAAGGTATTAAGCTTAAAAACTTTATCAATACAAAAGTAAGCGGACGCGCTATAGAGGACTTTCCTATCAGCTTTGCCGCGGTTGCTGCCGAAAAGCACACGCTAAAAAAGGCAGTTTTTAGCAGTGGCAATGCTGGACTTGCGGTACAAGCATCCTGTAGTGTGCCCAATATCTTTATTGCCCCGCGCATTCCCGAACAAGTCGGTAAAAAATATATCGATGGCGGTGTGGTCAGCTTAGTACCGGTTGATACCGCACGTGACTTGGGTGCCGATATTATCATCGCTATTGATGTGACTGCTGCTAATGTTAATACTTCTGCCAGCAATAAAAAACCGACCATCAACTCATTAACCAGTTTCTGGGGCTTTCTTGAGAGCAGCGTTATCGCAAATGCCGCCGCAACTGGCACTGATTCCAGTCAAGCAAGTAGCAGTCGTACTACATCGATGCGCCGTGAGCGCGATCGCGCTGATATTATCATCATGCCAAATGTTGCTCATATCAGCTCAATCGATACCAGCCAGCGCAGCACTTTGATGACAGCTGGCGCGCAAGCAACTACCCCACAAATCAATGCAATTAAACAACTCATTAAAGACAAAGCACAGAGTAAATATGCAACGCTTTAGCAGCTCCTTAATCGATAAATGAACAGCAAATATGATCAGAACAACTTAAAGGCTACAGTACTGACGAAGCTCAAAAAACGACAATAAAAAAGCACCGCAGTATTCACTGTGGTGCTTTTTCGATTCGGCAAGTATTAAATAAATATTAAAAAAGGAATTTATTTAACACGCGCACGATATTTAACCACGACGGTGTCATTAAGACCAACGCCTTCTAAGTCCCAACGTACCGCTTTATAGAATTTTAATGGGATTTCTTGCAATTGATTATCAACCTTGCCACGTAACGGCATACGAGCAAAATTACTGCCGTCAGCACTGCCATATGGGAAATCAGGAGATACGGCACGTAGCAATTCTACTTGCTCAGGAATACTCATGGTAACCGTCATTTTACGGACGCGATCGGCATTGGTATTGGTAAAGTAGCCTTGATACTCCAAGACGTTACCTGACTGCAAGCGTGTATTGGCATTCACCGGTACGAGCAGTTCCTGACCATTGGTATCGACACTAATGAGTGACGCAGTAATTTTGCTATTAACCGCTTGCGCATTGGAGCTACTACCTTGGTTGGCATTTGCCTGCATTGCTACTGAATTATCAATGGCTTGTTCTGGCGTTGGCAACATCGCTGATGCCTGCGTCACTGCCATCACCCCAACGAGCGTACCGGCGACAACATGAAATAAGCGGTGTCCGCTCCACGCACTGAACGGGTTTGCAAAATGGTTACTTTTCTTCATGACATTCATTATCCCTAGTTAATGTATCGATAAAACAATCTTGTAATAAAAATTCGCTAATACAACAATGTGTAGATAAAACCATATAGTTATAAAACGCGTCAATAAAACACGTAAATACAACACGTCAATAAAATAATACGGCTAAGCAACCATCTGATTGCACACACTACTATTTTATTGCTTAATTTTTTAGCTTAGCCATCATCATATATCGTCATCGTGATGAATGTTAACTTTTTACCATGACTATTTTTAGCGATGGTTATTTTTATCAATTATCTGTGTAAGCTATGACTAAAGCAATAGCGCTTAGCATAACAAAAAGCGTTTGGCGGTACACTAATCCCGTGTTGAGGTTGTGTATATCATCTATTTACTACCAAGACTTCTTAATACCACTGAAATAAAAGATAGCTCATAACGGCGTTTTTTGCTATGGTAATTCATTAGCGACAGGCTTTTGCTGTCACGCTCCTTTTCTTATTCTAACGACTATTGCTCCCATTATGACTACTAGCGCCATGCCACAGATTAACCCTGAATACGTTCACTGGTTCCGTAACTCTGCCCCTTACATTAATACCCATCGCGGTAAGACTTTCGTGATTATGTTTGGCGGTGAGGCGGTCAATCATCCAAATTTCAGTACCTTGATTCATGACTTTGCTTTATTGCACAGCTTGGGTATCAAGCTGGTATTGGTACACGGGGCGCGACCGCAAATCGAAAAAAACCTCAAAGACGCAGACATTGCCTCGCCATTGCATCAAGATATTCGCGTGACCCCGCGCGTCGCCATGCCGTCTATTTTACAAGCCGTTGGCGCGATTCGTTTGCAAATCGAAGCCCAGCTATCGATGGGCTTGGCAAACTCACCCATGTACGGCTCGCGTATCGACGCGGTTTCGGGTAATTTTGTCACCGCCCGTCCTTATGGTATCCGTGATGGCGTTGATTATCAGATGACCGGTGAAGTACGCTCTATCGATGTTGAAGCCATTAAAAACAACCTTTTACATGACCATATCGTAATTTTAGGTTCTATGGGTTATTCAGCGACTGGTGAAGTCTTTAACTTATTGGCTGAAGACGTTGCTCTTAGTGCCGCTGTGGCACTCGGTGCCGATAAGCTGATATTCTTAGGCGAAGAAGCGGGTATCAATCACGATAATCGCTTACTACGTGAAATGATTCCAAATGAAGTCGACCGCTTCTTACGTGACCGTGATTTAAATTGTGAGATTAATTATTTCTTAAGCTGCGCCAGTAATGCGTGCCGCCAAGGGGTTCATCGCACCCATATTATCTCTTATGCCAAAAATGGCGCGCTCCTCGAAGAGCTATTTACCCGTGATGGTTCTGGCACCTTGATTAGCCATGACCCTTATGAAGAGATTCGCCGTGCCAATATTGACGATGTGGTCGGACTGATTGAGCTATTATCACCGCTAGAAGAACAAGGCATCTTGGTCAGCCGCTCACGCGAGCGCTTAGAACAAGAGATTGATAACTATAGCGTCATTGAACGTGACGGCATGATTTTAGGCTGTGCCGCGCTTTATCCGTTGGATGCAGATTCAGCAGAAGTCGCTTGTGTGGCGGTACATCCTGAATACCGTAGCGGCAGCCGCGGTGCTGACTTGCTGGCATTTTTAGAGCAGCAAGCACGCAGCCATGGTCTGCATAAGCTATTTGTGCTGACCACTCGTACCGCCCATTGGTTTGTCGAGCAAGGGTTTGCGGAAGTTGAAGCAAGCGCCCTACCGGAAGCGCGCCGTGAGAAATATAATAACGGTCGTAACTCTAAAGTGTTCCAAAAGACTTTATAATTAAAAAACTCTATAAGCCGCGAGTTAATTGGTTAGTTAGCCCTTCATTCATTAATCAATTGATAATTAACCTTTAACTGCCGCGCACGAAAAAGCCCTCATAATGTATGAGGGCTTTTTATTTTTTATAAGCGCTTTCTTATAACCATTTTTTTTATAACCACTTTGGGTTAAAACAGTTAAAAGTCTAATAACGCCTTATTTTACTTTTAATAGCTCAACGGTAAAGATAAGCGTGCTGTTTGGCTCGATACCGGCGTTACCCGCTTCGCCATAAGCGATATCAGATGGGATATAGAACTCGTATTTGCCGCCCTCTTTCATCAACTGTAAACCTTCCGTCCAGCCAGCGATGACTTGATTTAGTGGGAATTCGATTGGCTCACCGCGCTCATAAGAGCTATCAAATACCGTACCGTCAATCAATTTACCTTCGTAGTTTACTTCAACCACGTCAGTCGCTTTTGGTGATTTACCAGTACCAGCGGTCAATACTTTATATTGTAAGCCAGAAGCGGTGGTTTTCACGCCAGCTTTCTTGCCGTTCTCTGCTAAGAATGCCGCACCTTTGGTTTTATTTTCGCCTGCTTTGGTTTCCATATCTTTAACAAACTTTTCTTCTTGTTCTTTTTGATAGGTCATCAATACTTCTTGCATTTGCTCTTGCGTCAATGCTGACTCTTTACCTTCATAGCCGTCACGGAAGCCTTTTTCAAAAGTATCAAGATTAAGATCGCCGACCGCTTCTTTATTACCTTCTGCCATCATATAACCCAAACTGTAACCCACTTTTTCATTGGCTGGGCTTTTTTCAGTTACTGAAACGCTTTTGCTGGCGGTTTCTTGATTACCATTGCTGGCGTTACAGCCGGTGATTAATAACATCGCACTAGCAAGGGCGCTAATGCTTAAGGTAGTAATTTTTTTCATAGAATACTCTCAAATTATAAGGATAGTGGCGAGATGTCACATTCTTCTATCATAACAAATCTTAGTTTTAGGAGCTATGATTCCCGTGAAATTATCGGTCAAATGTACAGTCTATGTTAATATTTGCCGCAAAAATAACAACTTATCACACAACTATAGTAAGCAGTTAAGCTTTCTGTCTTTAAATCCTTCATTACATCAGCTAAGCTAAATTAGTTAAGGTATGAAGTAACAGAACGTAGTTTTTGTTAACAATTGACATAAAGTGTTGATTGTTCTCTGTTTAGAACCGCTTTTTAAATAATTTAAATCAAAAATACTAATAATTAGGTATGTGTTTCCTGCAAATAATCCTGTTTCTATTCGATAGCATATATTTAATAGCGTGGATTATTTGACGGCTGATACATGAACATTCAAGGAGGACAGGATGAATCCAATGTATACATCGTTCAACGGTTATCTGGGTGGCCCTATTGGCTCCATCATCGGCGCTATTTTAATTTTTATCATTGGCTGGCTTGTGGCACTGGGTATCGCCGCCCTTGTACGCGGTGTATTATCGAAGATAAATCTCAACCAGCGTATGAATTCTTCTACGGGTAAAAGCTACGATTTAGAGGGTATTATCTCCAAAATCGTTTTCTGGTTTATTTTCATCATCGCCATCGCTGGCGCGTTAAGTCAATTAAATCTAAATTCTATCTCAACCCCATTTGCTAATATGGTCAACCAAGTCTTGACCTTTATACCGAATATCATTGCGGCGGTTGCCGTTGGTGTGGTTGGTTGGGTTATTGCCACCGTTGCTCGTACAGCGATTAACGCAGCGTTAGCAAAAACCTCGATGGATGAGCGTTTAAGTGCCAAGGCTGGCGTAAAGCCAATGAGCAGCACCATTGCTGATATGGTTTACTGGTTTATCCTGTTGATTGTATTGACCATGGTACTTGGTCAGTTAGAGCTTGATGGTTTATTTGCACCATTGACCAATATGGTTGATAAAATCTTCAGCTTTATTCCTAATATCCTTATCGCTGGTGTGGTCTTTGTGGTGGGTTATATCATCGCCAAAGTCGTACGCGGCATTGTAACCAACTTAGTTTCTACTTTTGATGTACAGAAGCTTGCAACTAAAGCAGGATTAAGCGAACAAAACAGCTTGCCTAATATCGCAGGTTCATTAGCATTTTTAGTGGTTATCATTCCAACGATTATTGCAGCTTTAAATGCCTTAAAAATCGATGTGATTGCTCGCCCTGCGACCAATATGCTTAATAAAATTATGGAAGCATTGCCAAATATCTTTATGGCAGCGGCGATTTTAATCGTCACCTTCTATGTGGTACGTATGGTTGCCAACATCATCAAAGGTTTACTTGAAAACACCCAAATTAATCAGTTGCCTGCGAAAGTTGGTTTAGAGCAGACGATGGGCGATAAGAAAATCTCTGACCTAGTGGGTTATGCGATTATCTTCTTTGCGATGTTGTTTGCTGCTATCGCTGCCGCTGATTTACTAGGTTTTGAGCCTATCTCGGCCATCATCACCATGTTTATCGCGTTTGGTGCCAACATCATCCTCGGCGCGGTCATTCTGTTTATTGGCTTTTGGCTTGCCAACATCATCGCTGGTGTCGTTGAGCGCTCTGAGCAAGGTTCACAGTTCTTAGCAAACATCGTACGTGTATTAATCATGGGCTTAGTATTGGCCATGGGTCTAAAAGCGATGGGTATTGCTGACTCTATTGTTAACCTCGCATTTGGTCTAACCTTAGGTGCAGTTGCAGTAGCGTTTGCTCTATCATTTGGTCTTGGCGGTCAAGAAGCGGCAGCTCGCTTCTTACGCAAGATGCAGGATAAGATGGATAGAGAGCGTGATGAAGCAAAAGCGAAATCTGCTTTGACACCGAACTCGTCAACTCAAGATAAGTTTGCCGCGTCAGTTCGTGAGAATACGCCAAATGCAGCGAGCAACATGACGCCTGCATCAACCGTATCTACGACGCCTGCTGCTGCCAGTACGCCAAATAACTTAAGCTCAAATACTGGTACGCCTAGCAACTTAGGCACAAGTAATGACTTAGATTCAAGAAGCGATTTGGGTTCTGAACCGGTTGATATTAACCACATTGAAACCGATGACAGTAATATCAACAATAATGGTTTCCCTACTGGCAACGACAATGATAATTTGAAATAACTTATCATTTAGTAATGGATAGTCGTTAACTTAAATAAAAAAGACAGCTTAGGCTGTCTTTTTTTATGCTTGCTAGTTAAGTTTTTTATTCAAGCTTCCTTTATTTAAACTCGTCATTGTATGCTGAAATAATAGTCTTTAAGCCTATTTCTATTTCTACTTCTACTATAGTAGAATTATTTTGAAATCGATACCAGTCGCACACAGCTATAACGTATCGTTTTTATTTTTGGCTTTGCTGCTGTAAGCGCTGAAGTTGCTTGCTCAATTGACGCTCACGCTGACTCATGGCGTCGACCGGCTGTATCCATAAGTCAATATCCATAAAGCTACCTTCCGCCTCTATGATAAAATCTATCCCAAGCACAATAACGTGATGCAGCTCAGCTATCGGTAAACGTGTGGCAACGTCTAAAGCAATTTTCGCCAAGTTCGGTTGAATAGCCTTTTTACTATGCTGTCCTTCTGCATCCTGTCCATAAAATATCAGCACATAATGCCGACCTAAACACTCATAGGAATGTTGATGAACGACATAACCTTGTTGTTGCAGACTTTGCTGCTGCTTTGGATGCCGATATAAAGTACGAACCAGCTCATGGCGCGAAAACAATGATTCATCTAGTATTTGCTGCTGCCAATGAGAAAGCTCTACTTGCTGCTCCCTGCCTTTTCTAGCAATAAACTTTTCACTAACCATCGTTATCATTTGGCTGCTAAGCTGTGACCATAAAATAGCCGCTTGCTGCATGTGCTGCTGATACATCTGGCTAGTAGGACTATGATTTTTTTGTGCAAGCGCCATAGCAATCAGGGCGGCATTGGGCTCATCCTGCATACCATATTTAATCAGCGCATTGTCTATGGCGATAGCTTGGGTAAATAACGTTGAACTGTTTACGAAGTTATTAATCAACGCCTCTTCAGACTCAAAGCTTGGCACATGACTAATAGCGCTCTGTTGCAACTGCTCTAAGCGATATCTTAAAAATCGCCACAATTCGCATGGGGTATGAAGCGCAGTGAGTATCGATTGCCAGTCGTGCCAGCCAAATATTTGTAACAACTGCCCGTTATCACTCATATCTATAATTAAATCTTCCATAAAATAGCGGGCAGTAAAATCATGTTTTAAACGTTTAGATTTGCCATGCTGACTATCTTTGTCTGCAACATGGCTTGATTCCTCAATATCACTTTTAAATTGAATATCAAAGACCAACACTTCTATCGCGTGCACCATATCGGCTTTTTGCCCAGATAAATAACCTTTATGCCATGCTAAGACTGATTTAATAGCGGTCTTACGCACACTTTCGATATCAGCGGCAAGCATACCCTCAGGCAAATAAACCACCAGTTCTGACAACTGCAATTCACCTAATGGTAAGTGGTAAGCCAGTTTTTGAGCCTTATATTGGATTTTATGTGTCGCTTCAAGTGCTTGTATAGCAGGCAATAGCATCTCTAACTTATCAGTCTGCACATAGCAGGCTAGCTCATTACCAAGATGAGGATTATCAGCAATCGCAGTAGTCGAATTTGACACAATTCCAACCTTTTAATATTAAATGTATATGGTGGCGTATGACTTGCAACGGATACAAAGCATGTTAGCCTAATAATCTTTGCCATTACTTTTAGCAAAAGATTAAACAACATAAGCACAATTATACACAGTCGCTTTCGTAGCAGTGAGTTGTTATGATGGCATAAAGGCAATCAAAGTTGCGCGAGCTAATCAAGCACCCTAGCGCAGGCTCAACGACTTTCTCTATATAATCACCATCATATAATAACAAGGACTGAACATCATGAAACGCTTTAAAGAAAAAACCGTTATCGTCACCGGTGCGGGCTCAGGTATTGGTCGTGCGACCGCCATTCGCTTTGCAAATGAAGGCGCAAACGTTGTTTTAGTTGGACGTACCGCTGAAACCTTGCAGGAAACCGCTGAAGCGTTTCCACAGGACCGGACTTGGATTCATACCGACAATTTTTTGACCGTCATCTGTGACATCAGCGTAGAAGCTCAAGTACAAGAAATGATGAAAAGAGTCATCGACAAGTTTGAGAGAATTGACGTTTTGGTGAATAATGCCGGTAAAGCCATACAAGGCAAAATCACCGAGCTGTCTTCTGAAGACTGGGAGTCGGCCATCGATGTGAATTTAAATGGCACGTTTTATGTTTGTCAGGCAGCGATGCCACATCTGATTGCCACCAAAGGCAATATTATCAATGTCTCGTCGCTGTCTGGCATCGGTGGTGACTGGAATATGGCCGCTTATAATGCCGCCAAAGCCGGTATCAGTAATTTAACGCGCACCCTAGCTTTAGATCACGGTGCAGATGGCGTGCGCGTCAATGCCGTCAATCCAAGCGTCACTAAAACCGATATGACCAGCGCCATTCAAGATGATAGCAGCAAAACCGATAAGTTTTTAGACCGCTGCCCACTTGGCCGTCTTGCCGCCCCAGAGGAAGTTGCCGCTGCCATTACTTTTTTGGCGAGCGATGATGCGTCTATGATTACTGGGGTGAACTTGCCCGTTGATGGCGGTGTCAGCGCATCTAATGGTCAGCCGCATTTCTAAGCAGCCATTTAATATATTCCAAATCTTATCACTTTAAGGTTAAAAAGAAGCCCCTGATATTTTGCTATCAGGGGCTTCTTTACTATAGATAATTAGTAATAAGACGATACTTAGTAATAAGAAAGGTAGATTTTAATCAATCTGCTTATTAATATCCTGTAAAGGCTGCGATAAACGCTCGGGATGTCTGGGTATTACACCCTGATACTGGGCATAGATTTTTGGTAAATCAGCGTCGATATCACCGCTAGGATAAACCAGCGACATAAAACGTATCTCTTTGGTCTTATAATCCATCGCCACGGGCAAAATAGGCACACCCGCACCTACTGCCAAATAATAAAAGCCCGATTTCCAGCTTTCGGTATATTGCCGCGTACCTTCTGGCGCTAAACCCAAAAATAGCGGCTTACCGGTTTTGAATTTATCGATTCTCGCTTGCAATACCGAGCCTTTATTACCGCGATCGATAGGAATAACCCCTATCCAATTTAATAGCTGCGCAAATAATGGCACTTTAAACAGCGTATGCTTGCCCATAATACTGATTTTTAAATCTAGGGCAAATAAGCTTGGTATCGCATAAATACCATCGACGTTAGAGGTATGCGGTAGCGCTAAAACCACGGCCTGCGGAATGTTTGGAATCTCACCAACCGTACGCCAACCAGCGGCCTTTAATAACGCTGATGCGATAATTGGCGCAGCTTTATTACCACGTCTTGGGACCAAATTACCCAAATGTTTTTTGCTTAATGTCGGTAATACTTTTGAGCGCGTAGGCTTAGAAGCAGTTGATTTAGAACGGTTAAATAGCTTTGATGTCATAACGGCACCATGTAATAAAAGATAGCTACATAATAACATTAAGCTTGTGCTGCTTAGCTGAATTTTGCAGGCTTTTATTACCTGATAGCTTACTCAATTATTTATATATATGAACATATATAAATAAAGCCTATGAAATCGACGCCTATTCCTGCTCTCTCATCACTCTTTAGGAAATATCGGCTAAGTTACCTTTGTTCTCAAGCCAAGACTTACGATCTGCCGCGCGCTTTTTAGCCAATAGCATATCCATCACACTATTGGTCAATACCATATCATCCATATCTAACTGCACTAAACGGCGGGTATCACGGTTCATGGTGGTCTCTCGTAGCTGCTCTGCGCTCATTTCACCCAAACCCTTAAAGCGCGTAATTTGCGCTTTCTTATTGCCAGGTACATTGGCCAAAATATGCGCAAGCTCAGGCTCATCGAGCGCATAATGCACCTCTTTACCGACATCGACACGATATAAAGGCGGCATCGCTACAAATAAATGACCGGCATCTACCAAGGCAGGGAAATGTTTGACGAACAATGCACAGATTAACGTAGCAATATGCAGACCATCAGAGTCTGCATCCGCTAAGATACATACTTTGTCATAACGCAGCTCAGATAAGTCATCTGACGCTGGATCGACGCCGATAGCAATCGCAATATCATGAATCTCTTGACTTGATAAAACCGTATCTGATGATACTTCCCACGTATTTAAAATCTTACCGCGCAGTGGCAATATAGCCTGATAATGACGATCGCGCGCTTGCTTGGCACTACCACCCGCAGAATCCCCTTCTACTAGAAACAGCTCTGCGCCATCACGCAAATCCCCACGACAATCCGCCAACTTACCCGGCAATGCTGGACCTTGCGTGATTTTCTTACGCGCGACTTTTTTCGCAGATTTTAAACGACGACCTGCTTTATTAATCGCCAACTCGGCAATTTGGGTACCCATATCAGCATGCTGGTTTAGCCACAAGCTAAAAGCATCCTTTGCCAACGTCTGCACCGCACCAGCCGCTTCACGACTTGATAAGCGCTCTTTGGTTTGACCCGAAAATTGTGGCTCAGAAAACTTAAGCGATAGGATATAGTTCACCCCATCCCAGATATCTTCTGCCGTCAGCTTGACACTACGAGGCAGTAAATTATGGATATCACAAAACTCGCGTAACGCTTCCAAGATACCGGTGCGTAGACCATTAACGTGCGTACCGCCTTGCGCAGTCGGGATAAGGTTTACATAGCTTTCTTGCACAGGCGTACCGCCATCAGGCAGCCAAGACAATGCAAAAGTAATACCCGCTCGTTCGCCTGCTTTGGCATCGTGATTATAATAAAACGGTGCTTCAGGTAAAGTCTCTAAACCATCTAGCTGCTCGTTTAAATACTCAACAACCCCATCAGTAAACTGCCAAACGACTTTTTCATTATTAATATCATCGACGAATTCAATCGTTAGACCAGCTGCTAGCACGGCTTTGGCTTTTAGATTGTGCTTAAGTTGTTTAACATTAAATTTAGGCGTATCAAAGAAGCTGCCATCGGCCCAAAAATGTACTTTGGTACCGCGCTTACGTTTATTTGAGCTGATGGTTTCGGTTAAAGGTGTGACTGCTGCGCCATTCTCGAACGCCATCTCAAACTGCGTACTATCACGCCATACCGTCACTTCTACTCGCGTCGATAGCGCATTGACGACAGAGATACCAACCCCGTGTAAGCCACCCGAAACTTCATAGTTAGATGTCGAGAATTTACCACCAGCATGCAGACGGGTTAAAATCAGCTCAATACCCGTTTGATTAAATTCGGGATGAATATCGGTTGGCATGCCGCGGCCATCATCTTCGACTGATAAAGAACCATCACTATGCAACTGCACTTTGATAACCTTCGCATAACCCGCCAATGCTTCATCGACTGAGTTATCGATAACTTCTTGCGCCAAATGATTGGGACGGGTGGTATCGGTATACATACCTGGGCGACGACGTACGGGCTCAAGCCCTTCTAAAACTTCTAATGATTGCGCATTATATTGACTCACAAATGCATCCTTAACTATTCATGTGCGATTAATTCTATTCAACCATTATAACGAAAAATAGCGACGGTAACGGTAATAGTCAGTCGCTCACGTCAGATAATGTCGTCTATTTAAGTTGCTTGATATACCAAGTTCTCTATGAGCCTCTATGTCAGTTTTATTTGAACTTAGAACAACTGCCTTAACATATCAATCACCATTGGCAATTGCATCCCAAAATCGCTAAACCTGTGATCACCCCCGGCTTGCATGGTTACTGTTACTCCCTGTTCTTTATAAAATTGTTTAGACAGTTTGGGATTTAACAGCTCATCGCCATCTTTGATTAATACAGAAATTTTATCAGGATAATTAATAGTGAATAGCTGATGCGCTGCAAACCATTGCAAATCTGCATGAGTAATATCCCACCCTCCTGCTGTCGAATGAATTATCTGACTGTCTAAATCCTCTTCTTCAACATTATTTTTTGCAGCCGAATCCTTAGCAAAGCGCTGTAATGTCACATGCGGCTGCGTGCTAGGATTTAATAGTAGTGCTGGGCAGCCGATATGATTGCTGACCAAGGTAGAAAAATAACCACCTAATGAGCTACCGACCAATATTGTATTTGAAGATTTAAACTTCCCATCTTCAGCATGATTACCATTGCTATTCAAATTTTCGATTAATAACAATATCTGATTGAAAACTTGATCAGGCGTCTTATTCAAATCAGGTCGCAATATATTGATATCAGAATGATACTGGCGGCAATAATCCTCTAACAACTTGCCTTTAGTAGAGTTCGCATCACTGTCAAGCCCATGAATATAAATAACGTTCACGTATAATCTCACTTAATAATTTTGTTATGATTGCTATATATGAATAATAAAAACTCAGCATAGCATTACGTTCATAAAAACAGTAACAATAAAACCGCACATTATTATTCACTATTTGCGACATAATAGTGTTTTAGAATGAGATTAGGCACATTAAAGGAATAACGAAAATAGCAATGGAGCCGCCATGAATCAGCAGTTTGAGCTGTTCGAGATTGCCAATCCATGCATTGGTGTCTGTCAAAGCAATAAAAAAGGCTATTGCTTTGGCTGCTTACGTAGTCGACCTGAGCGTCAGTTATGGCATGAGATGACGACTGAGCAGCGCCGTGAGGTGCTACGGCTGGTCTCTGGACGTAAGCTGCGTATAGAACAGATGAGACAGCGTAAAGGAGAGCAGTTAAAATTTGATTTTGAAGAAGTGGTTGAGACAAATGAGTTGTTTTAATACTTTGAAATAATTTTAGTTATTAGAGCAGGTCTACTTAGCTTATATGCATTATTTGCGTCGAAATAAATCATTGAATATTTCTATATGGTACTCAACTAACCATTCATAGAAGTCATCATATAAAAATCGAATAGACTCTATACCTGATGAATAGACCATGCACCCACGATCATCATACATATAAAAGACGATTTTCTTAGATTTATTAATGAAGTATACATTATCACTTATTGCTGGGGATAAACCCATTTCAAGATTAGCAGTACCTCTAAGAATATTGACATAGTTTACTGAGGAAAGATCTACTTTAAATATTTTCTGAATATGATGAGTAGTAATTGTCATTATCTCTGAAATTTCTTTTTCAATATTATAAAATTCGTCGGTTTCTGAAGTTATAACAGTATTCTCATCTTTAATTATTTCGTCAAAATATGAAAATTGTGCTTCTAGATATGCATTAGTTGATTTATAAAACTCTCCACCTCCGTCGTTTTCAAAGGAGTTAGTTAGAATGTAGACTTCATCCTCATCGTTAAATACAGATTCAAAAATCTTAACTGCTTTTTTTACACAATGATCAACTCTTTCGATAGTACCGTTTTCAAAGCCATCGCCTAGTTCAAATCTTAAATGGTTGGTATGAGTAATAAATGACTCTGCAGGATGTAAATTGCTATCAGGAAAATTAGCTTTGATAAAATCTTGAAAAGTATACCAGTTCGAATCTTTACTCATAATATTCCTTAACCGCAAACATTAAACTAAACAGTGTATAAGTTGACTACGAATAATTTGTAAAGCAAACAATACGCTGTTTTATGAAACACTTATGAAAAACCAGTGATTAACACTACTTTATTGATATCAAAATGGAACATTATCAGTAAAATTTTCTGTTGGCTTAGATATTTTAGGTTGAAGAACTTCTTCATTGTTCAAAAGCTCATCTACGCCTAACTCGGTGATTGAATATGCATAGACATCGTAACCGTCTTGGTGATCCGTTTCTATAGATTTACTTATTAGACCCATACGTTCTAGTTTAATAAGTGATATGTGTTGTGAATCTAACACTATTCTTATCTTGTTAGTAGTTATGAAGCATAGAATTATAATATTAAGCGTAATAGATAAACCCACACGCAAAGAAAAGCCCCTCAACAATTAAGTTGAGGGGCGATTCAGGAATAGAGAGCTGACGATGACCTACTCTCACATGGCCGGAGCCACACTACCATTGGCGCGATGATGTTTCACTTCTGAGTTCGGGAAGGGATCAGGTGGTGCCATCATGCTATTGTCGTCAGCAAAGGGGGTTAGATATGAGTCTGATGTTGTTATTTTGACTTTAAGTATTATCTTTTAGTCTCATCAGCATAAACCTAACTGAATCAAGGTTTAAGGTGATATCGAAATATTCTTTCTTTTATTCTAAAGCTTTCGCTTTACAAGATAGATTAATTAGAGCTTTGATACAAACCACTTGGGTGTTGTATGGTCAAGCCAAACGAGCAATTAGTACAGGTTAGCTACACACATCGCTGTGCTTCCACACCCTGCCTATCAACGTCGTAGTCTTCAACGGCTCTTTAGGGAAATCTTATCTTGAGGTGGGCTTCCCGCTTAGATGCTTTCAGCGGTTATCCCATCCGAACGTAGCTACCGGGCAATGCCACTGGCGTGACAACCCGAACACCAGAGGTTCGTCCACTCTGGTCCTCTCGTACTAGGAGCAGATCCTCTCAAATTTCCAACGCCCACGGTAGATAGGGACCGAACTGTCTCACGACGTTCTAAACCCAGCTCGCGTACCTCTTTAAATGGCGAACAGCCATACCCTTAGGACCTGCTTCAGCCCTAGGATGAGATGAGCCGACATCGAGGTGCCAAACACCGCCGTCGATATGAACTCTTGGGCGGTATCAGCCTGTTATCCCCAGAGTACCTTTTATCCGTTGAGCGATGGCCCTTCCATACAGAACCACCGGATCACTAAGACCTACTTTCGTACCTGCTCGACTTGTGGGTCTCGCAGTTAAGCGCGCTTTTGCCTTTATACTCTATGAACGATTTCCGACCGTTCTGAGCGCACCTTCGTACTCCTCCGTTACTCTTTAGGAGGAGACCGCCCCAGTCAAACTACCCACCATACATTGTCCTCGGTATTGTTATACCTGAGTTAGAACCCCGACATGACCAGGGTGGTATTTCAAGATTGGCTCCACAAACACTAGCGTGTCTGCTTCAAAGCCTCCCACCTATCCTGCACAAGTCAGGTCAAAGTTCAATGTAAAGCTGTAGTAAAGGTTCACGGGGTCTTTCCGTCTAGCCGCGGGTACACAGCATCTTCACTGCGATTTCGATTTCACTGAGTCTCTGCTGGAGACAGCGCTGCCATCATTATGCCATTCGTGCAGGTCGGAACTTACCCGACAAGGAATTTCGCTACCTTAGGACCGTTATAGTTACGGCCGCCGTTTACTGGGGCTTCGATCAAGAGCTTCGCTTACGCTAACCCCATCAATTAACCTTCCAGCACCGGGCAGGCATCACACCCTATACGTCCACTTTCGTGTTTGCAGAGTGCTGTGTTTTTAATAAACAGTTGCAGCAGCCTGGTATCTGCGACTGCCAACAGCTCAAGGAGCAAGTCCTATCACCATCGGCAGCGTACCTTCTCCCGAAGTTACGGTACCATTTTGCCTAGTTCCTTCAGCAGAGTTCTCTCAAGCGCCTTGGTATTCTCTACCTGATCACCTGTGTCGGTTTAGGGTACGATTCGTTTATAACTATTGCTTAGAAGCTTTTCCTGGAAGCATGGTATTTGCCACTTCGCTGTACAAGTACAGCTTGCTATCAGATCTCAGTATAATGACAGTCCGGATTTGCCTAAACTGTCTACCTACATCCTTTCACCTGGACAACCAACGCCAGGCTGACATAACCTACTCCGTCCCTCCATCGCATTATAAACAAGTATCGGAATATTAACCGATTTCCCATCGACTACGCCTTTCGGCCTCGCCTTAGGGGTCGACTCACCCAGCCCCGATTAACGTTGGACTGGAACCCTTGATCTTCCGGCGTGCGAGCTTTTCACTCGCATTATCGTTACTCACGTCAGCATTCGCTCTTGTGATACCTCCAGCATGCTTTACAACACACCTTCACAGGCTTACACAACGCTCCCCTACCACTTGAAAACAAATTCAAATCCGCAGCTTCGGCTCCTAGTTTGAGCCCCGTTACATCTTCCGCGCGGGCCGACTCGACTAGTGAGCTATTACGCTTTCTTTAAAGGATGGCTGCTTCTAAGCCAACCTCCTAGCTGTCTATGCCTTCCCACCTCGTTTCCCACTTAACTAGGAATTTGGGGCCTTAGCTGGCGGTCTGGGTTGTTTCCCTCTCCACAATGGACGTTAGCACCCACTGTGTGTCTCCCGGATATCACTCATCGGTATTCGGAGTTTGCATCGGTTTGGTAAGTCGGTATGACCCCCTAGCCGAAACAGTGCTCTACCCCCAATGGTGTTCGTCCGAGGCGCTACCTAAATAGCTTTCGGGGAGAACCAGCTATCACCGAGTTTGATTAGCCTTTCACCCCTATCCACAAGTCATCCCCTGGCTTTTCAACGACAGTGGGTTCGGTCCTCCGGTGCCTGTTACGGCACTTTCAACCTGCTCATGGATAGATCACTCGGTTTCGGGTCTATGCCCTGCAACTAATTCGCCCTATTAAGACTCGGTTTCCCTACGGCTCCCCTAAACGGTTAACCTTGCTACAGAACATAAGTCGCTGACCCATTATACAAAAGGTACGCGGTCACCCTAATAAATTAAGGCTCCCACTGCTTGTACGCACACGGTTTCAGGTTCTATTTCACTCCCCTCACAGGGGTTCTTTTCGCCTTTCCCTCACGGTACTGGTTCACTATCGGTCAGTCAGGAGTATTTAGCCTTGGAGGATGGTCCCCCCATCTTCAAACAGGATTTCTCGTGCCCCGCTCTACTTAATATGTTAACTCTAATGTTTCGAATACAGGACTATCACCTACTACGGTCAGCTTTCCCACGCTGTTCTTCTACATTAGAATTAATCGGCTTCTCCCCGTTCGCTCGCCGCTACTAGGGGAATCTCATTTGATGTCTATTCCTAAGGGTACTGAGATGTTTCACTTCCCCTCGTTCGCTTCTTGTACAAGTAC
The DNA here is from genome assembly GCF_904846565.1 of Psychrobacter sp. CMS30. Lineage (NCBI taxonomy): Bacteria > Pseudomonadati > Pseudomonadota > Gammaproteobacteria > Moraxellales > Moraxellaceae > Psychrobacter > Psychrobacter sp. CMS30. The sequence continues at coordinate 83,988 of NZ_CAJHBF010000007.1, read as the reverse complement.
AAGATACCTACCTTATGGTAAGTGGGTTTCCCCATTCAGAAATCTCCGGATCACAGGATATTGCCGCCTCCCCGAAGCTTATCGCAGGCTGTCACGTCTTTCATCGCCTCTGACTGCCAAGGCATCCACCATGTGCGCTTCATTACTTGACCATACAACCCCAAGTAGTCTCGACTTTAAATAAGTCTTAACTTCAAAGTGTTATAAAATCTAATTATGATAACGATATCACCTATGTTTATACGCTTGATTCAGTTCTCTTTACTTTTTTAATAACTCACTACTGGGATAACAACTGATGTCGTTAAGTAGTGAGTTATTAAGGTTAGGAACAACGCGTGAACACGTGTTCCTAACCCAGACTCATATCTATGTTTTTAAATAGTTCTTACGCTCTCGTCGAGTCATAAGTTCTGTATAAAACAGAAAGAAGTAATCTTAGACAAATCACTTGTTTCTGTTGAATACCTATTGTATTTATTGGCATCTAAAGCTTACTTGGCGTTTATAGTGGTGGAGCCAAACGGAGTCGAACCGTTGACCTCCTGCGTGCAAGGCAGGCGCTCTACCAACTGAGCTATGGCCCCATGTAAAATGGTGGGTCTAAGTGGACTTGAACCACTGACCCCCGCGTTATCAACACGGTGCTCTAACCAGCTGAGCTACAGACCCAATTACGCTTGTTATAAACGTAAGCTTAAACTAAAGAACAACTTGTTGTGAATTCTTGCTGACCGAATGCCATCTATAAGGAGGTGATCCAGCCGCAGGTTCCCCTACGGCTACCTTGTTACGACTTCACCCCAGTCATCAACCACACCGTGGTGAACGCCTTCCTTACGGTTAGGCTATCCACTTCTGGTGCAATCAACTCCCATGGTGTGACGGGCGGTGTGTACAAGGCCCGGGAACGTATTCACCGCGGCATTCTGATCCGCGATTACTAGCGATTCCTACTTCATGGAGTCGAGTTGCAGACTCCAATCTGGACTACGATAGGCTTTTTGAGATTCGCATCACATCGCTGTGTAGCTGCCCTCTGTACCTACCATTGTAGCACGTGTGTAGCCCTGGTCGTAAGGGCCATGATGACTTGACGTCGTCCCCGCCTTCCTCCAGTTTGTCACTGGCAGTATCCTTAGAGTTCCCGGCTTAACCCGCTGGTAACTAAGGACAAGGGTTGCGCTCGTTGCGGGACTTAACCCAACATCTCACGACACGAGCTGACGACAGCCATGCAGCACCTGTATTCTAATTCCCGAAGGCACTCCCGCATCTCTGCAGGATTCTAGATATGTCAAGACCAGGTAAGGTTCTTCGCGTTGCATCGAATTAAACCACATGCTCCACCGCTTGTGCGGGCCCCCGTCAATTCATTTGAGTTTTAACCTTGCGGCCGTACTCCCCAGGCGGTCTACTTATTGCGTTAGCTGCGTCACTAAGTCCTCAAGGGACCCAACGACTAGTAGACATCGTTTACGGCGTGGACTACCAGGGTATCTAATCCTGTTTGCTACCCACGCTTTCGAACCTCAGTGTCAATATGATGCCAGAAGGCTGCCTTCGCCATCGGTATTCCTCCAGATCTCTACGCATTTCACCGCTACACCTGGAATTCTACCTTCCTCTCACCTATTCTAGCCTAACAGTATCAGATGCAGTTCCCAGGTTAAGCCCGGGGATTTCACATCTGACTTATCAAGCCACCTACGCTCGCTTTACGCCCAGTAATTCCGATTAACGCTTGCACCCTCTGTATTACCGCGGCTGCTGGCACAGAGTTAGCCGGTGCTTATTCTGCAGCTAATGTCATCGTCCATGGGTATTAACCATGGAGTCTTCTTCACTGCTTAAAGTGCTTTACAACCAAAAGGCCTTCTTCACACACGCGGCATGGCTGGATCAGGGTTGCCCCCATTGTCCAATATTCCCCACTGCTGCCTCCCGTAGGAGTCCGGGCCGTGTCTCAGTCCCGGTGTGGCTGATCATCCTCTCAGACCAGCTACAGATCGTCGCCATGGTAGGCCTTTACCCCACCATCTAGCTAATCCGACTTAGGCTCATCTAATAGCGAGAGCAACAAGTTGCCCCCTTTCTCCCGTAGGTCGTATGCGGTATTAATTCGAGTTTCCCCGAGCTATCCCCCACTACTAGGTAGATTCCTAAGTATTACTCACCCGTCCGCCGCTCGACGCCTGATAGCAAGCTATCATCGTTTCCGCTCGACTTGCATGTGTTAAGCCTGCCGCCAGCGTTCAATCTGAGCCATGATCAAACTCTTCAGTTTAATCTTGCTATGAAGCTCTTTAAAGAAGCTTCTAAACTTGGCTCATCTAATCTGGCAAAATCGCTAAAAATTATGTTCGTAATGAATTAACTTTGAGTTTTTCTGCTGTCTTAAATGATAATTTTTATAGTTAATAATCTCTCCGAAAAGAAAAGATAGTCAACTTTATTTTTTAGCATTCTGAATCAGCAAAAATCCACACAAGTTGTTCTTTAGTTATGCTTTTAAATAGTGTCACGCTACTGTCGTCCAGTAGATGATATATAGGGTATTTCTCTTTGCTATCCAGTCTAAGTTAATAACTTATCCTATCTAGCGAGCCGACTATCATATCATAATGATTTGGTTTGTCAAGCTTTTTTATAAATTGTTTCAATAAGTTATCTGGGTTTGTTATATGTAATTCACATATAAGTCATTCCAGTTCGTCTTAATGAGGTGCGTATTATAGACGGTTAATTTGTTAAGTCAAGAGGTAAATTATTTTTATTTTAAACTAAATTAATCTAAAATGAATTTTCTGGACTGGATGATTAAGTAGTAGCTTGGTTAAAACCCGCTATTGTTAATCAGTGGTAATCCTCTCCAATCCGCCTTCCCTTCCGACTGGGTGGCATTATACGCGCTTTGATGTGGGGGTCAAGCTAATATCAGCCTTTATTTTATATATATTACAACTCATTGAAATACTTCGTTTTAAATGAGCAGAACAAAGCACTTCTATTTTAGGAATATACCATAAAGATATTATTTGATTAGGATGCAAAGCCATCAAGCTCGGTATATATGGAATAATGATAGCTACAACCAAGCCATCTTAAGGAAAAGACCCTTAATTGCCGGCTTAACACTTACTCAGTACTGAAATAGAAGGCGCTTCGTCTAGTAGCTTTCAAACCTAAAGAGACCTCGCCTACACATCCTTCTAACCCCAACCCTTGGACAAAGAAAAGCCCCTCAACAATTAAGTTGAGGGGCGATTCAGGAATAGAGAGCTGACGATGACCTACTCTCACATGGCCGGAGCCACACTACCATTGGCGCGATGATGTTTCACTTCTGAGTTCGGGAAGGGATCAGGTGGTGCCATCATGCTATTGTCGTCAGCAAAGGGGGTTAGATATGAGTCTGATGTTGTTATTTTGACTTTAAGTATTATCTTTTAGTCTCATCAACATAAACCTAACTGAATCAAGGTTTAAGGTGATATCGAAATATTCTTTCTTTTATTCTAAAGCTTTCGCTTTACAAGATAGATTAATTAGAGCTTTGATACAAACCACTTGGGTGTTGTATGGTCAAGCCAAACGAGCAATTAGTACAGGTTAGCTACACACATCGCTGTGCTTCCACACCCTGCCTATCAACGTCGTAGTCTTCAACGGCTCTTTAGGGAAATCTTATCTTGAGGTGGGCTTCCCGCTTAGATGCTTTCAGCGGTTATCCCATCCGAACGTAGCTACCGGGCAATGCCACTGGCGTGACAACCCGAACACCAGAGGTTCGTCCACTCTGGTCCTCTCGTACTAGGAGCAGATCCTCTCAAATTTCCAACGCCCACGGTAGATAGGGACCGAACTGTCTCACGACGTTCTAAACCCAGCTCGCGTACCTCTTTAAATGGCGAACAGCCATACCCTTAGGACCTGCTTCAGCCCTAGGATGAGATGAGCCGACATCGAGGTGCCAAACACCGCCGTCGATATGAACTCTTGGGCGGTATCAGCCTGTTATCCCCAGAGTACCTTTTATCCGTTGAGCGATGGCCCTTCCATACAGAACCACCGGATCACTAAGACCTACTTTCGTACCTGCTCGACTTGTGGGTCTCGCAGTTAAGCGCGCTTTTGCCTTTATACTCTATGAACGATTTCCGACCGTTCTGAGCGCACCTTCGTACTCCTCCGTTACTCTTTAGGAGGAGACCGCCCCAGTCAAACTACCCACCATACATTGTCCTCGGTATTGTTATACCTGAGTTAGAACCCCGACATGACCAGGGTGGTATTTCAAGATTGGCTCCACAAACACTAGCGTGTCTGCTTCAAAGCCTCCCACCTATCCTGCACAAGTCAGGTCAAAGTTCAATGTAAAGCTGTAGTAAAGGTTCACGGGGTCTTTCCGTCTAGCCGCGGGTACACAGCATCTTCACTGCGATTTCGATTTCACTGAGTCTCTGCTGGAGACAGCGCTGCCATCATTATGCCATTCGTGCAGGTCGGAACTTACCCGACAAGGAATTTCGCTACCTTAGGACCGTTATAGTTACGGCCGCCGTTTACTGGGGCTTCGATCAAGAGCTTCGCTTACGCTAACCCCATCAATTAACCTTCCAGCACCGGGCAGGCATCACACCCTATACGTCCACTTTCGTGTTTGCAGAGTGCTGTGTTTTTAATAAACAGTTGCAGCAGCCTGGTATCTGCGACTGCCAACAGCTCAAGGAGCAAGTCCTATCACCATCGGCAGCGTACCTTCTCCCGAAGTTACGGTACCATTTTGCCTAGTTCCTTCAGCAGAGTTCTCTCAAGCGCCTTGGTATTCTCTACCTGATCACCTGTGTCGGTTTAGGGTACGATTCGTTTATAACTATTGCTTAGAAGCTTTTCCTGGAAGCATGGTATTTGCCACTTCGCTGTACAAGTACAGCTTGCTATCAGATCTCAGTATAATGACAGTCCGGATTTGCCTAAACTGTCTACCTACATCCTTTCACCTGGACAACCAACGCCAGGCTGACATAACCTACTCCGTCCCTCCATCGCATTATAAACAAGTATCGGAATATTAACCGATTTCCCATCGACTACGCCTTTCGGCCTCGCCTTAGGGGTCGACTCACCCAGCCCCGATTAACGTTGGACTGGAACCCTTGATCTTCCGGCGTGCGAGCTTTTCACTCGCATTATCGTTACTCACGTCAGCATTCGCTCTTGTGATACCTCCAGCATGCTTTACAACACACCTTCACAGGCTTACACAACGCTCCCCTACCACTTGAAAACAAATTCAAATCCGCAGCTTCGGCTCCTAGTTTGAGCCCCGTTACATCTTCCGCGCGGGCCGACTCGACTAGTGAGCTATTACGCTTTCTTTAAAGGATGGCTGCTTCTAAGCCAACCTCCTAGCTGTCTATGCCTTCCCACCTCGTTTCCCACTTAACTAGGAATTTGGGGCCTTAGCTGGCGGTCTGGGTTGTTTCCCTCTCCACAATGGACGTTAGCACCCACTGTGTGTCTCCCGGATATCACTCATCGGTATTCGGAGTTTGCATCGGTTTGGTAAGTCGGTATGACCCCCTAGCCGAAACAGTGCTCTACCCCCAATGGTGTTCGTCCGAGGCGCTACCTAAATAGCTTTCGGGGAGAACCAGCTATCACCGAGTTTGATTAGCCTTTCACCCCTATCCACAAGTCATCCCCTGGCTTTTCAACGACAGTGGGTTCGGTCCTCCGGTGCCTGTTACGGCACTTTCAACCTGCTCATGGATAGATCACTCGGTTTCGGGTCTATGCCCTGCAACTAATTCGCCCTATTAAGACTCGGTTTCCCTACGGCTCCCCTAAACGGTTAACCTTGCTACAGAACATAAGTCGCTGACCCATTATACAAAAGGTACGCGGTCACCCTAATAAATTAAGGCTCCCACTGCTTGTACGCACACGGTTTCAGGTTCTATTTCACTCCCCTCACAGGGGTTCTTTTCGCCTTTCCCTCACGGTACTGGTTCACTATCGGTCAGTCAGGAGTATTTAGCCTTGGAGGATGGTCCCCCCATCTTCAAACAGGATTTCTCGTGCCCCGCTCTACTTAATATGTTAACTCTAATGTTTCGAATACAGGACTATCACCTACTACGGTCAGCTTTCCCACGCTGTTCTTCTACATTAGAATTAATCGGCTTCTCCCCGTTCGCTCGCCGCTACTAGGGGAATCTCATTTGATGTCTATTCCTAAGGGTACTGAGATGTTTCACTTCCCCTCGTTCGCTTCTTGTACAAGTACAAGATACCTACCTTATGGTAAGTGGGTTTCCCCATTCAGAAATCTCCGGATCACAGGATATTGCCGCCTCCCCGAAGCTTATCGCAGGCTGTCACGTCTTTCATCGCCTCTGACTGCCAAGGCATCCACCATGTGCGCTTCATTACTTGACCATACAACCCCAAGTAGTCTCGACTTTAAATAAGTCTTAACTTCAAAGTGTTATAAAATCTAATTATGATAACGATATCACCTATGTTTATACGCTTGATTCAGTTCTCTTTACTTTTTTAATAACTCACTACTGGGATAACAACTGATGTCGTTAAGTAGTGAGTTATTAAGGTTAGGAACAACGCGTGAACACGTGTTCCTAACCCAGACTCATATCTATGTTTTTAAATAGTTCTTACGCTCTCGTCGAGTCATAAGTTCTGTATAAAACAGAAAGAAGTAATCTTAGACAAATCACTTGTTTCTGTTGAATACCTATTGTATTTATTGGCATCTAAAGCTTACTTGGCGTTTATAGTGGTGGAGCCAAACGGAGTCGAACCGTTGACCTCCTGCGTGCAAGGCAGGCGCTCTACCAACTGAGCTATGGCCCCATGTAAAATGGTGGGTCTAAGTGGACTTGAACCACTGACCCCCGCGTTATCAACACGGTGCTCTAACCAGCTGAGCTACAGACCCAATTACGCTTGTTATAAACGTAAGCTTAAACTAAAGAACAACTTGTTGTGAATTCTTGCTGACCGAATGCCATCTATAAGGAGGTGATCCAGCCGCAGGTTCCCCTACGGCTACCTTGTTACGACTTCACCCCAGTCATCAACCACACCGTGGTGAACGCCTTCCTTACGGTTAGGCTATCCACTTCTGGTGCAATCAACTCCCATGGTGTGACGGGCGGTGTGTACAAGGCCCGGGAACGTATTCACCGCGGCATTCTGATCCGCGATTACTAGCGATTCCTACTTCATGGAGTCGAGTTGCAGACTCCAATCTGGACTACGATAGGCTTTTTGAGATTCGCATCACATCGCTGTGTAGCTGCCCTCTGTACCTACCATTGTAGCACGTGTGTAGCCCTGGTCGTAAGGGCCATGATGACTTGACGTCGTCCCCGCCTTCCTCCAGTTTGTCACTGGCAGTATCCTTAGAGTTCCCGGCTTAACCCGCTGGTAACTAAGGACAAGGGTTGCGCTCGTTGCGGGACTTAACCCAACATCTCACGACACGAGCTGACGACAGCCATGCAGCACCTGTATTCTAATTCCCGAAGGCACTCCCGCATCTCTGCAGGATTCTAGATATGTCAAGACCAGGTAAGGTTCTTCGCGTTGCATCGAATTAAACCACATGCTCCACCGCTTGTGCGGGCCCCCGTCAATTCATTTGAGTTTTAACCTTGCGGCCGTACTCCCCAGGCGGTCTACTTATTGCGTTAGCTGCGTCACTAAGTCCTCAAGGGACCCAACGACTAGTAGACATCGTTTACGGCGTGGACTACCAGGGTATCTAATCCTGTTTGCTACCCACGCTTTCGAACCTCAGTGTCAATATGATGCCAGAAGGCTGCCTTCGCCATCGGTATTCCTCCAGATCTCTACGCATTTCACCGCTACACCTGGAATTCTACCTTCCTCTCACCTATTCTAGCCTAACAGTATCAGATGCAGTTCCCAGGTTAAGCCCGGGGATTTCACATCTGACTTATCAAGCCACCTACGCTCGCTTTACGCCCAGTAATTCCGATTAACGCTTGCACCCTCTGTATTACCGCGGCTGCTGGCACAGAGTTAGCCGGTGCTTATTCTGCAGCTAATGTCATCGTCCATGGGTATTAACCATGGAGTCTTCTTCACTGCTTAAAGTGCTTTACAACCAAAAGGCCTTCTTCACACACGCGGCATGGCTGGATCAGGGTTGCCCCCATTGTCCAATATTCCCCACTGCTGCCTCCCGTAGGAGTCCGGGCCGTGTCTCAGTCCCGGTGTGGCTGATCATCCTCTCAGACCAGCTACAGATCGTCGCCATGGTAGGCCTTTACCCCACCATCTAGCTAATCCGACTTAGGCTCATCTAATAGCGAGAGCAACAAGTTGCCCCCTTTCTCCCGTAGGTCGTATGCGGTATTAATTCGAGTTTCCCCGAGCTATCCCCCACTACTAGGTAGATTCCTAAGTATTACTCACCCGTCCGCCGCTCGACGCCTGATAGCAAGCTATCATCGTTTCCGCTCGACTTGCATGTGTTAAGCCTGCCGCCAGCGTTCAATCTGAGCCATGATCAAACTCTTCAGTTTAATCTTGCTATGAAGCTCTTTAAAGAAGCTTCTAAACTTGGCTCATCTAATCTGGCAAAATCGCTAAAAATTATGTTCGTAATGAATTAACTTTGAGTTTTTCTGCTGTCTTAAATGATAATTTTTATAGTTAATAATCTCTCCGAAAAGAAAAGATAGTCAACTTTATTTTTTAGCATTCTGAATCAGCAAAAATCCACACAAGTTGTTCTTTAGTTATGCTTTTAAATAGTGTCACGCTACTGTCGTCCAGTAGATGATATATAGGGTATTTCTCTTTGCTATCCAGTCTAAGTTAATAACTTATCCTATCTAGCGAGCCGACTATCATATCATAATGATTTGGTTTGTCAAGCTTTTTTATAAATTGTTTCAATAAGTTATCTGGGTTTGTTATATGTAATTCACATATAAGTCATTCCAGTTCGTCTTAATGAGGTGCGTATTATAGACGGTTTGAGCTGGGTGTCAACCGCTTTTCGATAGATTTCTTAATTAATTTTGGAAGATAAATAACAAACCATATTTTTCAATAACTTAGAGTAAAACCATTTATCAAAACATTAGGATTTTATGCTATAAACCGTCCTTGGCGTCTGCTTTTTACTGCTTTTTCAATTCAATCTGCCATTTAAAAACTGCATATCAACTTATTATGCCTATAAATATAGGATTTAGTGCGATTATTAATCGATATTAATGATGTTTATATTCATCTCTATTGATATTAGTCCTAAGTGCACTTATATAACTCACTTATATGCATTTATATATAGCAACTGGATATAGAAGCTGAGCTAACCCCTACTATCTAGTGTTGATAGACAGTTTTTGCTATAATAGCTGCTTTTATGACATTACTGCATAGCATGTCTGCTTACCTTTATTAGAAGGGTGCTTATTTGACATCATAGTAAGTTAATTATCAGTTATCAGATGACTTAATAATTATCACACTATATATGATGCTATATAAGTCTAAGCACAGTGCTTGTAGTTAATGCCCATTTCTTACAACATATCCAGCGCTCTTACAACAGATCATAGCGGTTAGATATAATTGACGCAGTCTTGCGGTTATATGATTGATGGTTGCAATCATCACTGCCAACGGACGCAAAAAGGTGAATAGATTATGGTAGCGATTACTTTACCCGATGGTAGCGTAAAAAACTTCGAAGGCAATACCACCGTCATGGAAGTGGCGCAAAGTATTGGGGCAGGATTGGCGAAAGCGACGGTCGCTGGGCGCGTAGATGGTCAGTTAGTCGATGCGCACGACCCTATCGCCCATGATGCCAAAGTTGAAATCGTGACGCCAAAAGATGCTGATGGTGTCGATATCATTCGCCACTCGGCTGCCCACTTATTAGGTCATGCGGTTAAGCAGCTATATCCTGACGTAAAAATGGTGATTGGCCCTGTGATCGAAGATGGCTTTTATTATGACATCTATAGTGAGACGCCATTTACCCCTGAGCACATGGAAAAAATTGAAAAACGCATGATGGAGCTGATTAAGCAAGATTATGACGTTATCAAAAAAATCACGCCACGTGATGAAGTAATCAAGATATTCGAAGAGCGCGGCGAAGACTATAAGCTTAAGCTGATTAATGATATGCCGGGCGAAGAAGCCTTTGGTCTATATCATCATCAAGAGTATGTTGATATGTGCCGTGGCCCACACGTGCCAAACACCCGCTTCTTAAAAGTATTTAAACTGACCAAAATGTCAGGCGCTTATTGGCGCGGTGATGCTAAGAACGAACAGCTACAACGTATTTATGGTACAGCGTGGGCGGATAAAAAAGATTTAAAAGCCTATATTCAACGTATTGAAGAAGCCGAAAAGCGTGACCATCGTAAAATTGGTAAAGCGTTAAATCTGTTCCATATGCAAGAGCAAGCGCCGGGTATGGTGTTTTGGCATGCTAATGGTTGGACGATTTATCAGGTACTTGAGCAATATATGCGTAAAGTACAAAATGATAATGGCTATGAAGAGATTAAAACGCCGCAAATCGTCGATCGCAGCTTGTGGGAACGCTCAGGCCATTGGGGTAACTATGCGACCAATATGTTTACCACCTCGAGTGAAAACCGTGATTATGCGGTAAAACCGATGAACTGCCCGTGTCACGTGCAAGTCTTTAACCAAGGTTTAAAATCTTACCGTGAATTGCCGCTACGTATGGCAGAGTTTGGCTCATGCCATCGCAATGAGCCATCAGGCTCATTGCATGGTTTGATGCGCGTGCGCGGATTTACCCAAGATGATGCGCATATCTTTTGTACCCAAGCGCAAATTCAGCAAGAAGTGGCGGACTTTATTAAACTGACCCTTGCTGTTTATGAAGATTTTGGTTTTGATAATATTATTATGAAGCTCTCGACCCGTCCTGAAAAACGTGTTGGTAGCGATGAGTCTTGGGACTTTGCCGAAAAAGCCTTGGCAGATGCACTAGATAGTTCGGGTCTTGATTGGGAATATCTACCCGGTGAAGGCGCGTTCTATGGTCCGAAGATTGAATTTAGTCTGAAAGACAGTTTAGGTCGCGTCTGGCAGTGCGGTACGATTCAGGTTGATCCAAATATGCCTGAGCGCCTTGATGCTGAATTCGTCAACGAGCAAAATGAGCGCGAAACCCCTATTATGTTGCACCGTGCAATTCTAGGTTCGTTTGAGCGCTTTATCGGTATCTTGATCGAAAACTACGCCGGTTGGATGCCAGTATGGTTAGCACCGCAGCAAGTAGCGGTGATGAATATCACTGATAAACAGGCGGATGCTTGTGAAAATGTGGTCAGTCAGCTGAAAAATGCGGGTTTACGAGCCACTAGCGACTTGCGTAACGAAAAGATTGGATTTAAGATACGAGAGAAAACATTAGAACGCGTTCCCTATATGCTAGTATTAGGGGATAAAGAAGTCGAATCGGGCAGTGTCAATGTCCGTACTCGCGAAGGTGAAAACCTTGGCGTGATGAGCGTTGCAGAATTTATTACATTAGTACAGACTGCTGTTGGTAAAAAAGGCCGACAGACCCCAAAAACAGATGAGGAGTAATACCTATTAAACAGTCAAACCGTTTGAACATCAACGAAGATATCACAGCTAAAGAAGTCCGTCTCGTTAAAGAAGACGGCGAACAGATGGGCGTGGTAGATATCGAAACCGCGATGAAAGCGGCACGTGAGGACAGTCTAGATTTGGTCGAATTGGTTCCTGAAGCCAAACCGCCCGTATGCAAAATCATGGATTATAAGCATTTCCTCTATGATCAAAAGCAAAAGGCGAAAGAAGCTAAAAAGAACCAAAAGCAAACTCAGCTGAAAGAGATGAAGTTGCGTCCTAGTACTGAAGAAGCCGATTATCAGGTAAAACTGAAAAAAATCGTCAGCTTCTTAGAAGACCAAGACAAAGTTAAAATCAGTATCCGTTTCCGTGGTCGTGAAATGGCGCACCAAGAGATTGGTCGTAAACAGCTAGATCGCATCATCGAAGACACCGCTGAGATTGCAAACGTCGAGCAATATCCAAAGATGGAAGGTCGTCAAATGGGTATGCTGCTTGGGCCTACTAAGAAAAAGTAATCTGCTTACAGATTGCTGCTAGTGGTGGCTGTAAATCGATGTGCCTGTTAGTTAATATAAATAATTAACTGATATAGACAGATCGTTGATAGAGATAGTTATAATCTTAACCATCAATATGCTACGGGATATTGGTGGTTTTTTAATATTTAGACCCCTAAATGCTTATTCTTGCATATAATAAGTTGACTATAATCAGTGACGATTATTTATAAACCTTTTATAAACCTTTTATAAACCGCAGTTTACAAAATCCATCTTCTCAACCTTTTCATTACCAGTTAATCTAAAGGTCAGCGCTATCACTCTTAAATATAATTCGAATAAAACCATTAAGGGCATAAAAACAATCGATACCACGACTAACTATGAGTGTTATTAAAACCTAATGTCGTTGGTAACCAACAACGCCCTTTTCAGCTATTATAGGAAATTCCATGCAAGAATTAACCCCACCCGAAAATACCTCGACGCCAAGTATCACTTTGACCGCGCCTGAACCGGTGAAAGAAATACAAAAAAGCGAAGCCGATCAAATGGTGAAGTTGGATGAAAGCCAGATTCCAGAACTTGATGCCAAGGTCGACGCCTTTGTTGATCATGTGATTAATAACTCAGTACACAGCTCTGAGTTTCAGCAAAACGTACAATCTATCCATAATTTAGGTAATAAAGAGATTCGCGAATCGGCGCAAGTGTCTAATCGTATGCTCGATTTACCGGCGAAAAGTCTCAATAACAGCTTGTTTGATAACTCCCCTATTGCCAAGTCATTGACTGAGCTGCGCGGGATTGTCGAAGATTTAGATCCGAGCAAAAAAGAGCTGACCAGCTCACGTAAGTTGTTTGGTCTCATCCCATTTGGCAACAAAGTCCAAGATTATTTCCGTCAGTACGAGTCAGCGCAATCGCATATCAACGCGGTGGTGACGAGCCTTTATAATGGCAAAGACGAGCTGCTCAAAGACAATGCCATGATTGAGCAAGAAAAGGTCAATATGTGGGAGTTGATGCAATCGATTCGCCAATATATCTATGTCGGTAAAAAAATCGATGAGCAGCTTGAACAAAAAGTTTATGCCGTTGAAGCGACTGACCCTGAAAAAGCGCGTATCATTAAGGAAGAGATGCTGTTTTATGTGCGTCAAAAAAATACCGACTTCTTGACCCAATTGGCGGTAAATATCCAAGGCTACTTAGCCCTTGATACCATCCGTAAAAACAACTTAGAGTTGATTAAAGGCGTAGACCGCGCGACCACGACGACCATCTCGGCGCTACGTACGGCGGTTGTCGTTGCCCAAGCGATGACCAATCAAAAACTGGTACTCGACCAAATCACGGCGTTGAATAAAACGACTAGCAGCTTGATTGAATCAACCTCGGCGATGCTTAAGCGTCAGTCCTTGGAAATTCACGAGCAAGCAACTAGCAGCACAATTGAGCTTGATAAACTGCAAAATGCCTTTAATAATGTCTATGATACGATGGATATGATTAGCAATTATAAAATCGAAGCCTTAGAAAATATGAAGCAGACGGTCAACACCTTGACGACTGAAGTGGATAAAGCCCAGAAATATCTCGATAAGTCGAATCAAACGACGGTACTTGAGGTATCCAAAGAGTTAGACAGTAAAAAAATAACCAATCAATCAAATACCGTTGATATTGATATTTGATGTTTGATATTTGGTTTATCTCGAATGGCGAATGCTGCTAGCTATTAAAAGCTGACAGCTACTTGCTATCTGATACAGATAAGACAATTGACCTAAGATATTGCGACGTTGTTCGTGTTAAGATAGCTCTTATTAATAATTTTAAAAATAGATACGGTAATTTATGAGTTGGAACGATCCAAACGCCTCAACTGAGGCACAAAAATATGACAACCCTATTCCTAGTCGCGAACTGATACTCAGTACGATTAACGAACATGGCGAAGTCACCCATCAACAATTGGCAAAAGCCTTTAATATTGATGATCCTGACCAATTTGACGCTTTAGGCAATCGCCTAAAAGCAATGGCGCGCGATGGCCAAGTAAACCGTGATGGGCGTCCTTATCGCTATCGTACGGTGACCAAGCACGATATCGTCACAGGTACGGTGACTGCGCATCCAAAAGGTTTTGGCTTTGTATTACTAAGTGATATGCCTGACCTATTCTTGCATGAAAAGCAAATGCGCTGGGTCTTTAACGGCGATACGGTAGAAGCCGTTGGCACGTCAACAGATAACCGTGGGCGTACCGAAGGGCGTATTGTCGATGTCGTTGAACGCCGCCAAAGCAACTTTATTGGGACATTGGCGCATGATGAAGATGGTTATTGTGTTGAACTTGGTAGCCCAAACAACCATCAGCCGATTACCGTTACTGAAGAAAACGTGCAAGCGTTTAATGCAAAACAAGGTGCGCCGGTTAAAGTCGATATTATCGATTGGCCGAACCAGCATGAATTTGCCACCGGTAAAATCACTGAAGTGCTATCCGATGATAATGACCGTGAGTTGATTATTGAGACTACTTTACTCAACTATGATATCCCATCAGACTTTAGTGAAGCGGCACTTGAACAAGCCAATGCTTATCAAGAACCAACCGAAAAAGACTTAAAAGGTCGTAGAGACTTACGTGATTTACCGCTAATTACCATTGATGGTGAAGATGCGCGCGACTTTGATGATGCAGTATTCGCAGAAAAACGCTCGGGCGGTAACTATCGTGTGTTAGTGGCGATTGCTGATGTCAGTTATTATGTCACACCAAACTCGCCACTCGATAAAGATGCTTATGAGCGCGGCACGTCAGTCTACTTCCCGCATCGCGTGATTCCGATGTTGCCAGAAGTATTGTCTAACGGTCTTTGCTCATTGAACCCTGATCTCGACCGTCTCTGTATGGTTGCCGATATTAAGATATCGCGTGCAGGCAAGGTTACAGGCTATGAGTTCTATCCTGGGGTCATGCATTCACAAGCGCGTCTGACTTACAATCAAGTGAACGCTTATCTTGCTGATCCAAACGATAACAGCGTGCCTGAATCATTAACTGGTAATAAAGACGTCAAAAAATCGGTCGATACCTTACATCAATTATATGAGCTGCTGCTGAAAAAGCGTGAAGAGCGCCATGCAATGGAGTTTGAGACGGTTGAAACTTATATTAAGTTTAATGAAAAAGGTGGTATCGAAGCCATCTTACCGCGTACACGCGGTGATGCGCAAAAGCTTATCGAAGAGTGCATGCTGCTTGCCAATACTTGTGCGGCAAACTTTGCACTGAAAAATGAGCTGCCTGTTTTATATCGTAACCATGATAAGCCTGATGGCGAAAAGTCGATGCGTATCCATGAATATGCAAAAAACTTTGGTCTAAGCTTCCCAGAAGAAAGCCCAACGCAAGCGGATTACCAGCGGATTATTGAAGCCACTAAAGACCGTCCTGACGCGATTAGCATCCATAGCATGCTGCTACGCTCGATGATGCAAGCGAACTATGCGCCTGACAATATCGGGCACTTTGGTCTCGCTTATGACGAATATAGCCACTTTACCTCGCCGATTCGCCGCTATCCTGACTTAATGCTGCATCGCGCGATTAAAGCAAAAGTGACGAATAGTCAGCAGCCAGTAATGGACTTCTCGCTTGACGGTGCTGGCACGCAAACCTCAGATACTGAGCGCCGCGCCGAAAAAGCATCGCGCTATGTAGAATCTTGGCTCAAATGTCATTATATGAAAGATCATGTCGGCGAAGAGTTCGATGGCGTTGTGACTACCGTGACAAGCTTCGGTCTATTTGTAACCTTGACCGACTTATATATCGATGGTCTAGTGCATATCTCAAACGTTGGTGACGATTTCTTTGTCTATGATGAGCAGCAACAACAGCTTATCGGTAAAGACAGAGGCACAGTATTTGGTCTCGGTGATTCGGTCAAGGTAAAAGTAGCGGGCGTCAATATGGACCTGCTACAAATCGACTTTGACCTCAAAGCCAAGCTACAAGCGAGCCAAATGAATCAAACCAAAAGAGATCAGCCGAAGAAGAGCACTGCTAGCAAAACTCCGGCTAACAAAACGTCTGCTAAGAAAAGCAGCAGCCGTGGTAAAGGCGCTAGCAAGAAGAGCTAAGGCTTTCTAAAACTTAAGATTAAAAAAAGACTAACGTTATCGTTAGTCTTTTTTTATGTATATCAATTAATTGGCGCTTAATTGGCGCTTAATTAAACCGCTATATTGAAATGCAGCTTATTTAAACCCTAAAAAAATTAATCACTAAGAACTTTAGGCACTAAAAAAACTACTGTGTATCTGTCATTTGCTCGGCACGTTGTTGGCTCGTCTGCTCTGCTTGCGCTATCTGAGTGGTTGCCTTATCGATAATGGCTTTTGGCTGCTGTCCTAAGGGCTGGCTTGCGATATCTGCTGTATTGCTATTCACATTGCTAACCTGTTCTACTTCATTACTAGCAGTTATAGCTTCTCTATTTTTTTCACGTTGGCTGCCGTTAATCATATTAAACCCTAATAAAATAACAATACCTGCCAAAGCGAAAATAATCAGATGTTTGATTTGCATAAAAAATGTCTCGTCTATTTCAATAAAATGTAGATAGACGTTTCACTGCATTTTTTATGCCGACTTTTATAGTTAGTATTCACCTTTTAATAGGTAATCTTCAACGCTACTCTTGTGGGTTATTCTTGCGGGCTATTGTTACTTAATAAATCCGTCTCATCTGAATTTTCAGCAATTTCTTGCTCGACCTTTTCCATCAATTTTTCATCAGGACGCGCATCAAGTACTTCGTCGGCATTTCGACCTTTCAAGATATGCTTTGCCCGCGCTTTGGCTTGTTTTTTATCCTTATCTTCCATTGTGGTTTCAGGAGCTTGCGCTTCATTAGATATTTTAGAAGCGCTAGAAGTCTCAGAAGCTTTAGCAATATTTGGCGGTACTATTACTTGCGTTTGCGCCTTATCGCTCGTTTGACTGCTTTGGAACTGTTCAAACGCTTTTTCTAGCTTATGGTTAAAGCGCAGCTGATAAATAGGCTCGGGTAAGCTAAAGCCTTCATCTTCCAACGCATGCTTGGTTTCGCGAATGGCGATACTGCGGGCTTTGGAAAAATCAGCTTCCAATTGATTGACCCATACTTGAAACTGCAAAATAATATTTGAGTCACCCACTTCTTTAATGACCGCTGTGACCTTTGGTTTATCTAGAGCAAAACCTAACTGACATATGGCATCGATACCTACTTTGATGGCAGCAAGCGGATCATCATTGGCATCTACGCCTAATTCAAAAGTAAAACGGCGCTCGGGGTTTTTGGTGTAATTTAAAATCGTTGCTTTAAAGACTTCGGCATTGGGAATCCGTAACTGGTTACCATCTAAAGTCATCAAAATCGTCGCACGTGAGGTCAGGCGTACCACAATGCCTTCTTGATTATTAATCAAAATATGATCGCGGGCGCGAAACGGTTGACGAATACTAAGCATGAGCGAGGCAATATAGTTCTCAATCGTATCCTTGACCGCAAAACCAACAGCAATACCAATAACGCCTGCGCCGCCAAGTAGCGTGCCCAAGATAGTCTCAGCACCTATCAAACTTAACGCTAAAATAAGACCGAAAACGATAAATATGACTTTAACGGTCTGGGCAAGCAGCTCTGCAACAAAAGGATTGGGCGTAAGGCGTTGCCACATATTCTTGCGATTGGATAACCAGCTGCCAAACCACGTGACCAAGGCAAATAAAACAATCCCTACTAGCAACAGTGGCAAAGCTTTGACTAGGTTTTTGGTTTGTGCCTTGAGGCTTTGATAAACGGTCGAGACATTATCTTGCACATCAAGCGTGCGATTGATTCTATCTTCGACCGTCACCACGTCCGTTAAGCGATTGGTTAAATTAATGGCTTGCTGGGCTTTTTTCTCATTAGGAGTCTCACCGGTTAAGGTAACAACGCCTTGGTTGACGCTAACATTCACTGCTTGTAAGCCGTCAATTTCGGAAAAAATGCCACTAATACGTTGACGAATGTCATTGTCTTTTAATGGTGTTGGGGTGGTTTCGATTTGAGCATTGTTGGTACTTTCACCGCTGATAACAGGTGGTAGCTGGACGGGCGTCGGCGGTGCAGTGTCAGAAGTATTTGGAATCTCAGGCGTGATAGCTATAGTACTATTTAGCCCGTTATTTAAATCACTGGTAGCTGGATTGTTGATAGCTGGGTCATTAACAGTTGGTGCGGTAGTCGGCTGAGCGCTTGGTTCATTATTAACGGCATTATTATCAGCAACCTCATCAGTGAGTGCCACACTCTCACTTGTACTGCTTTTTTCAGCCGCATAAGTGGACAGGTTTAAAACGATGCTTAATAGCAACAGTAGCTGAGCGCACGCCTTTGTCGTTATGCGTGACTTGCCTAGCCAGCTTGACCTAGGTAATTCAGGCTGGTCAAAATACGCTGCCATAAGCATCCCTTTTGTATTCTAACTCTATGCTACATTTGCAATCATGCTATGCAAATATAGCTATTTAAAAACTACTTACCATCCAGATAAAGCTGCGCTTCACCCAAATCTAAGGTGCCTTCATAGATAGCACGACCGGTGATGATACCTTCGATGCAATCACCATAAGGTTTTAGCAATTCGATATCTTTCATATCGGTGACGCCGCCTGATGCAATCACAGGTAAGCCGCCTTCACGCGCTAAGTTGACGGTCTGCTCGACGTTGACGCCTTGCATCATGCCATCGCGGTTGATATCGGTATAAACGATTGACGATACGCCGACATCAGCAAAGCGCTTGGCAAGCTCAGTCGCTTTAGTATCGGTCACGTTTGCCCAACCGTGTGTCGCAACCATGCCGTCTTTGGCATCGATACCGACGATAATATGTCCAGCAAATTCGCGGCAAGCTTCGGCCACAAAATCAGGCTCTTCAACGGCTTTGGTACCAATAATAATGTAAGTGAGACCCGCGCTAATATACTGCTCGATGGTTTTCATATTGCGCACACCGCCGCCCAATTGAATCGGCAGCTTAGGGAAAGCTTTAGCAATGTCATTGACCACTTGCTTATGTA
The DNA here is from genome assembly GCF_904846565.1 of Psychrobacter sp. CMS30. Taxonomy (NCBI): domain Bacteria; kingdom Pseudomonadati; phylum Pseudomonadota; class Gammaproteobacteria; order Moraxellales; family Moraxellaceae; genus Psychrobacter; species Psychrobacter sp. CMS30. Next base: position 64,698 of record NZ_CAJHBF010000007.1, on the reverse strand, counting down.
CAGGAATCCCGTCAAATGCGCCATTCAAATCGACCAAATGCAAGCGCCGTGCGCCTTCATTGACCCAACGCGCCGCCATGGCGACCGGATCATCAGAAAATACCGTATCGTCTTCCATACGACCTTGTTTTAAGCGCACACATTTACCATCTTTTAAATCAATAGCAGGGATAATGACAGGGACAGCACACATATAGCATTCCTTATAAAAACGATATGGACAATAAAAAAACCATTAAAAAGTGAAACAAGCGTCAATAGCCACTTAATCAATAGCCACTTAACCAATGGCTACTTAAAAGCGACTGCTTATAAAGTCATTTAGCATAGCAAATTAAAAGCGGCTGTTAGGAGAAATTCGTTAAATATTAAAATGACGGTAGAAAATATAAAAATTGCTTAAAATTCGGCTAGATAATGGCAAAAAAACGACAATCATAACCATAAGTTTTAGCACGTGGATTCACTAGCAACATTAGGTAAATTCAATTACCAACTGGCAATTTTAGGTCAGTTTAGCGTATAATCCTAGGTAAATTTGTATTTGTGCGATAAAACCTAATCGTCTGCTACCTATCGACGATTTCAATCAGCACAAGGTAAATATGAGCTAAGTGTTAACAACCAGATTAATGCTTACGCTTACAAATTGCGCTTATCAAGCAATTGAGTTTACCCTGTAACCATAGTTCGTTAAACAGCGCTTGGATAGTTTTCTAAAAGATGGCTTGGACAAAACATAAACAAGTCACTTATTCCTCATTTATATTCACTCGAATGAATAACGCTGCTTAAAACACACAGATATTGTGATTTAAAGATACTGTGATTTAAAGATTCTATGGTTTACAGATGTTCTGATTTATCGTTATTAGGATTTATAGCTATTAGGATTTTGAATACGACAAATTTTAAGATTTTAATAAATCGTATGGTAAAACTGTCTTTTATCTAACGTCATCCTAGTTGAGGATGGCATGAGATTTAAAGGTTTTAGTGTACACCTTGGTAGCCAGTCGTCACTTTGGTCATTCGAATAAGACATTAACGTGTTGTTAAGGAGTCTAAGGTCAGCGTTAATACTCTTACTTGTAGTTATGATGATGTGTTATGTCTAGAGCGCTTTTTCACGCCCTTTTTGGGGCTTGATTAAGGACTTTATTGATGACGCTGTTATTCATGCTGCCGATATACCAAACAGGACGTCTGGTATCGTTTTAGACTATGGACTAAGTTTTCGCTTATGATTACCATCAAAAAAGGTTTGGATTTACCCATCACTGGTGAACCCTCCCGCGAGATATCTGAGCACAGACCCGCCCATGTGGCACTTGTTGGCTATGATTATGTGGGCATGAAGCCCACGATGAATGTCAAAGAAGGCGACATCGTAGCTAAAGGTCAGCCCGTTTTTGAAGATAAAAAACGTGTCGGCGTTATCTACACCGCCCCTGCTGCTGGTAAGGTCATCGCCGTTAATCGCGGTGAGCGTCGTGTGTTCGAAAGTCTTGTGATTGCGGTCGACCCAAACGGTGAAGAAGTAGAATTTCAGCGCTACGACTCCCAGCAACTTGCTGACCTAGATTCTGAAGTCGTTGAAACCCAACTGCTTGCCTCTGGTGAATGGACCGCGTTCCGTACGCGTCCCTATAGCCGTTCTCCTGAAATCGGTGCCCGTCCGCACGCCATCTTTGTCACTGCCATGGATACCAATCCATTAGCGTTTGACCCGATGTTGCTGATTAATGAGCAACTGCAGGCGTTTAATGACGGACTTGCCGTATTATCAACGCTCAGCCCCAAGACCTTTGTCTGCCATCATGGCGATGCCCAGTTGACGCCAGTTGCCAAAACGGCGGCTAATAATGTCACTGAGTATCATAGCTTTGCCGGTAAACATCCCGCTGGTCTGGCTGGCACGCACATTCACTTTTTGCACCCTATCATGCGCGGTGTGACCGTTTGGACGATTGGCTATCAAGACGTGATTGCCATTGGTAAGCTATTTACCACCGGTCGCTTATACACGCGCCGTATGCTTAGCCTTGCCGGTCCTGCGGTTAAAAACCCGCATTTAATCGTCACCGAACGCGGTGCTGATATCACAGCATTGACTAAAGGTGAGCTTGAAGCAAGTGAGAACCGTGTGATTTCAGGTTCTGTGCTATCGGGTCGCAAAGTGTTTGGTAATACTGCCTATCTTGGTCGCTTCCATAATCAAGTCAGTGTGCTAACCGAAGGCCGTGAGCGCCCAGCGTTCCATTTCTTAAGTATCGGTAGCAACCGTTTCTCAAAACTACCTATCTATATTTCTAAGTTCTTTGGTAGTAAGAAATATGACTTTACCACTTCGAGCAACGGCTCGCCGCGCGCGATGGTGCCAATCGGTGTCTATGAAGAAGTCATGCCACAAGACTATCTGCCAACGCAGCTATTACGTGCTTTGATTGTCGAAGACATCATCAGCGCCGTCGATTTGGGCGTACTTGAATTGGACGAAGAAGATTTGGCATTATGCACCTTCGTATCTCCTGGCAAATATGAATTCGGCGATATTTTGCGTGATAACTTAACGCGCATTGAGCTGGAGGGCTAACCACGATGAAATTTTTACACAATATGTTCGATCGTATGGAGCCGTCTTTCACCAAGGGTGGCAAACACGAAAAATATTATGCCATCTTTGAGATGTTTGATACGTTTTTACGTCAACCAGGCTCAACGACATACGCATCATCACACGTACGCGACGGCATTGACCTTAAGCGTATTATGATTACCGTTTGGTTATGTACCTTCCCTGCGATGTTTTGGGGTATGTACAATATCGGTCATCAAGCATTAACGGCGATTGCAACGCTTGGCTTGCAGCCTGAAGGCTGGCGTACCGTTATCACCAGTATGGCCGGCTACAACCCAGACAGTATCTGGGCAAGCTTTGTCTACGGGGCGATGCAATTCTTACCGATTTATCTGGTCACCTTTGGGGTCGGTATTCTCTGTGAGATTATCTTTGCCGTGGTGCGCGGGCATGAAGTCAACGAAGGTTTCTTTGTAACTTCTGTCCTATTTGCGCTCTGTCTACCACCAGATATTCCTTTATGGCAAGTTGCCTTAGGTATTATCTTTGGTGTGGTCGTGGCAAAAGAAGTCTTTGGCGGTACGGGTAAAAACTTCCTTAACCCTGCCCTATCGGGTCGTGCGTTCTTATACTTTGCCTATCCAGCTTATATGTCTGGCGACTCAGTATGGACCGCGGTTGATGGTTTTTCGGGTGCAACACCACTTGGTTTGGCTGCACTTGGCGTCGTCCCACAAGACTTCGTTGATGTCTATGGCAATGCCATTACGTGGACTGATGCCTTCTTAGGTAATATGCAAGGCAGTATCGGTGAAGTATCGACGCTGGCTATCTTATTAGGTGCAGTCGTTCTACTTTGGACGCGCATTGCCTCATGGCGCATCATGGCAGGTTGTGTGGTCGGTCTAATTGCCACATCGCTAGTCTTTAACATGATTGGCTCTGAAGACAATATGATGATGAAACTGCCGTTTTATTGGCACTTAGTTATCGGTGGCTTCGCCTTTGGTGCGGTGTTTATGGCAACCGATCCTGTATCAGCTGCCCATACCAATAAAGGCCGCTGGGCTTATGGTATCTTGATTGGTTTTATGACCGTATTGATTCGCGTCGTCAACCCAGCCTTCCCAGAAGGCATCATGCTTGCCATTTTATTCGCCAACTTATTTGCGCCACTATTTGACTATTTTGTGACGCAAGCAAATATCAAGCGCCAAACAGCACGGAGGGTTCGCTATGTCCAAGCCCAAAAGTAATAATGCAAAAACCATCAGCGTGGCGTTGACGCTATGCTTGGTGTGTTCTGTATTGGTCTCAGCCGCTGCTGTTGGTTTAAAACCAGCGCAAGTTGAAAACGCGCGCTTAGACCGTAACAAAAACATTTTAGTTGCCGCCGGTATGTTTGACCCGGCGTCCGATACCAATGAAGATGTGGCTGAGCGTTTTAAAGATTTTGAGGTAAAAATCGTTGACCTAAGTAAAGGTAACTACCTCGATGACGACGCGTTAAAAGCCGCTGGCATCCCTGATCGTAATGCTTACGATGCCAGTCAAGCAACCAAGAACAAAGCCTTAAGTGAAGACTTGGGCAGCAACGACCCTGCCGGTATCGGTCGTGTTCCTAAATACGCCAAGGTCTATGTTAAAAGTGATGACGCCGGAAAGCCTGAAATGGTGGTCCTGCCGATTCAAGGTTATGGACTATGGGGTACGATTTATGGTTTCTTAACGCTTGAAAGTGACATGAATACCATTAAAGGTATCAGTTTCTATGAGCATAAAGAAACCCCAGGTCTAGGCGCTCGTATCGAGGAGCCTGAGTGGCGCGCCATGTGGAGCGGCATTCACTCTTATGACGAAAACGGCGCTGTTGCCACTGGTGTGACCAAAGCTGGTAATCCAAAAGATAACTGGGTTGATGGTATCAGTGGTGCAACCTTAACCGGTCGCGGCGTAAGTAACATGATTCAGTTTTGGCTCGGTGAGCAAGGCTATAAGCCATACTTAGACCAGCTGCGTGAAGAAAGCGGTAAAACATTGACGGGCGCAGAAGTCAAAGCCAGTCAAAGCCCGTATAAAAAGCTGGGTCAGCACTTACATCAACAGCAGACGCATCCCGTAACCGAACTGGTCGCAGTAGTACCAGCAGCACACGGCAAGGAGGCATAACATGGCTGATACAAAAGGTATTTTAACCTCGCCTATTTTTGATAATAACCCGATTGCGCTACAAATCTTAGGTATTTGTTCGGCATTGGCAGTTACTACGAGTGTGGCGAATGCGTTGGTAATGAGTGTGGCGTTGACCTTGGTCACGGCATTTTCAAGCTTCTTTATCTCTATTATCCGTAAGCAAATCCCATCAAGCATTCGTATTATCGTGCAGATGACGATTATTGCGTCATTGGTTATTGTGGTTGACCAAATCTTAAAAGCGGTCGCTTATGACGTCAGTAAAGGTCTGTCGGTATTCGTTGGTTTGATTATCACCAACTGTATCGTAATGGGCCGTGCTGAAGCATTTGCGATGAGCAATCCGCCAGTACCAAGCTTTTTAGATGGTATTGGTAACGGTCTTGGTTACTCGGCAGTATTGCTATTTGTCGCCAGTATTCGTGAGATTTTGGGCGCAGGCAGCTGGTTTGGCATGACTATTTTGCAAACCGCTACCGATGGTGGCTGGTATGTACCAAACGGTCTATTACTATTGCCACCGTCAGCGTTCTTTATTATTGCCCTGTTTATCGTGATTATCCGTATCTGGAAACCAGAACAGGTCGAAGAAGCTGAATTTGTAATGAAGCCGCAATCTAAAGGCATGGCACAAGGGGGCGGTCACTAATGGGACATTATGTCAGTTTATTTATAACCTCAGTCTTTATCGAGAATATGGCGCTGGCCTACTTCTTAGGCATGTGTACCTTTTTAGCGGTATCAAAAAAGGTTTCAACCGCTATCGGTCTTGGGGTAGCCGTCGTCGTCGTGATGGCGATTACTGTACCGCTAAACAATCTGCTGTTTCAGTTCATCCTAAAAGATGGTGCGCTGGCATGGGCAGGTTTCCCTGATATCGATTTAAGCTTCTTAGGCCTACTCAGTTATATCGGTTTGATTGCTGCCACGGTACAGATTCTAGAGATGTTCTTGGATAAGTTCGTCCCAAGTCTGTATAACGCCCTAGGGGTATTCTTACCCCTGATTACCGTCAACTGTGCCATCTTAGGTGGCGTACTGTTTATGGTTGAGCGTGATTATAATTTTGGCGAATCAGTCGTCTATGGCGTCGGCGCAGGCTTCGGTTGGGCATTGGCAATTACCGCATTGGCGGGTATCCGTGAAAAGCTAAAATACTCAGACATTCCAGCACCGCTGCGTGGTCTTGGTATTACCTTTATCACGGTTGGTCTGATGTCACTTGGCTTTATGTCTTTCGGCGGTATGTCAATTTAAACCGCTACGCTTAAAAGCCTATTTAGCGATTTGACCTATTTAATTCATTTATTCGGTAGGGGTTCAGGAAACACGCAATGACGTCTTTTCGCACCCCTACTCCATAGATTAAGGATACCTACCATGGATTACGCTACGGCGATTGGTGGCGTTGCTATGTTTACCTTGATCATCATGGGACTCGTTGCCATTATTTTGGCGGCGCGCTCAAGACTGGTCAGTTCAGGCGATGTTACTATCCATGTTAATGATAATCCCGATAATGACGTCGTGACACCCGCAGGCGGTAAACTGCTACAAACACTGGCGAGCGAAGGTATTTTCTTATCTTCAGCCTGTGGTGGTGGTGGTACGTGTGCGCAGTGTCGTTGCCGCGTTATTGAAGGGGGCGGATCTATCCTGCCCACCGAAGAAGGGTACTTTACCCAAGGTGAAATCCGTAACCACATGCGTCTTGCCTGTCAGGTTGCGGTAAAGCAAGACATGAAAATCGAGATTGACCCTGAATTCTTTGATGTACAAAAGTGGGAATGTGAGGTTATCTCTAATGATAACGTTGCCACCTTTATTAAAGAGTTGGTGCTTAAAATTCCAGATGGCGAAGAAGTTAACTTCCGTGCCGGTGGTTATGTACAGTTAGAGGCGCCACCGCATGAAGTGCATTATAAAGACTTTGTGATTGACGAAGAGTATCGCGAAGACTGGGAAAAATTTGGTATCTTCAACTATGTGTCAAAAGTTGATGAGCCGGTGATTCGTGCTTATTCGATGGCCAACTACCCTGAAGAAAAAGGCCTTATTAAGTTTAATATTCGTATCGCCAGTCCACCGCCACGTGGTCCTGACGGTATTCCACCTGGCAAAATGTCCTCTTGGGTATTTAGCCTCGTACCTGGCGATAAAGTGACAGTTTCTGGTCCTTATGGTGAATTCTTTGCCAAAAAGACTGACGCTGAAATGATTTTCGTCGGTGGTGGTGCAGGTATGGCACCGATGCGCTCGCACATCTTCGATCAGCTTAAACGCTTACATACTGACCGTAAGATTAGCTTTTGGTATGGTGCGCGCTCGATTCGTGAGATGTTCTACGTTGAAGATTATGATCAACTAGAAGAAGAGTTTGATAACTTTGAGTGGCATGTGGCTTTGTCTGACCCATTACCAGAAGACAATTGGGAAGGTCCAACGGGCTTTATCCATAACGTACTACTTGAGAATTATCTCAAAGACCATCCAAACCCAGAAGACTGTGAATACTACATGTGTGGGCCACCGATGATGAACGCGGCGGTAATCGACATGCTACACAGCTTGGGCGTGGAAGATGAAAACATCATGCTTGATGACTTCGGTGGTTAAGTGGGTGGTTAAGCGGGTGGTTAAGCTGCTTGATTAAATTGGGTGATAAAAGCCATTCATCAAGCAAACAGTATTACCCAGATAATATATGCTAAATTAAGAGTCTCAATGGAGGCTCTTTTTTTATGGGCTAAATAAATTAGATGATGTGATGAAAAACATATTCGCACAAGAAAGGATTCTTATGAAAACCAAAGTGAAAGATTTAACCATTTGGATTACTGGTGCTTCTAGCGGTATTGGTGAAGCACTATCTATCGCCTTTGCCAAACGCGGTGCCAGCATTATTTTAAGTGGCCGTGATAAGGATAAATTAGAAGCGGTTAAAAGTCGCTGCAAAAACAGCAAAAAACATATCGTTGTCTCCTTTGATATCGCCGATGCTAAGCAAGCAAAAGAAGCCTATGAAACAATCAAAGCCCAAACTGGAAAAGTGGATTGGCTGATTAATAATGCCGGCGTCAGTCAACGTTCGCTTATCATGGAAACCACTGAAGACGTCGAACGCCAAATCATGGAGATAGATTACTTTGCGCAAACGCGGCTGACCAGATTGGTATTGCCCGATATGATTGCGCAAGGCGGAGGCAAAATTGTCATGGTATCGAGCGTGGCAGGTTTACTTGGCACCCAATATCGCGGCGCTTATGGTGCTGCAAAAGCGGCTATCCATATGTGGGCAAACAGTCTACGCGCTGAATTGCATGACCAAGGTATCGAGGTGGCGACGATATTTCCAGGATTTATTCAAACCAATATCTCTATAAATGCCTTAACGGGTGATGGGAGCGCGCAGGGTACGATGGATGAGGCAACCAATAAAGGACTGACGGCGACTACATTTGCCAAACAGGTCGTCAAAGCACTGACTAAAGGTGATGAATATATTATCGTTGCCGGCAATAAGGAAAAACTCGCCACTAGAGTCAATCGTTTATCGCCGCCAAAGCTTTATAAGCTCATCCGTGAATCGAAAGTAAAATAAATCTAATAAGCTCAGCAATCAGATCTTAAGTCGATGATTGGCGTTATGGGTGACAAGGGGTGTAAAATAGGCAGCGCTTAGCTTAGTTAGTTATTTATTAACTGTTCTTAAATAGCCATTCTTTACTGACCATTCTCTACTAGCTAACGCCCCCACTCACCCCTTCGCTTTATCAAGCTGTGATGACTTATATGACAAATTTAACCGCGTTTTCTTCTTCTACTAAACCTATAAAACCCGCCTTCTTGTCCGTAATTGCTATCGGCTCTGTATTAAGTATTAGCGCCTGCCAGCAAAAAACCGATTATAACAATCTCAGCGGCGAGACCATGGGTACCAGCTACCATATTAGTTATCAACTGCCCAAAGGCGCTGATGAAGCTGCCATACAAGCCGCCATCGATAAGCGCTTGCAAGACATCAATGACAGCATGTCCACTTATCAAGCAGACTCAACTATTTCTAAATTTAATCAATTAGGCAAAGATACACCCATTGCTATCGATGCCGATTTTAACCATGTATTAGAAGCGTCTAGGCAAGTTTATGAGCTGTCGGGCGGCGCGTTTGATCCGACGGTAATGCCATTGATTGAAACATGGGGCTTTGGCAGTACCATGACGGTTGAGCGCTTACAAAGTCCACCGACAGCGCTTGAGATTGCACAAGCCAAAGCCTTGGTCGACTTTAAAAGCGTGATACAAAAAGAGCAAACTATCTATAAAACCAAAGATGGCGTCGAGCTTGATTTTTCGGCGGTTGCTAAAGGTTATGGCGTTGACGTCATTGCCGATGTACTCCGAGATGACTATCAGATTCGCAATTACATGGTTGAAATTGGCGGCGAAGTGGCGACCTCTGGGGTCAGCGCTCAGCAGCAACCGTGGCAAATCGCTATTGATGCGCCCATCGAAGGCAGCACGGTGAGCGCGCGCCAAACCATGGCAGTGATTCGCCAGCCTATTAATAATGGCTCTACTATGTCGCTAGCAACCTCTGGCAACTATCGCAATTCCGTCGTTTTTGATGGTAAGCATTACAGCCATACCATTGACCCGAAAACGGGCGAGCCCATTGTTGGTGGCGCGCCATCAGTGACTGTGGCAGCAGAAACAGTCGCACTGGCGGATGCTTGGGCAACTGCTTTGACCGCGATGCCTTATGAGAAGGCCCTTGCCACTGCCAAAGAGCACAATATCGCCGCCTTATTTGTTATCTTGGCTGATAATGTAAATCTTGATGCAACGGCCGACAGTATCGATGATTGGCAAGTAGTAGAAACCCCTGCGATGAAAGCCTTACGTGCCGACAAAAAGTCCTAATATCCAAAGCATGGGCTTTACTATGCCTGCTAAGCACAAACGGGCAAGGCGAAATTTTGCTATACTATAAGCAAGTTATCGACTAGATGACTGTCCTATATTTTAAACGAGAGGTTCCCTCTATGCTTAACCAATTGCTCCCCATGCTTGCTATCACCTTTACCGTCTTCATGCTGTTTTTTATCTTCATGGGTATCGGTTATATGGTCAAGAAAAAGCCGCTTAGAGGCTCTTGCGGCGGTGTGGCAAAATTGATGGGCGACGAGCATTGCTCATTTTGTGGTAATGACCCCAATAAATGCGATTCACTGGTCGACCAACAGCAAGAAACCGCCCTTAAAGCTGCCCAACTAGGTAAGTCTGTATAAACGCCTTATTTGTTACTATATGCTGGTAGTATTTAACTAACCTCTGTTCCTATAATAGCGTCTAGTCCTTTGCAATTGAACGTTGCAAGCTAACAGGGACTGACGCTATTTTTTTGGGCGCTTAGTCCTTTATAGCTTAGCCTTTGTATAGAATACTTTTTATAAGCCAATTTCTATCATAAGCGCTTGATAAGCAAAATCGACTTATAAGCAAAAACTAAAAATCACTACTCATATACTAAGCTTACCCTGCTAAATGGGGTAGAAATTTTGTATGACGGGCTTTCTGCAAGTGTTTTTATATCCTAAACTCGTACATTCTAATATATTGTCTTAGCCTTAATTACCGTCTTAGTGACGTACTCTGGTGTTATTTTATAAGCGATGGTGCGCCAGCGCTTTTTAATGACGTGTCCTTTTTCTTATGCTGATAGTCGTGCTGCTATGTCTACCTCTCCTAATTTGCAAACTGATTTGCCGTCCCAGTCTCCCACGTCTCAGTCGAGTGCGCCGTCAAATTTTAAGCTACCCTCTTCGCGCTTTACGTTTTGGTTGGTGCTATGTGCCATGATTTTATTGGCGACCAATATGCGCTCGCCGATTGTGGCGCTGGGTTCTATTGCGCCGGTGGTTCAAGGGGCGCTTAATATCTCCGAAACCCAAATTGGCTGGCTTGGCGCGGTGCCGATGCTGACCTTTGCGCTTGGGGCGTTTATTTCGCCAGCGATTGGTAAGCGTTTTGGCCTTGAAAACACCTTGATTGCGATGATTGCCCTCTTAACCACGGGCATGATTATTCGCAGCGTTATTCCTACTTGGATTGGCTTTTTAGGCGGCACGTTATTGCTAACGTTAGCGATTGGCTTTGCCAATACCCTTGCTGCGCCTGTTATCAAGCAGCGCACACCGAATCATATTCCGTTGATTACGGGTCTATTTAGTCTCACCATGACGGTGTCGGCAGGGATTGTCGCTGGCGTGGTCTTGCCATTATCTGAGCAAGTTGGCTGGCAATGGGCGCTTGGTGGTTGGTCGATTTTAGGTTTGTTTGCCTTAATGATTTGGGTGCTGCTACGCTTGCGTTTGGGTTCATCAAACCATCAACCAATAGTACCGCTTGCTGAAGGGGTGCAAGCACCGTCACCTATTTCTATGTGGCGTACACCTTTTGCTTGGCAAATTGCGGTATTTATGGGCTTGCAATCGCTGCTTTTTTATACCGTTGCCAGTTTTTTACCCTCGATTTGGCTCAGTAAAGGATTATCAGCGGTAAGCGCGGGGCAGATGAACTCAGTCTTCCAGTTTATGGCACCGGTAGCGATTTTAAGCTTAACCTGGCTGGTCAATCGCGGACGTCCTATTCAGGCGCTAGCGGTACTTGCTGCGGTCTTAAACGTGATTGGCATTTTAGGGGTCAGCTATTTATCAGCTGATTTGGCGTGGTTATGGTCGGCGCTGATGGGCATTGGTTGTTCAGCGATTTTTACCTTAAGTATGATGCTGTTTTCGATGCGAACCTATACCGCCAATCAATCAAGCGAGCTGTCGGGCATGGCGCAAGCGGTCGGTTATCTGATTGCGTTCTTTGGTCCGCTGGGCACCGGCTGGTTGCATGAAGCAACGGACAGCTGGGATTTGCCCTTATTAATCATGTTGGTTTTGATGGTGGTAAACGTGGGTTTTGCATGGATGGTCAGCCGTCCAGTGATGGTCGATGGTAAGAAGGTTTAATTTTTACCGTTAATGTCAACTGACAGGCGCGCAATACCGTTAACTGTCGCGCCATATTGCTCATAAGCTTAGTTTGCTACACTGGTTTGATTGTAGATAGGACAGCAAAATCATGATAAATATATCTTCTTATTTGGCTAAACCTTTAATAATAGCGGCGGCATTAAGCGTTACCCTTGTGGTTAGCGGCTGTCAAAAAGAGCCTGATAGCAATACAGCTGATGATAGTACGCAAACTACCAGCACTCAAAGCACTAGCACTCAAACTAATGAAACTCAGAAAATAACAGAGGCAACTGAGCAGCAGCAAGCGCCATTAACAATATTGGCATTGGGCGATTCATTAACCGAAGGGTTGGGCGTCGATAACGATGCCAATTATCCCGCGCAGCTAGAAGCACGTTTAAAAGAACTGGGCTATAAAAATGTCAAAGTAGTCAATTCAGGCTTAAGCGGTGAAACCAGTACGGGCCTCGTCAATCGCTTAGATTGGGTTTTGCAAACCAAGCCTGATATTACGATTTTGACTGTTGGAGCTAATGACGCCATCCGCGGTATCGATGTAGCAACGGTCGAAGCCAATATTCGCACCGCTGTTAAACGCCTGCAGGATAATGGTAGCGAGGTTATCTTAGGTGGCATGCAGATTTATGACAACCTTGGCTCCGACTATGTAGAGTCCTTTGCCGCGATATACCCAAGAGTGGCTAAAGATATGAATGTGACGCTGATTCCTTTCTTTTTAGATGGTGTGGGCGGCGACCCTAAGCTCAACCAAGCCGATGCGATTCATCCAACCAAAGAAGGCTATACCATTATCGTTAATGATAATATTTTGCCAATTTTACAGCCTAAAATTGAAAAGTTAGAAGCTAATCACGCCAATACAGCAACGAAATCTAGCACACCTACTGAGACTACCCAATGACCGCTACACCCAATAATAAAGCACTACTTACCGCCACAAAACTGAATAAAACCGTGCAAGTCGGTGAGCAAAAGCTATCTATCATCAAAGATGTAGATATATATGTTAATGCGGGCGAGTTTGTGGTCATTATGGGTAAATCTGGCTCAGGTAAATCTACCTTATTAGGTCTATTAGCGGCGTTAGATTATCCGGATAGTGGCTCGGTTGAGCTAGCGGGACACAGCTTAAGTAGCCTTGATGAAGATGCGCTTGCCGTCATTCGTCAACGCGATATGGGTTTTGTCTTTCAGTCGTTTCACCTATTACCGACATTAACGGTAGCAGAAAATATTGCCTTCCCGCTTGATATTGCCCGTCGTCCGAATAAAGCACGGGTAAATGAGCTGATTGAAGCGGTTGATTTGGGGCATAGGCGTGATAGCTTACCCAACCAATTATCCGGTGGTGAACAGCAGCGTACTGCCGTGGCGCGCGCCTTGGTTTCGCAGCCAAAAATCGTCTTTGCCGATGAACCAACCGGTAACTTAGATGAGCAAAATGCCAATCAAGTGATGCAATTACTCTTAGATTTACGGCAGCAAGTTGGTTCAGCATTGGTTGTTGTCACCCATGATGCCGCGCTTGCGGAGATGGCAGATCGGGTTATTACTATGCACGACGGGCGGATTATTTCTTGATGAATAACTTGAAGAATAATAAGCAAACAGAGAAACATTCAGCCATCGATGCTACTGCTACGACTGATACTCGCATGGCAAAAGAGTCAGACTATACTGGCGGTATCATGCGCCAGTTGTTTAGCGGTATTTTGAATTTGCCCATATTGGGCTTACAAGGATTGGGCGCACAAGCCCTAAGTCGCAGTTGGTGGCAACGCTGGATTTATCCGCTATTATTTTTATTGACGCTAACGTTATCGCTTGCAACCTACTTGACCCTCGACTCTGTTCAGCAATCGGTTAATACCTATATCAATGATAACCAGCGCGCGCTCGTTGGCGGCGATTTGATATTAAACAGCAAGCAAGAGTGGCCAAGCGAAGTATTAACGCAGGTAGAGACGGTTACTGATACGCAAATAGTATATGACTATCAGTTTAGCGCGATGGTGGTGACCGATGAGCAAACCTTGCTTGCCAGCGTCAAAGCCGTCTCTCCGGCTTATCCCTTATACGGAGAAGCTGAGCTTGCTTCAGGGCAACCGTTATGGGAGCAATTAAGCGCTGATAATGTCGTCGTCGCACCAGAAGTCCTGAATAGCTTAAATGCCAGCGTCGGTGACCAAATCACCATTGGTGATGCTGAATTTACCATTAGCGACGTGCTAACCAAAGAGCCTGACCGTCCATTGACCGCCTTTGGTTTTGGCGGACGCGTTTTGATGCATCAAGATGCGCTTGTAGCGACCAATTTATTGGGACAGCGTAGCCGTATAAACTATCGTATTGAGCTGGCCGGTGAGCCAGAGTTAATGGTAGTACAGCGAGATAAGCTCACGCAAATACTAAGCAATTATCCTGATATCGAGCTGTCTGATGCCGAGTCAGCAGATACCTCTGTCTCGCGTATCTCTGACAATGTCTTGATGTTTTTAAAGCTGCTCGTCATCGCCGTGCTGTTATTATCTGCGGTGGCGATGTATGGCGTCATTACGGCTTTTGTGACCAAGCAGCAGTCTAGTAATGCCATTCGCTTGGCATTAGGTGAGCCGCTTAGGTCGCTGAAACGCAGCTACTATCAGCTGTTGATTGTCACCACTATCATCGCTTGTGTGGCCGCGGTTATCGTCAGTTTTGGCTTACTGAAAGTCGGTCAACCGTATCTGATTGCTATCTTACCAGCTGATGTTGGTTTAGCTATTAATCCTATCAGTGCCATTAAAACCATTATTATCGCGTTAGTGCTAACATTGCTTATCGCTCAGCGTGGTTTAAGCACATTAAGTACGACCAAGCCTGCTACTTTACTTAATCAAGGAGTAAGTACAAACTCGCAAAACCTACCTTGGTATCGACGTTTGCCATTATTATGGTATGGACTGACGCTCATCGGACTGTATGCGTTTTTTGCTTATGAAGTAGACTCTTTGATACTAGGTGCGCAGCTACTGATAGGCTTAACTGCCTTCGTAGCAATATTTTGGCTCTTGGCACGCGGTTGGTTATGGCTGCTGACTAAGTTTGCCAAGCATTCTAATATCAGCTGGATGCAGCGTATTGCTATCCATAACCTTGCGCGTAAAGGCAATCAGTCGGCATTATTCTTTGTCACTTTATCGCTGTCAGTGGCGGTCTTAACCCTGATTACCACGCTCAATCATAGTATCAATACCCAGTTTATTAATGCTTATCCTGAAGATGCGCCCAATTTATTTTTGCTCGATATTCAAAGCGACCAGCATGATGAGATTAATAACATCATTGCTGCACCTGTCAGCTATTATCCTGTCATTCGTGCCCGCGTCGTCACTGCTAATAATGTACCGGTACAGGATATCGAACCTGCTGACGGCTTCGATGACCCTACACGCGTCTTTAATTTAAGCTACGCTGATACGGTGATGGATACTGAGTTTATTACGGAGTCGTTAGCAGATGACAAGCTTTATGCACCTATTGAAACTGCAGATAGTGACTCAGCACAAACCGTTGCGCCGTTATCGATTTTGGATACTGCTGCCAGCTTGCTAAACGTCGGTATGGGTGATCAGGTGCGCTTTAATATCCAAGGGATTGAGATTGTCGGGCAAATCACCAGTATCCGCTCGCGCTATGAAAAAGGACCCAGTCCCTACTTTTACTTCTTATTTGAGCCAGCGGTTTTATCAGCTGCTCCGCAAATCCAATTTGCTACCGCCCACGTTGCAGCAGAGGATATTCCAAAACTCCAAGGTCAGTTAGTACGCGAGTTTCCTGCGGTAACGACCATCGACGGCACAGCAATCGCGCAGCAAGTCCAAGAGTTGGTCGTGCAAATGAGCCGCTTGGTTTACGTCTTCACCTTACTGGCATTATTGACCGGTATCATGGTCTTGATTAGCTCGCTACTCTCCACCTCACAAGACCGCATGGCAGATAGCGCATCATTTAGGCTACTCGGTATGCAAAAGCGTGACCTATATATGCTCAATATCTTAGAGCTTGGCATACTTGGCATTAGTGCCGCCTTATTTGCGGTTATTATCGCTAATATCGGTGCTTGGGCTGCTATTACCCAATGGTTTAATCTGCGCTTTAGTGTGCCGTGGGCAAGCTTGGGTATCGGCGGTGTGGCGTTAGTTGGTTTGCTGTTTGCTATTGCCATTATTTATGTGCGATTGGTGATTGGGCGTGGGATTATGGCAAGGGTAAGGGCGATGATATAACGGTCGATATTGTCAATATCAGCCAGTATTCATATTCAAGCTCGTTTAAAACTGACTATTTGCTATACTAATGCCCATCTCAGCATTCAGATATAGCCCTCATAAACCATTTAGGAAAGTACGGTAGCCTTATGAAATTCTCAAAGTTCGGTCAAAAATTTACCCAGCCAACTGGCATCTCACAACTGATGGATGACTTGGGCGATGCGCTAAAAAGCGATCAGCCTGTCAATATGCTGGGCGGTGGTAATCCTGCCAAGATTGATGCCGTCAATGAGCTATTTTTAGAGACTTATAAGGCGCTTGGCGTTGATAACGATACCGGTGAAGCCAATAGTAGCGCGATTATTAGTATGGCAAATTACTCCAATCCGCAGGGTGATGCGGGTTTTATTGATGCTTTGGTTGGCTTCTTTAACCGTCATTATGATTGGAATTTGACGGCAGAAAACATCGCTTTGACCAACGGTTCACAGAATGCTTTTTTCTATTTGTTTAATTTATTTGGTGGGGCGTTCGCTGATGAAAAGAGCCAAGATAAAGAAAGCCAGTCTATCGATAAATCAATTCTACTGCCATTAACCCCTGAATATATTGGCTATAGCGATGTGCATGTCGAAGGTCAACATTTCGCAGCAGTATTGCCGCATATCGATGAAGTGACTCATGATGGCGAAGCAGGTTTCTTCAAATATCGTGTGGATTTTGAGGCGTTAGAGAACTTGCCAGCGCTAAAAGAAGGTCGCATTGGCGCGATTTGCTGCTCGCGTCCGACCAATCCAACGGGCAATGTGTTGACCGATGAGGAGATGGCGCATTTGGCCGAGATTGCCAAGCGTTATGAGATACCGCTGATTATCGATAACGCCTACGGTATGCCCTTCCCGAATATCATTTATTCAGACGCGCAATTAAGTTGGGATAACAATACGATTCTTTGCTTTAGCCTGTCTAAAATTGGCTTGCCCGGTATGCGTACCGGCATTATCGTTGCTGATGCTAAAGTGATTGAAGCAGTCAGCGCGATGAATGCGGTGGTCAATCTAGCACCGACCCGCTTTGGGGCGGCAATTGCCACGCCATTGGTGAACGATGACCGTATCAAGCAGTTAGCTGATAATGAGATTAAACCCTTTTATCAAAAGCAAGCCACGTTAGCAGTAAAGC
Source organism: Psychrobacter sp. CMS30 (assembly GCF_904846565.1). Lineage (NCBI taxonomy): Bacteria > Pseudomonadati > Pseudomonadota > Gammaproteobacteria > Moraxellales > Moraxellaceae > Psychrobacter > Psychrobacter sp. CMS30. Next base: position 47,440 of record NZ_CAJHBF010000007.1, on the reverse strand, counting down.
TTTTAAAAGATGCTTTGGGTGATTATCCATTGATGATTCATAAGCCTGAGGGCGCGATATTTTTATGGTTATGGTTTAAAGATTTGCCAATTAGCACGCTTGAGCTATACGAGCGCCTTAAAGAAAAAGGCACATTGATTGTACCAAGTCAGTATTTCTTCCCTGGTGTCGATGTCAGTGGTTACCAACATGCCCATGAATGTATCCGTATGAGTATCGCCGCTGACGAACAGACCTTAACGGATGGCATTAAAGTCATTGGTGAAGTGGTGCGCGAGCTTTATGATGAGGCTAATAGTCAGAACTATTAAAGTTTTTATTAAGCAAAGTGTTAATGGTAGAAATAAAAAAACGGACTTATGAATAGTCCGTTTTTTTCTGCCTTTTAATCATAGGTTTGACGGTATTGATTGATTGAAACGTCTTTGTCCATACCGTAAAGCCATAGATTATATAAGACAGCAGACAGGTATTAATCAAATCGTGAATACTGGCTTTTAGCTCCGTGCTGCCTATCGCTGTGATACCCAGCTCAGTAATCGTCTGGCGATTATCCAAATATTCGCCCAATAAGGCGATGGCGGTCACCATAATTAAAGCGATAAACGCCCTGACACTATATTTTTTAAAAATTGGACGTAGCAAGATTAAACTTAATAGGTACACGCTGATGCCCACATAAATATGCAAGGCGTCTTTGTCTAACCCTGTGGCAGCCACGACACCGTTTTTGAAGAGATAAAAATCCACGATTTTATTCCGCGTATAAGAGATAGAAGATAGCTGAGTATAAATAAAAAAAACAACTAAGTATAAATTAAAAATAAAAAAGGTAGATTATGCATTTGCTAACCTACCTTCCTATTTAATCGAAGCTGTTTAATCGAAACTGTTTAATCAAAACGGACCAATCAAACATTTAATGCATACTGGTTAAATATTCCAATCGACAAAGTTCTTTAACAGCTGTAAGCCCGCGGTGTGGCTTTTTTCTGGATGGAATTGGGTGGCAAATAAATTGTCTTGCAAAATACTGGCACAAAACTGCTGACCATAATCACAAACGGCCGCCACTTGCGCGTTATCGCTAGGCGCGCAGTAATAACTATGTACAAAGTAAAAATGCGCATTGTCTTCGATGCCATTCCACAATGGATGCTCGAAATCCATACCGTTAATAGTATTCCAGCCCATGTGCGGCACTTTAATGGTCGCCCCTTGCTCGTCTTTCCACGTCGGGTCAAACGCTTCTACATTGCCATCTAAGATGCCCAAACATTTTGTACCACCATCCTCAGCGGACTGCTCAAACAACGCCTGCATGCCAACACAAATGGCCATAACAGGCTTATTAAATATCGCCTGACGTATGACCTCGTCAATACCCGCATCTTGCATGCCAGCAATACAATCACGCATCGCACCGACACCGGGGAAGAAAATCTTATCAGCCGCCGCGACCACTTTTGGGTCATTGGTAATAGAGACTTCCGCGCCTACCGCTGACAATGCCTTGCTGGCCGAGTGCAGATTACCCATGCCATAATCTAATAAAGCAATCTTTGTGGTTCGGCTCATCTAAAAAGCCTCTTTGGTCGATGGCAAGGTATTCAGCGCACGCTCATCATATTCGCAAGCCATACGTAGCGCACGAGCAAAGGCTTTAAAGGTAGATTCGATCTGGTGATGGCTGTTTTTACCTTTAAGATTGTCTAAATGCACCGTCAACCATGAATGGTTGACGAAGCCATAGAAGAACTCGCTAAATAAATCGACATCAAAGTTACCAACATGCGAGCGGGTAAAAGGAATGTCCATATGCAAACCAGGGCGTCCTGATAAATCAACAACCGCGCGCGTTAGTGACTCATCGAGTGGCGCGTAAAAGTGCCCGTAACGACGGATGCCTTTTTTATCGCCCAATGCTTTATTGAATGCTTGCCCAAGTGTAATACCCGTATCTTCGACACTATGGTGATCATCGATAAAGGTGTCGCCGGTACATTTGATGTCTAAGTCAAACAAACCATGACGCTTGATTTGATCAATCATATGGTCTAGAAATGGCACGCCAGTATCGACAGTTCCTTGTCCCGTTCCATCAAGATTGACGGTGCAAGTCACTTGCGTTTCAGCAGTATTACGCTCAACGGTAGCGGTACGGGCTGGGCGACCATGTAAATTTAGATTGGCAGATTGGTTTTGCCCAGTTGTATCGGCGGTATTGGTTGTCGTCGTAGAATTGGCAGTCATGGCTACTCTCTATAAATGAAAAGCGGTCAATAAAATAGGGCGAAAAAGCGCCCAAATCATTCTTACTAGCGTCTAAAGCAAATGATAAAACAATGAATAAAAAATATAAAAAACTAAGCTAAAAATGGGTTCAATGCTTATTCAAAAAGCTTATGCATAAAAGCCAAAGTATTAGCTTTTATGCATAAAAAGCATCATCTATCTTCATCATAGCAAACCCTAGCATTTACTGCCACGACCAAGCAGTAAACCACGCACAAAATCCTGTCATTCTGCTAAAATAGTGAGTTCAGTATTATCAATCATGAACCGCACCGACTCTACAATGCTACACTCGATGCCACGCTGTATCACCTTATAGCAACCGATTATTTATAGGAACTGATTATGCCTTTAGAAGCGATCGCCATCAACAGCTTGGATGCGCCACTGATTAAAAAACCTGTGCGTGAAAACGAACTATCCGAGCGCCTGCATGCCTTATATGACAGCGATGAGAACCAGCCAAGTGGCGCAGAAGTACTACATCTCGTTGAGCAAGGCTTTAAGCGTGGTCAAACCCTGTATGTCGGTATGTTTAATGACAAGCCTATCGCCGCCGTTGCCTGCTTTGATGATGGACAAACCGATGCCAAGCGCTTGCAATATCTCACAGTACACACCCAAAATCGAGGTCGCGCTATCGATGCTAAATTTATCAAACTGGTCTATGATGCCGAAGTGAAAAAAGGCGTCCGTGAGTTTGTCCCAGTCGATGCCGATATTCATCGTATCATGAGCGAGTATGAGCTACTGCGCGTTAAGGATTAAATGTGAGGTTAAAAGCTTGAATTTGGCTTATATTTGACTATTTATGCCTTTTTATCGCATATTATGCAAAAACCACTTGACAGTAACGCCGATATTTAGTTTAATAGCGCCTCAACGAAGACGGCTCGATAGCTCAGTCGGTAGAGCAACGGATTGAAAATCCGTGTGTCGGCAGTTCGAACCTGCCTCGAGCCACCATTCGTTTAAGAATTCTAAAAAGCCCCGAACATTTATGTTTGGGGCTTTTTTTATGCTTAAAATTTGATAAACATTACAGGGATACCTATCAATAACATCTGATACCCACACTAATACATAACATTTTTAGGCTGTTTTTGAAGTGCAAATGCTCTCTATACTAAAACAACCAATTAGCTGCAAGAGGTAGAAGCCATGAGAGAGTTTGATTATGATTTGGATTATAAAAACCTAAACTTACGCGCGCAGCCTGAGCTGTATCGCGTCGGTCGCGGTGAGCAAGGCGTGTTATTGGTCGAGCCTTATAAATCCGAAATCCTGCCGCACTGGCGCTTTGCGACGCCTGATATCGCGCTTGAGAGTAGCGAAATTATTTATCAAATGTTTTTAGATTATTTGGCAGCTGATGACTTTGTTGGTGCGGATATGGCGCGCAAATTTATTCAAATGGGTTATACCCGCGCCCGCCGCTATGCCAATCATAAAGGTGGCAAAAAGTATAAGGGACCCGTGCCCGATGATAAAAAAGGCCAAAGCGGCGCGCATGGACGCGAAGAATTACCACGGCAAAGCGAAGACCCTATCAAAGCAGAATCTGCGCGTATTTTTAAACAAAAATGGGATAAGTGCCGTAAAAATGAAACCTATCTAAAGATGAAAGCGGCACACCGTGAGCGCTATAAAGAGGTTAAATAATCGAGTAAAAATGCGCTTTGCATGCGCTTTAATGGCTTCTTATGCTATGGTTAAAACATAAATCTAAGAAACAGACGTGATAACCCGAAAGGCGAGAAATAATGGATAAGCAGCTTTTAATTTTTGACTTTGATGGCACATTGATTGATAGCGTACCAGATTTGGCTGATGCGACGAACGCCATGCTAACCACACTTGGTAAAGAGACTTATTCTCTCGACATCATCCGCAATTGGGTTGGCAATGGTTCAAGAATGCTGGTCGAACGCGCGTTGGTGGGTAAAATAGAAGTACTAGAAGATGAATTAACGGTCGAGGAAGCCGATCACGCCGAGCAGGTGTTTTTTGACGCTTATAAAAATATTAGCGGTAGCAAAACCGTCGCCTACCCAGATGTCGATAGCGGACTAAAAAAGCTCAAAGCAGCGGGCTATACGTTGGCATTAGTGACCAATAAACCGATTCGTTTTGTCCCTAAGATATTGCAGTCTTTTGGCTGGCAGGATTTATTTTCTGAAGTACTGGGCGGAGATAGTCTACCTCTTAAAAAGCCTGACCCCACGCCGCTATTGCATGTCTGTGAGGCGTTGAATGTGACTCCAGCACAGGCGGTGATGATAGGTGATTCTAGAAACGATATATTAGCCGGACAAAACGCCAATATAGACACCCTTGGACTGTCTTATGGTTATAACTACGGGCAAGATATTCGCGAGCTCAATCCTACCGCAGCATTTGATGACTTTGCGGCATTGGTTAAATACCTTTTAAAAAAGGAGATTATAAATAATTGAACTTCAAGTAAATTACTTACTACGATAACTCAGCGCCTCTGATACATGAGCGCTGGTAATATCAGTACTATCAGCCAAATCAGCAATGGTACGCGCGACGCGTAATACACGATGATAGCCACGGGCAGATAGATTAAGACGTTGCTGAGCGAGCTGTAATAACTGCTGCTCGCCCGCGCCTAGCTGAATATATTTATCAATCTCGCTAGGACTCAGCTCGTTATTGACCTTTTTTTGGCGTTTTAATTGCTGCTTATGGGCAGCAGCGACCCGAATTCGCACTTGTGCCGAGGTTTCGCCAGCTTGAGCATTTTGCAAATCAGCTATTGGCAGTGCTGGCACGGTAATATGCAAATCAATGCGATCAAGCAGTGGCCCTGATAGCTTATCTTGATAGCGCTTAATTTGCTCCGGTCGGCAGCGACATCGTCCTGATCCGTCGCCATCATAGCCACACGGACAAGGATTCATCGCCGCCACTAGTTGAAAATTTGCCGGAAAAGTAAGCTGTGAGTTTGCACGGCTAATGGTGATTTGCTTGGCTTCCAACGGCTGACGCAATACTTCTAACACCGTACGGTCAAACTCTGGTAATTCGTCCAAAAATAAAACGCCCTTATTGGCAAGGGTAATCTCGCCAGGTTTGGGACGAGAACCACCACCGACCAAAGCAACAGCTGATATAGTATGGTGAACTTGGCGAAATGGCCGCGTACCATAATCATAGTCGCTGTCTGCCACTGAGTAGGTACTGGCAACTTCTAACGCGTCCTCATCACTCAAATCAGGCAAGATAGTCGGTAGGCGTGACGCCATCAAAGTCTTGCCCGAACCGGGTGGCCCTGTAAACAACAGTGAATGACCACCGGCTGCAGCAATCTCTAACGCCCGCCTAGCATGATGCTGACCTTTTACATCCGCCAAATCTACGTGATAACCAATATGCTGCTGCGCCGGACTGGGCGTGACTATCTCCAGTCTCTCAGTGATTACGCTTGGGTCAGCTAACGATTGTAAGTGGTCACAAACCGCTTTTAGGCTTCGAGCGCCTAATATCTCGACGCCTTCAACACGACTTGCTTCCGCGCCATTATCAATCGGTACTATTAATTGACGTAATTGCCGTAATTGCTGTAACTGGCGCGGCTCTTGTTCATCAGCTGTTGCAGACTTTGCCACTACTGACTCTGCTTTCATTGCCCGTGCAACCGCCAAGCTACCACTTACCTGCCGCAACTCACCATTCAATGCTAACTCGCCGATAAACTCAAACCCTGACAGTACTTCTGGCTCAAGTTGCCCGCTTGCCGCTAAAATACCGATGGCAATCGGCAAATCTAGCCTTGCACCATCTTTTGGCAAGTCTGCTGGTGCTAAATTAATCGTCAAGCGGCGATTAGGGAATTGAAATCCCGAATTCAAAATCGCCGAGCGCACCCTATCTTTACTTTCACGTACGGCAGCAGCAGGCAAACCGACAATGGTCAGCGCTGGCAAGCCTTGTGATAAATGCACCTCGATGATGACCTGCGGGGCATGCAGTCCGACGACTGAGCGCGTATAGACTTGAGCAAACGACATGAGCGTTTCCTAATATAGATATTTATCGATAATAGAGTATTATTAATCAGTGCGCAAATGTCGTGTCTTATAATTTATCAATCTGTATGAATAGTATTGTTCCTAGCCTATTATTTAAATAGATAAAGGTCATTTATTGCTATCTTTAAGCCAAATATCAGCCATTAAATCCGTTGGTTTATTCGCTAGCATAGAGGTTTGAAAGTGTTATATGATTGATAAATGCTTTTTAACTTATCTTATCTATCATCACGCATAATAAATGCAATATAAGGCATAAAAAAGCATGGCAATAAAAGGAATTTATTGACATATAAAGCTTGATGGTGGTTTTTGTCGACGCTTTATAAAATCGTAATTAACCATGGATGGGTAAGCTTATGAGCATCAATATGCTGAATCGGCGTGTACACACACTCACGCTATTGACGATGGCAGTCTCGTTGGGATTGTTTGGCTGTTCGGATAACGATAATTTTAATGGCAATATAGATAACGATGACAGCTATGCGGCGGATATCCAGCGCACTGAGTTTGGGATACCGCACATCACTGCCAAGAACTATAAAGGCTTGGGTTATGGCGTCGGCTATGCCTTTGCTGAAGATAATATCTGCTCACTGGCGCGCGAAATCGTAATCGCTAAGGGCGAGAGTATGCGTTATCTGGGTGATAAAGGCGATGTCGATAGTGATGTCTTTTATACCTGGTATAACTCAGAGGCTAAGCGTAAACAGTTTTTAGATGCGCAAGAGCCTGAGGTTTTGGATGCGGTAGCAGGTTATGCCGCGGGTTATAGCCGCTATTTACGTGATAAAGGCGTCGACAATATCGATCCTGATTGTGCAGGCGCTGAATGGGTTCGCGAAATCACTACCGATGATTTGCTAGCGCTTTACGGCAAGGCCAATTTGCGCGGTGGTCTATCAAACTTTGTTACGCCTATCGCCACTGCGGCGCCTTCAGTCGAAAAAGGTATCATGGGTAGCTCTCGAATGCGTACGCTTTCTATAGAACCAGAGAACGACTTATCGCCAGAGTCGGCAGCGGATTTGGCCTCAGGCTTTGATTTTGATATGAAAACCATCAATGTGACTGATGGCGGCAGTAACGCCTATGCTTTTGGTAGTGAAGTCACTGGCACTAAGAGCGGTATCCTTTATGGCAATCCTCATGAGCCATGGGATGGTCTACAGCGCTTTTATGAGTTCCATTTGACGATGCCAGGCGAGCTTGATGTCATGGGAGCAGGACAGCAAGGACAACCTTTCCCCAATATTGGCTTTAATAAAGACGTCGCTTGGAGCCATACGGTTTCTACCGCCAAACGTTTTACCCTGTATCAGCTCAGCTTAGTAGATGGCGACCCAATGAAGTACAACTATACCAATAGTGCAGGCGTCGTTGAGCAACGTGATATTAAAAAGGATGACGTCACCATCCAACTGCCAGATAATAAGACGCTGGTCAGATCTATTTATTCGTCACATTTTGGTCCTATGATAGCCGTCAATCAAGTCAATGGCTTACTGCCACCTTGGGGCGCAAATAATATCGCCTTTACTATCCGTGATGCCGCCGCAGAAAACGCCCGCTCATTAAACCAATGGCGCAGTATGAATAAAGCCATCAGTGTCGAGGATTTGGTCGATAAAATGCAAGATATGGTTGGGCTAGGATTTGTTAATACCATTGCCACCGACCGCTATGGTAAAGCGCTTTATGCTGATATCTCAACCGTACCGCATGTCACCGCTCAAAAACTCACGAGTTGTACTGCTGGCAAGCCCTATTTACAAGCCATCGTCAGTTTTGGGCTACCAGCATTGGATGGTAGCAAGGCGGATTGCGAATGGGGTAATGATGCCGATTCGCCGCAAGCAGGTATTTTTGGGCGCTCAAATCTGCCTTTCTTAATTCGTGATGACTATGTGCTTAACTCAAACGATACTTATTGGTTGAGCAACTTAGATGAGCCTTTAACAGGGTTTTCACCGCTGCTACGTCGTCGTTTAACGCCATTCCCTAGTGCGACTAGCCCTGAGGGCGTGCCACTTTCTTTACGCACACGCATGGCATTTCAGCAAGTATTAGACCGTCTTAATAACTCAGATGGCTTGGGTGGCACTACCTTTACCTTAAACAATATGCAAGACGTCGTTTATGGCAACCGTAGCTATGCTGCCGAGTTGGTTCTCGATGATGTTTTAGCAGATTGTAACGCCAACGCTATGTTACCTCTGACGGGTGGCGGAACTATCGATGGCAAACAAGCTTGTAGCATCCTGAGTAATTGGGATCGTCGCAACAATATCGACAGCCGAGGCGCTCATGTGTTTAGAGAGTTTTGGAGCAAGGCTGGTGTTAGCGAGTACACAAATACCGCATTTGAAGTGCCATTTAACGAGGCAGACCCTGTCAATACGCCTCGTGAGCTGAAAATTACGCCACAAACTCGCCAAGCTTTGGGCGATGCGATTGCCTATTTCCAAAATAAAGGCATAGCGCTTGATGCCAGCTTAGGTGAGTTGCAATATGTGCTAGATGCTGGCAAGAATAATCAGCGTATCCCTATGCATGGTGGTTATGGTAGCGAAGGTATCTTTAACGCTGCCCGAGGTGAAGGAGTCAATGAGGTTGGTAATTATATTATTAATAATGGGCCAACCTACATGCAAGCGGTGACTTTTGATGCTAAAGGTCCTGTCGTAGAGGCGCTGCTTGCCTATTCACAAGCAGGGGATAGTACGCGCCCTTATCATCGCGATCAGACGCGTCGTTATTCAGCTAAAGAGTGGATTCGTGTGCCTTTCAGCAGCAGCGAAATCTCCCAAAAAGCCGTTGGTGAGGTAATTAAATTAAGGGAAGAGTCATAGCCAAATCGTTAAGCATTACAAAAAAGACTTTAGGCCAATCCTGAGGTCTTTTTTTATTCCAGATAACAATACAACTTTATGGGTATATACGAAAACTTGCCATCCATGCCACTATAACCAATGATTTGTTATACTGCTTATTACTTAAATGGCGATTTATACAGTTAAACCGAGGAATCTCGCATGTCAGAACCATCCGATATCAATAGCGACCAAACGTCTTTCGCTCATGCCAGCGAGCAGCCGACCACGGTACGCCCTGTGACGCAGCCGGACAATCCGTATGCCAGTACCCGTGGCAGCATCACCAGTAAGCAGCTGCCAGCATTCGATGAAGAGATTATTAATAAATACAATCGTTCTGGGCCGCGCTATACCTCCTACCCGACCGCTTTAGAATTCTCACCGATGCCAGCAGGACTCGAGACTAAGATTCTACAAGAACGCGAAGCCCATGCGCCCTTATCGCTATATTTTCATATTCCGTTTTGTCGGCACCTTTGCTATTACTGTGCTTGTAATAAAATCATCACCAAAAAAAATAGCGATGCCGGTGATTATTTAGAATATTTAATGGCGGAAATTAAGCATAAACGTAGCTTATTACAAACACCAGAAGACGGCAAAAAACCACTGGTCAAACAGCTGCATTTCGGTGGTGGTACGCCAACCTTTTTACAAGATAATGAGTTGGTACAACTGTGGGAGTTTTTGCAGACCCAGTTTGAATTTTTGCCAGAAGACCAAGGCGATTACTCTATTGAAATCGACCCGCGCGAGCTGGGAGACGAGACATTAACAGTACTACGTAACTTGGGTTTTAACCGCGTGAGTTTGGGCGTACAAGACTTAGATGAAAAAGTACAAATTGCCGTCAACCGTATAAATTCTGCTGAATTGATTGAAAATGTGCTTGCTGAGGCGCGCGCCCTGGGCTTCCATTCTACCAACGTCGACCTGATTTACGGCTTACCGCATCAAACGCCTGAAACTTTGGATACAACGGTACGCCGCATTATTGAAATGGCACCCGATCGCTTATCGGTATTTAACTATGCTCATCTGCCTGAGCGTTTTAAATCTCAACGCCAGATTAAAGAAGCGGACTTACCGACGCCAGCTGCCAAGCTTACGATGCTCGGCAATACCATCAACACCTTAACCGAAGCCGGTTATCAATATATTGGTATTGACCATTTTGCCAAACCTGATGATGAGCTTGCCATCGCCCAGCGCGAAGGCAAATTACATCGCAATTTTCAGGGTTATACCATCATGGGCGATTGCGATTTATTGGGCTTTGGGGTGTCGTCAATCAGTCAAATCTCTAATGCTAATAGCAGCTATATCTTGCAAAACCACACTGATTTGCAGATATATAAAGAAAATATCGACGCAGCACGTAATAACCCAACCGTCATGCCCGCGGTCAATGTGATTAAAACCTCGATTAAAGATCGCTTACGTGAATACGTGATTATGAATTTACTCTGTCACGACTATATGGATTTTCGAGATATCAATCAGAAGTTTGGTATCGACGCTATTACCTACTTTATCGATGAAATCCAACAGTTGGGTGAGATGCAACAGGATCGCTTGATTGATATGGATGCTGCTGGTATTCGCGTATTACCCAGAGGTCGTTTATTAGGTCGCAACGTCGCTATGGTATTTGATGAATACCTTGAGAAAAAACATAAAAACCGCTTCTCCAAGGTCATCTAAAATACACTGAGTCAATATTTAACAATAAAAAAGACCTCACTTGTATGAGGTCTTTTTTATTGTCTGTAGTAAGAATAAGTAGTTAAGAATAAGTAGTTACGAAAAATCACGCTACTCTATTCAGTCGGCATCACGATATATAAGCGATTGGCATCTTCTATCGTTTTATCTTTATCGAGATACTTTTGCTCAACCGTGCTTTTTGGGTTCATTGTCTCTGAATCAGTCATGGCAAAATCATCATCATTGAACAAACCTAATGAGCCATCTTGCCGTAACCATAAGCCTTCAAGCTTATCGTGCGGATAATCTAAAGTAGCTAACACATCGACAACCAAAGTTTTTTTAACAGGCGTAATGTTTATCTTCTCAAGCATTTGCCAGTTTTTTTCGTCTACTGCAATCAACTGCTCAAGCGTTTGTCCATTGACTAGCAAGCCAAGCGTTTCATCTTGCTTAACATTCTCATCATTTAGAATAGTTTCGATATCTGTTGCTTGCGCGATATCTATTTTGTAGATTAGTTTTTGCGCTGACTTATCTTGGAGTGGGAATTTACGATCATGTTCAATTAAGTAAAACTCATGACTACTCACGGCCACGATGCCAGAAGTCACGTGCTCCGCTTTATCTAATCGATATAGATACTGGGTTATTTGCCCCGAAACCAAATTGATCGTCACCATACGCACCAAAGAAGACAGACGCCCTGATTTATCAGGATTGTCCATAGAGGACTCCATGATACCGACCAATGTCGTTTGGTCTGGCGTCATCGTCAATGCCTCCATACCGCGATTGGCACGACGCTTGGTAAATTCTGTCGGTAACAGAACCTGCTTACCATTGATAATTACATTATTACGCTCATCACTAGCAAAGGCATTGATACGGGCAATCTCTATTCCATTGGCATCATAATGCACAAGGTGTGGACCATATTCATCACTGACCCAAAAACTACCATCTTGCAGCGCCGCTAGCCCTTCAGGATCTAAACCATTGATATCGGCTTTAATCGGATTGGTCACCGCATCAAAAGGTAAATTTGGGTTAACGGTCATCGGCTGCCCATCGATATCATAAGGTACTTCATTGGTGCCGCCCAGTGCCTTTGGATTCGGTAACCCAGAGATGGGTTTGCCCTGACTGTCTTTAAGCAGTATTTCTTTTACTTTGATAATTTTGCCGTCAGCTTGCAATTCAAACAATCCAATAGACGGCGTATAATTTGGCACAAGAAACTGCTTACCTTTACCAGCAATCCCATCAAAGTCTGCATTAGGACCACGATCGGTAAGGGCATAAAATTGATTGGCATTGGTTGGATGTGCCGCCGCATCTGAACCGTAGCCGCCGCCACGAATCTCTAACTTCTGCTCAGGATAAGCGGCATTAATATGCGTCGCATCAAGTACGGTATAAGGCAATGGGCTGCCTTGCGCAAATTCATTTATAGCAATAATTACAGCATTCATATCTTGCTTGGTCATTATTATTTTCCTTATACATTTATTTTATAGGCGTATTTTTATTATTAAACAACAAGAACATCGTACGCTAAAAACCACTGACATGATTAGGGATAAATTAAAGTTAAAAAAATAGCCAGCACGTAAAACGCTCACTGACTATTTTTACTCGCTGGCTACTTTTAAGAGTTACTTCTATAACAGCTTAAAATATGCTTGATTAAACCTTAAGTTTATCGCCAACCATACCTTTAATAGTGCTTAAAATATCAGCGGGTAATACCACCATTTTTGCGTTATCCGATTCTGCTAACTGGCGAATCGACTTAATATATTGCTCACCCAATAGGTACACAATCGGCATTTCTTCTTTGCCCATCGCCGCGGTAATAAGGCGAATAGACTCTTCTGAACCTTTCGCCAATACCACTTGCGCTTCAGCATCACGGCGTGAGGCTTCCAAACGACCATCAGCCTCTAAGATAGCCGCTTGCTTTTGACCATCAGCACGGGTCACGGTCGCACGACGTAAACGCTCTGCCGCCGCTTGCTCTTCCATTGATGCTTGCATGGTCTGCGAAGGGTTAATATCTTGGATTTCTACCGTTTTCAGGGTAATACCCCAATCAGCAATATCTTCTGAGATGGCGTGTTTTAGCTTTGTTTTGATTTCATCACGGCTTGATAAAGCGCTGTCCAAATCCATCTCACCAATGATTGAGCGCAAAGACGTCTGTACCAAATTACGAATACCATACTCATAATCTTCAATACCATAAACGGCTTTATCAGGACGGACAATATTAATATAAGCAACGGCGTTGGCGATAATCACCACGTTATCTCGGGTAATAACCTCTTGTGAGGGAATATCAAGGACGATGTCTTTGGTTGTGACTTTATAAGCGACATTATCAACATAAGGAATAATAATATTGAGTCCAGGCTCTAAGGTTTGGCTATATTTACCCAGTCTCTGCACCACCCACTTATAGCCTTGTGGGACAATGCGCACCCCTTTAAACACTGTAAATACCACCAATGCAATCAATACCACCATCACAATACTAAAACTTTCCATGTTCCACCCCTATTATTCTGCTTAACTATTTTTATTAATGACCGCTTGCGATGTCATCGTACTGACAATCAGCTCATTACCGACGATATCTGTCACTATCACCCGATCACCAACCGCTACTTGCTCGCCTCTGGTACGGCACATCCATTCGGCAGCACCAACGATAGGCACGCTAAAACGTACCATACCAGCTCTCTCAGGTTGCGGCGCGACGATAATCATACCAGTCTCACCGATAATCACACTGCCGCCCAATCCCGCTTTGGTGCGATCGACAGACAAGGGTTTGATAAATTTAAACCACGCTACTAAAAAGATAGCCGAAAGTACCAACCAAATAATGATTTGGACGGAGACAGGGATAGGTATTAACCATAAGAGGGCGGCAACGATAATAGCGGCTGCCCCAAACCAAAGGCTGGCAAACGTCGGTACAAACATCTCGACGATCAGCAGCACAAAGCCTAATACGAGCCAGTGCCAAGGTTCAATCATCCAAAGCATCTCCATTATTGTCATATCCCCTATTCTTGCCAATCTAGCTTTCAATGTAGCACATTTTGTTATCAAACAGCGCCTTAAAAGTTATACGCATAAAAAAACGACCACCGAAGTGATCGTTTTTTATTTATTTAACTGATTTAACTTTGAAAATATCAAAGCTAAAACTCTAAACTCATACTAGAATTTGAAATGTGCACCAACAGTTAATAGCGCAATATCTTCAGCAACATAGTCATATTCAGCTTCAAGGCTCATGTTAGGGTTAAAGTTATAACCTAAACCGATACCACCAGCAAGACCGCTATCGCTATCACTTTCGCTAACAGAGCCTCCTAAAACATTGCTGGCAGAAACATCAATCTCAGCTTTAGCAAATCCCAGTTTACCTTTAGCGTATAGACCAGTATTAGGGAATTGATAACGGTAGGTGCCGTAGGCGCCATAAGTTTTAAGGTTGTATTCAGCATTAACACCCCTAACACCCGTCTCAATATCAGTGTCACTAGAGCCTACATACTCAATTTCGGCACCAAAGTTAGGATCAAAGTTATAACCCGCATAAATACCGTAAGCAGTAGGATCATCTAAACCATCAGTATCTACCAGAAACTTACCAACTTTAACACCAACATACGGCTGACCTGCATAATTAACTGCTGCTTGAGCACTCACACTCAGTAAAGAACCAACTGATAATGCGATCAAAGCTTTTTGTAAAGTATTCATATATGTTCCTGTTAAATAAACTAAAATGCAGTCTGGATGGGTATTACAAGGCGTACAAATTAGTTAGACTATTGTTGAACGCGCAATACTAACAGAACAATTTTAGTAATGCTCGTTTTTTTAATGACGCTTACAGCACTTTTTCTTTTCGCATAAAAAAACGACCACCGAAGTGATCGTTTTTTATTTTACTAACTATTCAGGCTATTGCTAATTAAAGAACTTAAAATTCAAATAATTAGAATTTAAGTTGTGCACCAACGGTCATAAGATCAGCATCACTACCTAATTTGTCATATTCAGCTTCAACGCTGAAGTTAGGGTTCACTGAATATCCAAGACCTACACCACCAGCTAGACTAGTATCGCTATCTGAGTAGGTGTTACGACTGCTATTACTACTTAAATAGTTACCTTCTACCTTAGTTTTCGCCACACCTAACTTACCTTTGGCATATAAACCAGTGTTAGGGAACTGATAGCGATAAGTACCGTATGCGCCATAAGATTTAGCATCGATATCACCGTTATAGTAATCAGCATCATCTGAACCTACGTATTCAGCTTCAATACCGAAGTTAGGATCAAAGTTATAACCGCCATATACGCCATAAGCTGTTGGCTTATCAGCACCGTCTACGTCTAAGTCAAACTGACCGACTTTTACACCGACGTATGGTTGACCAGTATAGCCGTTACCATAAGATACAGCTGCTTGTGCACCCATGCTTACTAAAGAACCAGCGGCTAGTGCAAGTAGAGTTTTTTGTAGAGTTTTCATATGTAGCTCCTTAAAATCAATTTGGACAAACAAGTTATTTATTTATGTGGGCTTTTTTAGCCATATCGCCTTGTTTGCTAACGATGTATACATAGTAACAAACTATGTCAAAGACTCTGTCAGTGTTTAATGGTAAGAAAGTTAAGTTTTGCAAGTGTTTGTCAGCACTCGGGTTACAAAGGCCGATATATGAAATCTTTTGTTACAACCATCAGTTTTGGGTAATACTTCCTACTCATTAGCCCGAGCTAAGTTTGCAAAATAAAAGAACGCACCTCGAAAGGTGCGTTCTTTATGATAAATCAGACGTCAATTTTAGCTTTTAATCTGGCTTATTTTTTGTCTTCGTCTACTTCAGTAAACTCAGCATCGACGACGTCATCATCAGCTTGGTTGCTGTTGCCAGCATTGTCCGCACCTTGTTGGAACTGGTTTGGATCCATACCTTCTGCGCCTGCACCACTATCTGCATAAATCTTTTGGCTAACTGGCAAGAAGGCATTGTCTAACGCTTCAAGCTTGGCTTTGATTTCGTCATGATCGTCTTCTTTAGCCGCTGCTTCAAGCTCAGAGATAGCTGTTTCTACTGTTGATTTTTCATCTTCAGTCACTTTATCTTCGGCGTCTTTCAGTGCTTTTTGTACCGCATGGATACGACCATCTGCTTCGTTACGAACTTGTGCTAAGTTAGCGAATTTCTCGTCTTCAGCAGCGTTCGCTTCGGCATCACGCACCATTTGTTCGACTTCTTCGTCCGACAAACCAGAATCCGCTTTAATTTGGATACTTTGTGCTTTACCAGTACCTTTATCTTTCGCTGAGATATTCATGATACCGTCAGCGTTGATGTCAAAAGTCACTTCGATTTGTGGTAGACCACGTGGTGCTGGTGGAATATCGGTCAAGTCAAAACGGCCGAGCTGTTTATTTTGGTTAGCGATTTTACGCTCACCTTGATAAACCTGAATGGTGACTGCTGGTTGGTTGTCTTCTGCCGTTGAGAATACCTGTGATTTCTTAGTCGGAATCATGGTGTTTTTCTCAATGATTGGCGTCATAACACCGCCCATTGTTTCGATACCTAGCGTCAATGGCGTTACGTCAAGCAATAGGACGTCAGTTTTGTCACCAGACAATACCGCACCTTGAATCGCAGCACCAGCGGCAACTGCTTCGTCAGGGTTGACGTCTTTACGTGGCTCTTGACCGAAGAACTCTTGTACTTTTTGCTGTACCAGAGGCATACGAGTCTGACCACCTACCAAGATAACGTCATCGACATCGCCGATTTTTAGACCAGCATCTTCTAGAGCTGTTTTACAAGGACCCATGGTACGTTGTACCAATTCTTCCGTTAAGCTCTCAAGTTTTGAGCGGCTGATAGTGACAACCAAATGCTTAGGACCACTGCTATCGGCAGTGATATATGGCAAGTTCACTTCCGTGCTTTGGGCACTTGATAGCTCAATTTTCGCTTTTTCTGCCGCTTCTTTTAGACGCTGCATCGCAAGAGAGTCACCTTTTAGGTTGACGTCTTGGTCTTTTTTGAATTCGGCTACTAAAAAATCAATTAGCGCTGAGTCAAAGTCTTCACCACCAAGGAATGTATCACCGTTGGTTGCTAGTACTTCAAATTGCTGTTCGCCATCGACGTCAGCGATTTCGATGATTGATACGTCAAAAGTACCACCACCCAAGTCATATACAGCAACGGTGCTATCGCCTTGCTTTTTATCCATACCGTAAGCAAGTGCTGCAGCGGTTGGCTCGTTAATAATACGTTTTACATCAAGACCGGCAATTTTACCGGCGTCTTTGGTTGCTTGACGCTGTGAGTCATTAAAGTAAGCTGGGACAGTAACAACAGCTTCAGTAACGGCTTCACCAAGATAGTCTTCGGCTGTTTTTTTCATTTTTTTCAAGATTTCAGCAGAAACCTGTGGTGGCGCTAATTTTTTACCGTTGATTTCTACCCACGCATCACCGTTATCAGCTTTGGCGATTTTATAAGGCACCATACCGATGTCTTTTTGCACGACTTTATCATCAAAACGACGACCAATCAGACGCTTAATGGCAAATAGGGTGTTGTTTGGGTTGGTGACCGCTTGACGCTTGGCTGACTGACCAACAAGGATCTCGTCATCTTTATAAGCGACAATCGATGGCGTGGTACGTGTACCTTCAGCGTTTTCGATGATTTTAACTTTATCACCTTCCATCACTGCCACACATGAGTTAGTTGTACCTAAATCAATACCAATTACTTTACCCATAATTAATTGCTCCTAATTTATTTTTAAATAAAAATATCTATATCATCAGACCCTAGATTATGAAAACTATCGACATCTAGTCGGTCACTTGTTGCTTTATATCGGTTTAAGGCTTCGTTTTTTCAAGTCAATCCACTACTAAATATTGCCTTTTGTGTGATTTTTTGTGTAAAGCCCCATTAATAATAGGGTTTAGTACAATTAAAGACTTATTTTTTAAATACTAATACCTTAAATCTTCTATATTTGATTGCTACTGACCAACGCGTACCATCGCGGGGCGCAACAGACGACCGTTTAAGCTATAACCTTTTTGCAAGACCGTACCTACTGTATCGGCTGGCGCATCGGCATCGATACCGACCGCTTCATGCAAATCAGCATTAAATTTCTCGCCTTGTGGCTCGACGACTTCAACGCCATTTTTATTCAATACATCTAACAACGCTTTATGAGTCAATCTTACCCCTTCGGTAACAGGATCATCTGCATGGGCGTTTTCGATGGCGCGCTCTAAATTATCGACTACTTCTAATAGCTCTTTGGCGAATTTCTGCAGCGCGAATCTTTTGCTTTTATCGGCTTCTTGTTCCATGCGTTTTTGCGCGTTATACGCTTCGGCATTGGCGCGAGCGGTGCCTTCTTTGGCTTGCTTGACTTCGCTTTCTAGCTCAGCGATACGCGCTTTAAACGTATCTAAATCGATATCGTTTGCAATCGTGCTCTCTGCACCTGAATTATTTTGTGGATCAAATTCTTGCAAGGTTTCATTTAAAATACTGTCGTCGTGTTCGACATTATCGTGCGAAACGTTGTCGTGTGAGACATTGTCATGTGGCATGTTTTGCTCATTAGATTCGTGGTTATTATTCTGCTCGCTCATGATAGCTCCTTAATAGGGATATAATTATTAATGGGGTTGTTAACATAATAATGATGGATTGAAAAACGAAATAAAGCGGCTACTGACTAGCCAAACTGTGTTTTTCTCCATTGCTTACTTAATAGGTTTATCGGCTTTTAACAATCATCTAGCCGTTATCACTCACTTTTTTATCACTCACGGATTTTTAGCAATCGCTTTTTTAACCTCTTCTGATAGCTGCTTGATAAAGGTGATGAGGGCAAATTTCAAGCCTAATCTGAGGAATTTTTCTCGATATTCATTAATGTCGGGATAATACCTACCAACTATGCCCTAAAATGACCGCCTTACCTTTACGCTTATCGTCAATAAGTGGTTAATTTCGCTAACAAAACCAACAAAACACCGTCAGTTATTCCAAATAAATTACTATTCAGTCCTAAACCATTACCAAAGAATACTCAACTTTATTTCCACTTATCATATGATGGCTGCAAATATTATCTATCATTTATAGGAGGTGTTATGCCTAATTCAACAGTATTATCAATCAACACCTTACTTAATAAAGCAGTGAGGTCACTTAACCTGACCGCTTTGGCTCAAGAAAAGCCTGAAAATCTATGTGATAGTGCATCAAGTAGCTCATTAAAAAGCCGTAAACCAGAAAACTTACCGACTTTGCCAATAAAGAATGCAGGGATTGTAACCAGCGCTGAGGATAAGCCATTATCCATCAAAGATAAGGTGCTTTATCATAACCTAATGACCAGCTATCAGCCGCACCTACTGCATTACGCTATGAAAGGCATCGGCTGCTTACCAGAGTCAGTATTAGAAAGCTTGGTCGGCTATTTGGATGGACCGACCGCTAAGCAATACGAACACGTCGATGCCCATTTACGTTTAATCCTTGCAGTCAATAGCAAGCTTAAAACGCCATTACACCTTGTAGACATGGTCGAATTGCGTAAACGCTTTGCAGCCGACGTCGTTGCGATGCAAGCGCCAAACGTTTGGCAGCAGCCAAGCTCTACCTTATTTAGCAGTATTAAACCCTTTGTCAAAAAAGATAGCCCTACCGTAGAGTGGGAAGACAAAACCATTGCCAATGCTGATGATGGTGACATGACCATTCGTTGCTATCAAAAACAAGTAAGTGCAACAGGCTTTGGCTTTAAAAAGAAACCGAAACGCAATCCCGATGAAACTGTGATGTTATTTTTTCATGGTGGTGGATTTTGTATCGGTGATGTCGACACCCATCATGAATTCTGTCATGCCGTCTGTGAGCAAACGGGCTGGCCGGTGGTTAGTGTTGATTATCGCCTAGCACCTGAATATCCTGCACCGACAGCGTTACAAGATTGTATTGCTGCTTATGGATGGTTGGCTGAAAACTGCCAAGCATTTGGCGCATTACCATCGCGTATTGTACTGGCAGGTGATAGTGCGGGCGGCGGGTTATCAACCATGGTTGCTCAACAAGTCATCACCCCAACGGCAGAAGCATGGCAAGATTTGGGTATTAGTGGGCAAAAAACTTTTGAGATATTGCAGAGCATGCCATCACCCATGGCACAAATGCCTCTGTATCCTGTGACGGATGTTGAAAATGATTATCCTAGCTGGGAGTTATATGGCGAGGGTTTATTACTAGATCATGCCGATGTGGCGGTATTCGACGCCGCGTGTTTGGAAAACAGCCCGTTACCGCGCCAGCATATCTTGACTTTACCTATGCTTGGCGACAATAGCCATATCTGCCCTACTTATATCGTCGCGGCCGAATTAGATGTCTTGCGGGATGAAGCTTTTGCTTATGCTAAGCAGTTAGAAAGCCATGGTGTTGCGGTCGAAACCTATACTGTTTATGGCGCACCACATGGATTTATCCATTTTATGAGCGTCCATCAAGGGCTTGGACAAGAAACGCATCATATTATTAATGGTTTTTCTAGCTTTGTACGTGAGGTCATCAGCACCCAAGAGTTAGTGGCTGCGTGAATAGCTGAATAATGGCTGTGGGTTACGGGCTAAATACGGGTAGCTATTAAAACAAGCTAAAAGCTAGCATTAACTGACAATTGGAAAAAGATAGATAAAAAGTACGGATAACCATAACGGCTAGTTACTATGAATCAGTTACTATGAATCAGCTACTATGAATCAGCTACTGTGAATCAGCTTGACCTGTCAAAGTAATTAGCCAAATCTCAGAACGCGTACCCAATCTAAATGGCACCGCGCCGATACCATAGCCTGAAGTCACCAAAAACTGCGCGCCTTCTAGTTGTTTGGCGCCATAAACCAGTGGCGTGAACCATTTTAGCAATGTCGTTAAAGGAAATATCTGCCCACCATGGGTATGCCCTGATAAATGTAAATCAATGGGCAAGCCTTTTATTTGTGCTAAATCGGCAGGGCTATGCTCTAAAAATATCACCGGTTTATCCGCCCTCACGTCACTAAGTAACTCTGTGGCGGCAGGGCGTGCAGGATCGGTTTCATCCGAACGCCCTATCAGCAATACTGAGTCATCCAACCAGACACTTTTATTATCAATCACTTGAATACCTGCCCGCTCGACTGCTTTGGCAATAGCAACTTGATTACCTGAATAATCGTGATTGCCCAAAGTAGCATAGACACCGAGCGGCGCTCTTAGTTTTGATAAATGCTCATGCATATTGGTATTGTCATAAGCAGCCGTGGAATCATTCATGACATCGCCCGCGATAACCACCACATCTGGACTTTGGACACCTATCAGCTTGACCATCTTATCTATCTGCCGATTGCCAAACCATCTACCTAAATGAGTATCAGACACCAAAGCTATCTGCATTGGTTTATTGAGTGGCTTATCTGTCGTTACTTCCAAGTGATGTACGACAGGCGAATAAGCATTAAATACTGCTAGACCTACAAGACCAGCATAAATCACAGCAGCAACGGCTCTCATGAGAATTGGATGGTATTTTTGCTTCAGGATATAGACATAAACTAAGGTAATGACAGCGGTTATTAAGCCTGCATAGAACATAAAGCCTTGTAAAATACTGGCAACCAAGTAGACATGGAAGCGCTCATGCCAAAACTCACTCAGTCCGTAAATAAGAAAAGCATTATTAATGACAAAAATGCTTAAGACTAAAGCAGTCTTAGCCAAGCGCTGTTTTGGTTTGATGAACCAGTACAATATCCCGCTACTCATCATCGCGAGCAGCTGGGTAAGGATGATAAAAAGCCACATAATAAAATTGAATCAGACAAAGACGGGCTTATAGTACGCCAATATTCTTACCTGTTGTAGACAGCATGATTGTTTATTGAAACTGTATAAAGGTTTTAAAAGAAATCACAGTTATACAAAACGTTTATCGAAAAGTCAGCTTATTTTAAGGCGCAGATTGTTTCACATGAAACAATGCCTTATGTCATTTGATACGTCTTATATTTAAGAGATAATTTTTTCGCTACTCACTTTTTATAGTTGCTGCTTATACTTTCTACTCTAACGCTTGCTTAAGGGTTGGCTGTTTGAATTTAAAATCTGCATTGAGTAATGCTTGTGGCAACACCTTTTGCCCATCAATCAGCAAGGTCGACATTTCACCAAATATCAATTTTAATAAAAATTTTGGTAAAGTAAAAAACGTCGGACGATGCAGCCACGCGCCAAGCGTCTTGGTAAAAGTACGATTGGTCACAGGGTTAGGCGCGGTTAAGTTATAGACCACGGCTGGCGTATCGCTTGCTGTGTTTAAAGTATTGCTCGTATTATTTAACTGAGCTTGCCGCTGACCCGTAAGATGCTGCTCGATGATAAAAATAACTGCCCTTACCCAATCTTCACGGCTGATCCAACTCATGATTTGCTTACCATTAGCCAATTGACCGCCAACGCCCATTTTAAAGGGTGTTAATAACTTACTAACCATGCCGCCCTCAGGATGGATAACGACACCGGTGCGCACGATAGCAACAGGAACGCCATAATCGGTAGCTTTCAATGCCAACTGTTCCCAATCGTCACATAGTTTATGCGAAAAATCAGTATTAAAATCACTGCTCTCAATTAAAGGCTTATCACCTTGAGCGCCATACCAACCAATCGCTGAACCGCTAACCAACAGCTTAGGTTTAGTGCTACTACGCGCTATAAAAGCAAGTAACGCTTCGGTAGGCTGTACACGGCTGGCAAGCAGTTGCTCTTTACGTGCAGCGCTCCAACGCTTATCCGCAATCCCTGCGCCCGCTAGATTTAAAATGACATCAAAGCTTTTATCGGATTTCGTCAGCTCATCATAAGTCATCATCTTAATATCGATAGGATGTGGCTGATTACTATCACGGGTCAGCCACATAATATGCACTTCCTTATTCTCACTGCGATAGCGCTTGATAACGGCTTCACTAAACGCGCTACCTAAGAATCCTGAGCCACCGCTGATTAGAATATTCATTGGTTTTTATCCTTATATTTATCCCACCTTTTTGTCAGTGTGACAAAAAACCTGCTATAAAAACAAGACGTTAATTGTAGGTCTAAAATTTAGCCTAAAGTGGGGTATAAAGAAGGATTTTAGCTATATAAAAGATTCAAATGGTCAGTGATAAATGGGTAAAAAGGATAAGATGAATTACTGCCGGTTAGCAGTTATTATAAAAAATCGATCAGACTTAAAAGCGGACTAACGAATCACCTGCCCCGTTAGTGCATCGCTGATTTGGCTAGGTAATAGATAGCCAAGCGTCTCGCCCTTTAAATAACCAACTTGTTCGTTACCATTTATATTAGCAGAGTCATTAGTGTAGATATGGGTACTGATATTGGCGACATTGTTATTATTTAGAAAATAAGACTGCGCGTCTGCTAATGACAAAGCGGGCGGCTGACCAGAAGGGTTACAGCTGGTCGAGACCACAAAGCCATAAGGATTGTGGGCAGAAACCACCTGTTGACACAGCTGCTGCACCAAAGGATGGTCGATAACCCGCACCGCCACACTATTATGAGCGCCAGTTATCCATGCGGGAATAGCAACCGGCAGGTTTGGCGCTAGAGGCAACAACCAAGTATGCGCCTGCTTAGTTTCAGCATCAGAATTAAAGTCGTTACGCCAGCTGTCTAATACTAATTGGCGTTGCTCATCACTTAGATAGTCTAACAATGCCGTTAGTCGGCTGGCGCTATCGGTGACCACTATCATGCCCTTCTCTAGCGGTCGCTGCTTGATGGCCAAAAGCTGCTGTACCGCTTGTTGGTTAAAGGGATCACAGCCGATACCCCAGACGCTTTCGGTTGGATAAGCAAGCAGCTGTCCTTGTTGAAGCCAACGCGCAGCTTTAACGACAGAATCGGTAATGAGTGGTTTAGAGGTAGACATAGCTGAAGGGAAAAGAAAAAGTGTGAGCGGATATAATACAACTTTAATGATGCGCAAAATAGCACGTTTAGATATTTCTTAAAATCGCGTTAAGTTTAAAAATAAAATTACACGCGCAAATAACGCCCACCTTGCACACTGATAACCCCTAATAATTCAAGCTCCATAAGTTGCCCAATCAATTGCGGTGGCGTCAGGTTAGTAGTGCTTAATAATGCATCCAAATCTTGTCCATGCCAGTCAAGCTGCTCATAAACCTGCGTTAAATGCTCGGGAATAACGATAGCATTGGAAGAAGATTTGAGATTAGACTGCGGCGCGTGACCAATAGTGGTGGTAGAAGTTCTGTCTGTATTTATAGTATGAGAGCTTTGGCTAAGATTTGCTTGCTCAATATTAAGTTCTGCGTTATCCGATGAATTATAGTTACGGCTTTGATAGCCTAATTGACTGTTAATATCTTCGAGTACTTGCTGTGGATGATAAATTAAAGTTGCGCCCTCACGTATCAAGTGATGACAGCCTTCAGCATTATTATTATCGATATGACTTGGAATCGCAAAGACTTGCTTGCCTTGCTCAGAGGTTAGGCGCGCAGTAATGAGCGAACCACTTTGAATCGTCGCTTCAGTGACAATTGTCGCGAGGCTGAGCCCTGCAACTAAGCGATTACGGCGCGGAAAGGTATGCTTATGTGGCTGCGTATGCGGTAGCAGCTCACTGATGATACAGCCACCTTGCTCGATAATCTGGCTAAATAACTTGTCATGATGATTGGGATAATTGACATCAATCCCTGTACCCATCACGCCGACCGTACGACCTTGATATTCCGCATCAACTTGAGCCAAAGCACCTAAATGTGCACGCTTATCGACACCCATAGCAAGACCACTGGTGATAATATAACCGGCTTGCGCTAAATATTGCGCCATATCAAAGGTGATTTTTTGGGCGTGGGCAGTAGGTTTTCGGCTCCCAACGATGGCGATTTGCGCTTGTTGCAAGCGTGCTTTATCGCCACGATAAAACAATAAAGGCGGTGGGTCATAGATATTTAATAACTGCGGAGGATAATCGGACTGATCGGCAAATAGCAGACCGTATTTGTTATCTAGCAATGCCTGTTGGATGGTATCGATAGTGGCTTGCGTTTGCTGTGGCTGTTCGTGACGCTTAAGATGCGTACTATGAATGCCAAGCTGCCGCCATGCCTCTACTTTGGCACACCAAGCAAGCTCGGCATTACCAAAAGAAGTAACAAGCTTATGATAAGCCGATAATGACGCATTGACCTCAGTCCACAGCGCCAATACTGCGCGCTGCTCATCGGATAAAAGAGAGGAGACTGCGGTCACGGTCATAAGCGCTTAACTCATAGTAACTGACGGGGATAATGACTCAATAGAGGCTCAAGTCAATTATAAGTAAGGCGGTGGTAAAAGCTGATCACCGACGTTGAGCGGTAGCTCAGAGTCAAGCACATACGCATAGCTGATATTATCAAAGGTATTAAACACCATCACCATACCACTAGGCTCACTTGGCAAACGTACTGGGGTATCGTTGTCCTTGATATCGCGTATGACCGCGCCTTTTTGATAAACGGTCAACACATCACCAGGTTTAGCGCCGTGCGTGCTACCTAAATTGATAGCAACCACACTGCCTTTAGCAGCTGAGCTAATAGAATCCATGACGCGGACAATCATACCGCCACGGTTGACGGTGGCAGGCGTTGGATAAAATACCGGCGGGATAGAATTGTTTAATTCTACAAAAACGCGATCGCCTTCACGGACTTCTTTGCCATAACTGTCAATCAGCTGCAAGCTAGTCACACCATTGGTTTCTGTAGACGTGACCAAACCGGTAGCAACTTGGGTGACTTCTAAACCGATGATTTTTTGCGTTTTAGGCTCGACATACTTCTCCCCTTCACGGTAAATACCATAACGCTGTCCAACGATAAGTGGTACGCCTTTAGCATAGACTTTATCGCCGCTTGCGGTGATTAAATTGCCTTTTTTAGAAGCTAAAATATAGGGCGTGGTATTAAAATCTGCTGGATTAACAATGATGGTCTTATCGAGCCAATGCTGAATCGCAGACCATGGAATAGGCGGGATACTATTAGCGGTTGAAGTGACCGAAACTGTGCTAGACACTACATTGCCCGTCAACTGCTTTTCAACGCCCGCACAGCCCTCGCCTGTATCAACGCCAATTAAAGTCTTACCTTGTATCACACATAAAATAAGAATGTCGTTAGGATAAATAAGGTTGGGATTTTTGATTTGCTTATTGGTCGCCCAAATCTCTTTCCAGCGCCATGGGCTGTCTAAATAACGCCCTGAGATATCCCACAACGTATCGCCTTTTTTAACGATATAACGATTGGGTGCGTCCGCTTTAATGGTCGGCGGTGGATTATTAGCGTGGGCAGTGGTCATCAGCATTGCACCACTAAATGTCGTCACCAATAGTGCTTTTGCTATATTTTTTAAGCTCATCTTCATTGTTATATCCACAATATGTAGCGCTATTAGCGTCGAATCTGGTCTACTTAAGTCTATTACTTAGGTTTAAAACCTCATTCTAGTCATTAAGCAATGACCAGAAAATAAAAACATAAAAGGCTTACGTATCACCATCATAAAGCTTCTAGAGCAGCTGTTCAGTGTTGTCGACTGATATGATTGACGGGTTTGATTGCTAAAAAAGCGCCGAGCATGATGATGACTCGCCGACGCTGTTTCTAATATTACAATTATATCTACCATAACACAATCATAAACACTTTATTACAATAGCGTAACCTTTAATTGGATATTAATTTCAATGAATACTTTATATAAATAAGCTACCTACGCAAGATTTGGCGTCACGTGCTGACGGATTTGCTCAGCGACCAGTTCAGCCTTGTTATCTAGTACCACCACATGTTGTGGTAAGTCCTCTAAGCCTTCGGTATGAGCAGGGCGAGTAATCTCTATTGGACCAATAGCTTCGACAATCGTATCGGCAAACTTAACCGGTAAAGCCGTTTCGGCACAAATAATCACTTCACCTGCTGCGCGCTGTAATTCTTTAGCAACTTTAATACCGTCGGCTGTGTGCGGATCCACCAACTCACCATGCTGCTCATAAAGTGCTTTAATCGTTTGTAAGCGGTCACTATGCGTCGATTTACCCGCAGCAAAGCCATAACGCGTATTAACCGCCTCCATCAAGTCAGACAAATCAAAACCTTGACCGGATTTCACGCCTTCAAATAACTCGCTGACACGGGCGCTGTCTTTGTCGAGTAGTAGATAGACAAAGCGCTCAAAGTTAGAGGCTTTAGAGATATCCATTGACGGGCTGGATGTTACGTAAGTTTTATCGGTCGGACGCGGCTGATAAGCACCTTGATTAAAGAAGTCGTTTAGTACATCGTTTTCATTGGTAGCAACAATGAGGCGGTCAATTGGCAAGCCCATTTCGCGGGCAATATGACCGGCGCAAATATTACCAAAGTTACCAGATGGTACGCTAAAGCTGACTTTTTCATCATTGCTCGTAGTCACGGCAAAGTAGGCTTTAAAGTAATAAACGATTTGCGCAAGGATACGACCCCAGTTAATAGAGTTAACCGTACCTAGATTATAAGCCGCTTTAAATTCAGCATCTTGTTGCAGCGCTTTGACAATATCTTGGCAATCATCAAACATACCATCGATGGCGATATTATGGATATTATCATCGGTCAAACTATACATTTGCGCACGCTGGAATTCACTCATTTTACCGTGCGGTGACAGCATAAAGACTTCGATATTGTCTTTACCACGTAGGGCATATTCTGCTGCACTGCCCGTGTCACCACTGGTTGCACCAATGATGGTAATACGCGCGTCTTTTCTTTTGAGTACGTATTCAAAGGCATTGCCCAAGAACTGCATGGCAACGTCTTTAAATGCCAATGTCGGACCGTTCGATAATCCTAAAATATATAAATTATCCTCAAGCTTACGGACAGGAACAATCTCATCAGAGCCAAATACTTCAGCGGTATAAGTACGCTCGATGATATCTTGCAAATCAGCCGTAGGAATATCAGTGGCAAAGCGCTGCATAATCGCCATGGCAAGCTGTGGATAGCTGAGCGTACGCCACTCATCAAGGGTCGTGCTATCAATGTTTGGATAGTGCTCAGGCAGCATCAAACCGCCATCTGGCGCAAGCCCCATCAATAGCACATCACTAAAATCCATCGGCGCTGTCTGACCACGGGTACTGATATATTTCATTAGATTGTCCTGTCTATAATGAGGTTATTCAATATTTAAAACGGTTTATTCAGCAGTTTTATGCCATTGTCTTATGAAGCAACGCATAATAAAACCCATCACCACTTTCGCTATCAATCGGCAAGCACTGACGACCGATTGCTTGCGTGATACCCCAACTGCAGTCTTCGGTAAACTCAATCGCTACCGCATCATTATGATGACTGATAAAATCCTGCATTTGCTCGACGTTTTCTTGCTTTAAGATAGAACAGGTCACATACAATAGATAACCACCCGCTTTCAATTGTGGCCACAAGTTATGCAAAATATCGGCTTGTAATAATGCGGTTTGCTCAACATCTTCTTCGGTACGCAAAATACTGATATCAGGATGACGGCGAATCACGCCTGTCGCGGTACAAGGAGAATCGAGTAATATTGCATCAAATACCGGCTCATTGGTAGCCGCTTTTTTATTTTTCCCATGCTGCCATCTGGTGGCATCAGCACAGACAATATTCAGTGCGACACTTTTCTCTGCTTGCTGCAAATCGTACTGACTTAAATTTAAGCGCTGTAAGTTTTCACGAATACGCTCAATACGCGGTGCTTCATTATCGATAGCCGTTACCTTGATATCAGCGGTCGCAGCCGATGTCTCAGCATCATCTTGTTTCACGTGAAACAACGATGATTCGTTATTAGCGCTTATGAGCTCTAACCAGTGAGCCAATTTACCACCAGGTGCCGCACAAGCATCTAAGATATGCAGCTCATTATTATTGGCTTCTGAATCAATGTCTGTATTAGATTTATCAGCGCTTATTTTAGCCATTAACGCT
Organism: Psychrobacter sp. CMS30; assembly: GCF_904846565.1. Classification (NCBI taxonomy): domain Bacteria; kingdom Pseudomonadati; phylum Pseudomonadota; class Gammaproteobacteria; order Moraxellales; family Moraxellaceae; genus Psychrobacter; species Psychrobacter sp. CMS30. The sequence continues at coordinate 18,290 of NZ_CAJHBF010000007.1, read as the reverse complement.
TTATTAATAATCGGCGCAGCAAGTTGGGCATGCATGTCTTGGACGCTGGCAACTCCTAAAGCAAAATCAGGCAAAGCGTTTACGGCTGTGCTTTGATGCAGCCGGAGACCTTTTGTGGATAGCGTTGTTGCTATAGCTGTATCTGATGAGTTAGGTAAGTTAAAACCACTCGTTAGCTCAACGATGTCTGCATCAATCTCTGCGCCATCAAGTGCTTGCTGATAATCCTCTACTGAGCTAACCGCTGAGTTTACGCGTAAAAACATCGGTGCCGCTTGGCGCAAACCTTGGGTCAGCTCATCATACTGCTCACTCCAGTCTTGCTTAAGCTGATAAGCGAGCCAATTCGGTAGGCTATGCTTTTTATCGCACTTCTTACGGAACTTACTAGGGTTTTTAGCCACTTTACGCAAGATAGCATTGATTAAACCTGTTGCATGGGCAAAATCAATCTCTTTTGCCGCTTCAACCGTTTCGTGAATTGCCGCATGGTCAGCGACTTCCAAATACAGCAACTGTACTAAGCCTACTTGAATGGTGGTACGAACTTCAACTTCATCGATAGGGTTGTCCGCTAAGGTATCGAGCAAACGCGCCAGTGCATGCCACTGACGTAATGTCGTTAGTAGTAGCGCATGGGCAAAACCTTTATCGCCGTCATGTAGACTGTTGAGTAACGGATCAAGGACGCTGGCAAGCGACTGACCATTTTGAATAGCCAGTAAAGTGCGAATGACCCGTACACGTACGCTACCATTCATAATCAGGTTGCTTGATGGTTTGAGCTTATTGTTTCTTGGCGCAGTGTTGGTTTGTCTCATTAAATTGGATTTCCTTGACGTCTGGTCGATCGCGTCTGATAAAAGTTGGTTTATTTGGTATTAAATTACCGATATTAAAATATACAGATTTAATTTGGCGTAGGTTATTTCGAATCGGTCGTAAACTGGTCGCCATCATTTAATTGATTACCATGGCAAATTTGCTCAGCGGTCATCGGCTTGCCACCAGCGAACTGCAAATCAGTAATAGCCAAAGTCGTGGCTGATTCTTCATTGCTTTTTTGTTTGGTCTCATCTTCTTTGCCACAAGCTACTAGAATCGCTTTGCGGCCGACGCTGATGACAGTGCCAGCAGGCTCATTGGTTTGCTGTGATGGGTTCACAGGTAAGCTGGCTAAAATTTTGACCCGCTGCCCTGCTAAAAAAGTATAGGCACCTGGCCATGGCGTCAGCCCACGAATTTGTCGTTCAATCTTAATAGCAGACTGTGTCCAGTCGATTTCGCCTTCGGTTTTGACCAATTTTTCAGCATAATTGGCTTGGCTGTCATCTTGGGCTACTGCTTGCGCTTGATAATGCATTAAGTCTTTTAATACCGTACTAATTGCCGCAGCGCCAAGCTCAGCCATTTTATCATGTAGGCTCGCAGCCGTATCATTGGCTTCAATAGGCGCGCTGACCTTGTGGAGCATGTCACCGGTATCAAGCCCCTTATCCATCTGCATAATAGTAATGCCGGTCTCAGCATCGCCAGCCAGTAATGCACGATGAATAGGCGCCGCACCGCGCCAACGTGGCAGTAGTGAAGCATGAATATTTAGACAGCCATAAGTAGGCGTGGTTAATACGCCAATCGGTAAAATCAGACCATAAGCCGCGACAATCATGACGTCTGGCTGATAAGTACGTAAATTCTCACGTGCTGCCATACCTTCTGTGCTAGATTTTTTAAAGGTAACTGGCTGCTCAACCGCAATACCATGCGCCAATGCCACTTGCTTGACGGCAGATGCTGATAACTTTTGCCCACGACCTGCCTTACGATCAGGCTGTGTATAGACCGCAACGATATCTATATTCAGTATGTCTTGCTGCTTGATAAGCGCTTCAAGGCTGACAGCAGCAAACTCAGGTGTACCGGCAAATATCACTCTTAAAGGGCTGGCGGCACTCTGCGCCCCAGTGATAAAAGTTTGCTCAGCTTGATTGGCGTCAATAGATATATCAGATTGTGCAGCAAGTGTGGTCATAGTCAGGCATTATTTATGGTTAATTTGTCTATTATAGGTGAGTTTGTGGTGTTGTGCCATGATTGTAATAGCAGCCATCCAGCGCTATTAATGGTGCTATTTATCTCTATAATAGTAAGCAGGCTCAGCTACTTATTTATCAAATAAGCCATAGCAAGCAAATCTGTCAGATTTATCATTATTTTACGATGCGCCATCACACCGACTTACGGTCGATTTAGGGTCATGCTTTTATGCAACAATTTCAGTCTCTCCAACGCTTGCTGATTTTTTATACGCTGACATTATTGGCGATGTTGTCAGTGTATTACTTCACCATGTTTTATGAGATAAGGCAGGATAATAAGCAAGACAGCATAGAGAGCTTTTATGCATTGCAGTATGAGATTTCTGAGCTTGCCAACCCTGACAATACTGACATTAAAAAGGTTTTAAAAAAGCCGTTTCTAAAAGACATCAGCTATCAGCTGATTTTTATGATGCCATCTGGACAGACTTATATTCATCGTCATACCCGTCCTAATGAGCGTGAGTTTAGGGGTATTACCTTTCCCAAGGTCATCGCTTCACTGCCTTCTAGTAGCAATCATTATAGTGCCTCTACGGTAAACAATAATGCCTTAATCGGCACCATTGAGCTTGAAAGTGGTCATAAGATTTATACCATCCTGCGTCATAAGCCACTCGATATCAATTGGATATCGTATCGCTATTGGCTGCCTTTAATGATAGCCATCATGTTTTTTACCATGGCATTACTCTATACGCTCAAACGCCGTGCCAACTGGGAACAGCTCCTCGTTTATACCGATGAGTTAAGCAGCCATGCCAAAGATGCCTACATCACGCCGCCCTTTATTGAAAATAAAACCACGGCTGAGTTTTTGCGTTTAGGGCACGCACTTAGCCGCATCAGTTATCAGCTGCATAATAATCACCGACGCATTACCACCCTAAAACATCGTCTCGAGCGTTTGGTTGATCATGCGCCGCTGCCCATGCTGATGATTATGAGACATGGTCAAATCAGCTTTTTTAATCAGCGTTTTGAGCAAGTATTTGCAACGCCCTTTCAAAGCGATAGCAATTATCAATTGACGGATTTTGTCTTTGCAGAAGACGAAACAACTCAGGCACTATTATATAAACTGGTAGAGCTGCGTGTCACTCGTACCTTATTGGTGTATGGATTACATAATAAAAAAGCCTATCAGTTGCATATTACCCCGTGGTTTGGCGAGCACGGGCAAGTACATGGCTTTACAGTACTGCTGAATAATATCAATGAGATGGTCAATCAAAGCGCGGACTTACAACAACGAAACCAGCAGCTACAACGCCAACTTGATGAGTTTAATACCCTTAAATCGACGATGGGCCATGATTTACGCCTGCCGTTAGAGGCGATGATTGACACCTTAGAGCCGATTGACCCTAGCACCTTAACCGCTAAACAAAATAAAACTGTCACAATTTTAATTCAAACCAGTCATTCTATGCTTACCATGCTTAATGACATGCTAGATATCGGTGAGATAGAGGTACGGAAAACCCGCCTAAATATTGAGGCGGTTGACCTTTATAAACTTGGGCAAGAAGTCAGTCAATCAGTCATAGAAAGGACGAAAAACCAAGGGCTAGAGCTGCTTTATTTTTTTACACCGGACAGTCCGCGTTGTATCGATACCGACCATAAACGCCTGCAACAAATATTACGCAATTTACTAGACAATGCGGTCAAATTCACCACGGCTGGCTACGTGGCATTGACCATTGATACGGTGAGCAATACAGAAGTATTGTCTATCAAAAACCGAACTTTGATAGACGTTAATAAAGATACTAACACGCCTGAAAACCCTGACATCAACAACGACAATGCCAGTCATGCCGCACACGATTGGGTTCGATTTAGTATAAAAGACAGCGGTATAGGCATCGATATAGCAAAGCAACACCAACTACTGACTTATCTTAATCAAAACAGTAATCAAAATAACCGCCAAAGCCAAAATAGCAGCCAAGCCAATAACCCAAGCAAAAACCAGAACCTTAACTACATTCAAAATAGCAGCACTGAGAAAGGGCTCGGGTTAAATAATGCCAATAGTTTTGCGCGCTTACTGGGTGGTTTTATCGAAATAAAAAGCACGGTGAATAAAGGCAGTACTTTTAATCTTTACCTGCCTTGCAAGCGGCCAAATTATCAGCCGGTCTACCACCTTAATCCCCATCTGACCCAGATTCATCTGCTTGCGGTAATCAAACAACCGCTGCGAGCTGACTATCTGCGCCGCTTATGTGCCTATTTATCGATACCAGCCACCATCTCGACTTTTATAGACAGAAGCACGCTACAGCAACTGAGAGAGAGGTTAGCAAAAGAGAAGCAGAGCCTCGCCCCTATCTTGCTGCTAGATTATGAATACTATGAAGAGGTAAATATCGCGCTTTCCAATCAAGCCTTAGCCAGTGATAAAAATATAGACTTTGAAAAAATAAAAAGCATAAACACAGAAAACATAGCAGCTTTGCATAAAAAAGCGGAAGATGAACTGTCTGTTTATATCGATAGACAACAGGCTTTAAACAGTTTGCTTGCCGATACTGCGCTGCCAAAGATATTGGTTAGCATGAAAGCTGAACGCCGTATTCCGTCTATGCTATTAGATAGGTGTGACGGCTTTTTAAACAAGCCAATCGATGTGGCATTGTTACTCTCTGAATTACTGCGTTTGACCTTGGCTGTTAGGCAAACCCTGATACAACCAGAAAATATTCAAGAAGACACCCAAAAGAATACCCAAGAAAATAGTAGCCAATTAGTCACAGCTACAGATGAAGCTAGCAGCGAAACTCTAGCGCCATTAATTCTAGTGGTAGAAGACAGTTTAACCAACCAAAAAATAGCCTGTAAAATATTGGCGAAACTTGGCTATCGTAGTGTGGTCGCAGAAGATGGGCAGCAAGCGTTAGATAAGTTAAAAGAACAACGCCAAGAAATTGCGCTTATTTTGATGGACTGCCGGATGCCAGTGATGGATGGACTACAAGCGACCCAAGCGATTCGTGCGCAAGGGGATGATATTCCTATCGTGGCGCTGACGGCAAATAATACCGAAGAGGATCGCAGCGCCTGCTTGCAAGTTGGCATGGATGAGTTTTTAGCCAAGCCTATTAATAAACTTAAACTACAAGAGATTTTGCAAACGTTTATTAAAAACTAGGGCGTGTCCTCATTTTAAAAATGGTGATAAAAATGAGATAAATTGTAGCCAAACAAGGAAAATAGTGCAGTTAATATCGGGATATTACCCAGCTATTTGACGAAGTTTGGCAAAATTTAGCCATTTTTAGACCATTTAGATGTCCATCGATTGAATTGAAGACACGCTCTAGTATGCGTTTGCAATATTTGCCAGCCTTATCAGGACAGCGTCACAGCTAAATCACCAGAAGGACAGTTATAAATTTAGACTTTAGCCGTTATTTCATAAAACCATTATCTGCCAAAAATGCCTCAGTAATCTTGCTCTGGGGACTGCTTGTATTTGAGCTATCTGCTTGCGATTTATTCAACAAGCGCTCTAAATAGCGCGCCACGATATCCACTTCTACATTGACCTTAGCTCCTAGCAACCAATGCTGCGCTATATTGGTCACTTGCGCGGTATGCGGAATGATATTCAGCGCAACGATATTATCGCGTACTAAATTGGTGGTTAGGCTAATGCCATCAAGGGTAATAGAACCTTTGGTCGCCGTATAATGCGCCAGCTCGTGTGGTATCTCAACTTCGATATAAATAGAGCGCGCATCTTTTTGCAGCTTACTAACCACACCGACGCCATCGACGTGACCGGCGACGATATGCCCACCAAAACGGGTGGTCGGTAGCATGGCTTTCTCTAGGTTCACAATATGACCTGGCTTTAATTCCGCTAAAGCAGTACGAGCAATCGTTTCACGTGAAACATCAACAGAGTAGTAATTACTACCAAACTCGACCACGGTCAAACAGATGCCATTAGAAGCAATCGAATCTCCCAGTTTCACATCACTAAAATCCAAACCGTCAGATTCTATCGTTAGACGAATATCACCGCCAGTCGGCTGCATAGATTTTACTTTGCCGACGCTTTCTATAATTCCGGTAAACATATCAACCTCTTTTTATTTTTTATTGCCGTTAAAGGCAGAATATATTATTTAAGCCTATTGTTTCATGTGAATCCATCAATCAATCCGTCAATAATGGCGACTATTAGACTTTATGATAGCTATGACGTTTATTATAAACCTAGCGAGAATAAGAAGAATCATGGGATAAGTTGTGGATAACTAGGGATAATTCAGGATATAGCAGGGTTAAAACCTTGGTGTTTAAAGAGTTATCCACAGAAAGCCTGTTTCTTGCTAATTTTATATCAGAAATAAAAAATACACATAAGTTATTGATTTTAAATGAATTAATTACAAAAACGATTGTCAATAACCACTAATAAGTTTCATGTGAAACAAAGTTATACACAGTTTCATGTGAAACCTTTATTAAACCACTATATTTATCCACATACCCTATCAATAGGTCTAATCTTGTGGATAATACATTGAAAAACAAGGGTATCTAGCAGAAGATTTATAGAGGGTACAAGGTCAGCTTAAGGTCAGCGCCCAATTGCTCATGGCACTGAATATCGAAACGTAGCTGCTGCGCTAACGATAACGGATTGATAGCAACCATAGGCCGTGCTTGCGTACCTAATAAGCAAGGTGCTTGATAGACAATGAGCTCATCTACTAGCTGCTGTTGTAAAAAACTACCAGCGACACTTGCCCCTGCCTCTATCAGTACGTCATACCATTGATAGTCACGCACTAGGCTTTTTAATAATTCGATTAAATTCTCTTCCCGCCAATATAATGTATCTGAGCGACGGCATAGCTGATAGTCAGATTGCAAATCGTGTTTTAGTCGCCCTCGCCTATCCAGTATCACTATCTTAGGCGGCGGCACTTGCTCAGGCGCGACACCCAACTGGTTTGAGCGTACGTTTAATTGCGGATTATCAACGATGACCGTTTCGCTACCCGTGATAATAGCGCCACTTTGCGCGCGTAGTTTCTGTACATCTTCACGTGCAGCAGTGCCCGTAATCCATTTGGACTCTCCAGACGCCATGGCCGTCCGACCGTCAAGACTGGTGGCAATCTTAAGCCTGACATAAGGCATTTGGCTGCGCATCGCCTTTAAAAAGCCTTTATTTAAGGCTTCTGCTTGCGCGGTTAGCACGCCAACGGTTACGGCTATGCCCGCTTCTTCTAACAGTTTCACACCGCGACCAGCCACTTGAGGATTGGGGTCGAGACCAGCGATGACGACACGTTTTACACCGGATACAATAAGTGCTCGCGCGCAAGGCGGTGTGCGCCCAGTATGACTACAAGGCTCTAAAGTCACATAAGCAGTTGCACCCATGGCTCGCGTACCGGCATCTTTTAGGGCGAAAACCTCAGCATGCGGCTGCCCCGCTTTAGGATGAAAACCTTGACCCACTACCTCGTCTGCTTGCACAATCACACAGCCGACAGCCGGATTGGGACGCGTCGTATACAAACCACGCTTGGCCTGCTCAATGGCAAGCATCATAAAATAGCGGTCTGTGGCATCTTGAGAATGGTTTGAGTTTGGCATAAAGGTGGACTTAATCAATGATTGATAATTATTATTAAAGATTTTATAAAGTAGAGCGAGTAAGAAATATAAACTTGCAAGCAGGCTAAACACTTAGCATGAGTCATGCTTATTTCTCATTAGGACGGATATTGGCAATCTCTTGATGAAAAGCGTCGATATCTTGAAAGTCACGATAGACACTGGCAAAGCGCACATAAGCGACATCATCGAGGGTTTTAAGCTCACTCATGATAATTTCACCTAGCACTTTACTACTGACTTCGCGCTCGCCCATTTGTCGTACGCGTTTTTCAATACGGCTAATCATCGCTTCTTGTTCATCAATGGTAATCGGGCGTTTTTGTAAGGGTAATAAAATCGAGCGGCGCAATTTATCATTATCATAAGGTTCGATTTTGCCACTTGATTTGATAATACGCGGCATCACCACTTCTACCACCTCAAAGGTCGTAAAGCGTTCCTGACAGCTATTACATGAGCGGCGGCGCCGTACTTGCGCGCCTTCAGCAGCCAGCCGTGAGTCGATAACCTTGGTATCTGACGCATTACAATAGGGGCAATGCATACTCTATTCCTTGTCTTAATATTAAGCGCTATAGGAGCAATTACGGCATAAATAATGGTATCTGAACAATAGATTTAATGATTAATATGAAACATATTTAAGGCTAAGCATTTTGAGGCTAAACAACTTAAAGACATTAATCAGTGCCCATAGGTAATGCCATCAATAATGACATCATTTACCAATACAGAAGCTACCGAAAATCTTACCTAACAAATCATCAGCGCTAAATTCACCAGTAATCTCACCCAAACTATGCTGCGCTTGGCGTAAGCTTTCTGCGACTAACTCTCCGGCTTTAAAAACTGTCAGCTGCTCATGCGCTTCTGCTAAATATTCAGCCGTTCTTCTTAACGCATCTAAATGACGCGTACGGGCGATTAAGCTATTTTCTGGCGGATGAAAACCTACTTTAGCACATAAGGTTTCGACTAAGTCATCAATACCCGCGCCTGTTTCACATGAAACATTGACCTGTTCGTAGCCGCGACTCTTGATTTCTGCTTGCGAAATAGAAGTTATCTCATTACTGCTGCTATCGTTTAATAAATCGCTTTTATTGGCAATAATCAGTAAGCGCTTGGCTTCTGGCAACTCACCAAATAGCTGTTCAGCCAACTGTAGCGGTGTGCTGTCGCTTACAAGGTCACGAGTCACATCATAAACCATCAGTAGCATATCAGCCTGCGTGATAGCGGTACGGGCACGTTCAATACCGATACGCTCGACCGTATCTTCAGTCTCGCGCAAACCTGCGGTATCGGTCAAATGCAGCGTCAAACCGTTCAGCACGACGGTTTCTTGCAGGGTATCGCGCGTTGTCCCAGCAACGTCGGTAACGATAGCACGCTCTTGTCCTGCTAAGCGATTCAGCAAGCTTGATTTGCCGGCATTGGGTCTACCAGCAAGCACCACATGAATGCCATCGCGTAATAGCTGACCTTGCTTGGCGGTCGCTAGCACTTGCTGTATTTTAGCTTGCGTCTGCTCAAGCTTATCTTGGATAATCCCATCAGATAAAAAATCAACATCTTCTTCATCGGGAAAATCAATCGCTGCTTCAACGTGCAAGCGCAGATGAATCAACTGCTCAAGTAACTGGTTAATTTTTTGTGAAAACTCACCGCTAAGCGAGCGAATCGCACTACTGGCAGCGGCGGCACTAGTGGCATCAATAGCGTCAGCGATAGCTTCTGCTTGCACCAAATCCAGTTTATCGTTATCAAAGGCACGGTAAGAGAACTCCCCTGCGCCCGCTTGTTTTGCGCCCAATTCAAACACCCGCGCTAACAGCTGATTTTGCAAAATCATGCCGCCATGACCTTGCAGCTCAATGACGTGTTCACCTGTAAATGAGTGCGGACCTTTGAAATAAAGCACCAAACCTTCATCAATGGTCGTGCCATCAGCCTGATAAAAACGGCAAAAACTGGCCATACGCGGCGTGAAAGCCAACTTACCGGTGAGCTGACACGCAATATCATAAGCACGTGCGCCCGACAGACGAATAACCCCGACGCCACCACGCCCAAGCGGTGTGGCAATCGCCGCAATGGTTGGTAGGCTAGATAGATTAGACTTTTCAGGTGACTCATCTAAATTATCGGCGGCTAGTGCCATCTCTAAAGAATCCACAATCACTCTCAATAAGCAAAAACCCCATTATAGACGGCTTGATGCACACTGACAAAGCAAACTTCAATGAGCAATTTTCAAAACCGTGACGCATGCCTATTTTCCTCGGTTATCAATGCAATAAAACGCCATTTTTTAGCACAAAAAAACCACCGCCGGAGCGATGGTTTTTTCTCAGTTTGAAAGCTATTTAATCTAGAACTTTAACGGTACGACGTTTTTGCTCTTCTTCAACTTTGCGGTTGATTAAGTACTGCTGCGTCATACTAAATAAGTTATTCACAGTCCAGTATAGAACCAAACCTGCTGGGAAGAACAACATAAATGCGGTGAAGATAATCGGTAAAAACTTCATCACTTTCGCTTGCATTGGATCAGCTGGCTGCGGGTTTAGCTGCTGCTGTACAAACATCGACGCACCCATGAGCAATGGTAAAATGAACCACGGATCCATCGCTGATAAATCTCGAATCCATAAAATCCAAGGCGCATGACGCAGCTCAACACTTTCAACCAACACCCAATATAGCGCTAAGAAAATTGGCATTTGCATCAGAATTGGCAAACAACCCGCCATCGGATTGACCTTTTCTTCTTTATAAATTGCCATCATTTCTTGCGACATTTTCATGCGATCGTCGCCATGCTCTTCTTTCAATGCCGCTAGTCGTGGCGCGATAGCACGCATCTTTGCCATTGAATAGTAGCTCTTATTTGAGAACCACATCAGGGCAATTTTCACTAAGATAGTCAGTAAAATAATTGACCAACCCCAGTTACCGATAACTTTATGAATACCATCCAAAACGGCAAATAATATCTTCGATATCGGCCATAACAAGCCATAATCGACGGTTTGATTCAAACCTACTGCGACTTCTTTGAGCTCAGACTGTACTTTTGGACCAGCATATAAGGTTGCATTCAAAGTCACTTGCTTATTTGGCGCAACATTGACAGGTTGGCTGTTAAAGCCAATAAAATACTCATCACCCGTTTCGCGGCTAAAGAATTTACCCGTAAAGTTTTCAGGCGTCCAAGCAGAAACGAAGTAATGCTGTACGATGCCAACCCAACCTTTATCGCTGGTGGTGGTCAACTCACCATCATTAAACTTGCCGAATTTCAGCTTATTATAAGGGTCATCAGGTGTGCCCCAAGCGCCGCCCAAATAAGTCGCCATGCTTAGCGCGCCTTTATCAGACATCCCAGGATCTTTACTATCATCACGTTTTAACTGTGCAAACATCTGCCCTTGCCAGGCATTGGCAGAAGCGTTTTGAATTTGATAGCTGATATCAATCGGATATTTGTCTTGGGTAAAGGTAAAGGTCTTAGTAACCGTTACGCCGTCTTTTTTATACGTAAGCGGTACTGACAGCGTTTGCTGACCTTTCTCCATCACATAGTTGTTAGCAGTGTGGCTGTATTTAGCGCGGCCTTCTGCGGTATCGATACCATTTTGACCAATCAGACCAGACTGTGCGACATAAACGCGATTGCTATTATTTTCTAACAACACAAAAGGCTTATCACTATCGAGCGTCGCATCATACTGCTTTAGTGCAGCATAAACGATATCGCCGCCTTCTGGATTGATTTTGATGTCATAGCGATCGGTGGTTACCGTGATAAGACCGGTATTAGCAGCAGGTGTTGCTGCTACCGCACCCGTATCTACTGGTAACGTTTGTACCGGAATGTCGCCTGCTGCGCCGCTGGTCGAAGGAATATCCGCTCCTACCGATGTTGCAGTTTTTGGCACCGTGTCTACAGCTGGCGCATCGGCATAATCATCTCGCCATGCCAAAATCAGCAGATAAGCGGTGATTAGCATCGCAATGATGATCATCACCCGAAATATCTTTTGCATAAACCTTTCCTAGATTAAAAAATTAGGGAATGAAAAATCAGGCATGTGTCATGACCACCACACAGTATTAACCCGTATTCCTAGCGGCAATATCAGTAGTCAATCACATAAAATGTTCATCATTTTACTAAAAAACCACTCTAAATGATACCAAGAGTGTGGATAACTTGTGGGTAACTAAATAGATATCCACAACAGCCCTGTCGCTAATAAGATTTAGGCCCGTTTCATCATATGATTTAGGCGCGAAACATAGCTTGTCGTATCTCTAAAAACATATAAACCTTGCACTCTGACGTCAGCAAGTGCGATAGGGGCTAAATATTGGTAATAATAAGTAGATAAAGGTAACGGCACAAAATCAATGCCATGTCCGCCCAAAGGATGACAGCGGCCAATACGTTTTAATAACAGCCAACTACCTGACCAAACGCCATGCCAAGCTAAAGCTTGTTTACCGTAATTTGAGCAAGTTGGATAATAACGACAGCGAGCAGGTAATATAGGACTAATTATCTTCTGATAAAATGTAATAAAAAAATAAAATAAATTACAGAAAATTTTATTTATTGTTTTTAATAAATAATTCATTTTATTTTTTTTCTATTTTTAAATATATTGTTAATCTCATTAATCAATTCTTTATTACTTAAACCTTTTATAGATTGTTTAACAATAAAGACAATATCTTTATTTTCTAAGTTACTAGCTTTTACGCGAAACTGTTCACGTACTTGACGTTTAATTAAATTTCGCGCAACAGCAGTAGGCACTTTACGTTTAGTAATGGCCATACCGACTCGAGGCTGCTCATGGGTATTGGTACGCACAAACGCCATTAGATGGCTCTGATGAAGCTTACGCTCAGGTGCATCAAACACCTCACGAAAGGCTGCAGGCGTGAGTAAGCGCTGCGCTTTGGTGAAGCGAGCATTAGGTGGCGCTGAAACAGTATTAGACATAGTACAACCTAGTATAAGAGCTGATAACAATAGCAGAAATAGTAGCGTAGAAATAATCATAAAGTATAGAGACAAAAAAGCGCCGATGTGGGCGCTTTTAATATATGGCTAAGTGTCAGTTGTGATGATTGACGATCGCAATCTATAAATAATAGAAACACAACAAGCACTATGAGCCATGCTTATCGCAATCTACTGATTATACAGTAAGGCGATGACGTCCTTTAGCGCGGCGACGAGCTAAGACCTGACGGCCTTTTTAGTTGCCATACGAGCACGGAAACCGTGAGTACGTTTACGCTTGATCACGCTTGGTTGGAATGTACGTTTCATAACTCACCTATCAAAATAATGGACTAAATTCGTAATAACGGAGGATTATACCACCGCATAGTATCTTGGTCAATAAACTAATTAAGTCTGTGTTTATACAGATAAGTTTTATAACAGAGAAAATAGTCTTTTCAATGATTCATTGTTAAAAAACACTGATTTCTAATACCAATCTACCTACTGAAAACATCTATTTTGATAATTGAATTTTAAAAGTTATCCACAATTTTTGTCAGTCTCTATAATAATTAACTATTAATATATATAAGTATTGTTGTTATTGGGAGCCGTATTATCTGTGGCTAACTCAGATTTTCCGTTTAATATCAAAATATTAGACTATGGGTAAGGTTGTGGATAACCTGTGGGTGAAATATGGATAACTCGTGTTGTTTACTTATCCACAAAACTATCCACAGTCTTATCCACAAAAAACAAGGTGTTATCCACAGGCCGTTTGTGTTAGATTAGCCCCCTAGCTGATGTATGGTTTTAAGTAATCTCACCATAGAGTCTCTTAGGTAAGAAACGATTCACTCTATAGGTAAAGATTCAGTGATTTTAACAATAAAAAAGTTGTTCTTTTGACCAATTATTTTGGACTATGGGGTTAGTACTTTTCATGATTGATACAGCAACTATTTGGGATAAATGCCTAAATGACTTACGTTATCACGTTAAAGACAACGTCTTTACGATGTGGTTAAGACCATTATCGGCGCATCAAGAAGCCAATAGCTTGATTATTCTTGCTCCTAATGATTACTTTGTGACCTACATTAAAAAGAATCATCTGCAAGATATCCAACAGCTGGTCGCTAAACATAGCCAAGGTAGTATCGAAGAGGTGATTGTTCGTGTTGATAATGCGGGTCGTGACATGGATGACAGCCATCAATCACAGTCAGGCTCATTGTTTGAAGACGATAAGCCCTCCCCTCCCCCGGCAGATCACAGTTTTCAAACCACGCATAATAATATTGCTAGAGCAGATATTGATGCCAATATGCGTCATGCAGAACTGATCGAGTCTGCCGATGCCAAATCATTGAGCTATCTAAATCCTGATTTCACCTTTGAAACCTTTGTCACTGGTAAGTCCAATAACCTGGCTTACAAGGCCTGTTATGAGCTTGGAAAACGCCAATCAAAAAATCGGCACAATCCTTTATTTATATATGGACCTTCTGGTTTGGGAAAAACGCATTTAATGCATTCTGTAGCGCACCGCTATTTAAAAAATAATCTAAGTTTTTATTATTTCACTTCTGAGAAATTTATTAATCAATTAGTTTATTCATTAAGAAATAATAAAATAGAAGATTTTAAAAAGAAAATAAAAAAAGTAGATTTATTAATTGTAGATGATATTCACGTATTAGCAGGAAAGACAAAAAGTAGTAATGAGTTTTTGACTTTATTTGCAGATTTTACCAGTGGTGATAAACAGCTGATTTTGGCATCAGATCGCCATCCATCACAGATGACGGAGTTTGATGAACGTTTTAGGTCGCGTTTTTCGTGGGGTTTGACGGTTGCGGTTGATCCTCCTGAGATTGATACACGTGTACAAATCTTACAGAGAAAAGCGGCATCGTACGGAATGAGTCTCCCTAAAGAATGTGCCTTATTTATCGCTCAAAATGTGGTTTCTAACGTCAGGCGTTTAGAAGGTGCGCTCAATCAGGTATTTGCCAATGCCAATCTTACCGGTGCGCCCATTACGCTTGAGATGGTGCAATACGCGCTAAAAGATATCGTTGCGATGCGCGTGCAAGCCGTGAATATGGACAATATTCGTAAAGTGGTTGCTGAATATTACGATATTACAATCAAAGATATGATGGGACGCAAACGTACGCGCAGTATCGCAAGACCGCGTCAAATTGCGATGGCATTGTCACGCGAGCTAACGAGTGAGAGCTTTCCTGAGATTGGACAGTCATTTGGTGGACGCGACCATACGACCGTGATGCATGCTTGTGATAAAGTAAATGAGCTACGCGCTGCCGATCCGGCGTTTGATAAGGATTACAAAACCTTGGCTTTGATGCTGCAAGCGGGTTAGAGGCTTGTGGTATCGCAATGTTGTCATAAGCAGATATGGTTTATAATACTTTGAGTAGCAGTAGACACAAGCTGTATGGATTATCGTTAGTAGACAGGGTATTATTAAGCCATTATTTTAAAATTATATAAATTAAAACCCTATAAAAAATCCTTTTAATAAGAGCAACTAATAAACAAGAGTAACTAAGCATGCAATTATCGATTAATCGAGAGTCGTTACTAAAAGCTATTAACTTGATCGCCAAGGCTGCTGATAAGCGCCATAATATGGTTATCTTGGGTAATATTAAGCTACAGTTGTCTGAATCAGCGCTGATTTTGACCGCATCTGATTTAGAAGTAGAGCTGACATCGACGTTGAAATTGCCTGCCGGTGCTTGTATTGAAGCCGGTACGACGACGTTGCCTGCGACTAAGCTCAAAGATATTTGTAAATCACTGCCGTCGCAAGCGCAAGTCAATCTTACCACGCAAGAAAACGAGCGTTGCTTGTTGACCAGTGGCAAAAGTCGTTTCACTTTAGGGACATTACCTAGCGAAGACTATCCAAGTCTTGGTAATCCTGAAAATATCACACCTTTAATCATTAGCCGTAGCCGTTTGACGGATTTGATTCATAAAACCCAATTTGCAATGGCGATTCAAGATGTCCGTTACTATCTAACGGGTATGTTGTTTGATGTTTCACAGCAGCAGCTGACTACGGTTGCCACCGACGGCCATAGATTGGCGTTAGCGCGTAGCGTTATTGACGTTAGTGCTGATTTGAATATGCAGGCGATTTTACCGCGTAAAGCTGTGATTGAGCTTGAGCGCTTGGCTTCTGAGCTTGGCAAGATGCTGGGTGATAAAGACAATGCAGTCACACTAAGCTTTGGTCGTGAGTTCTTGCAAGTAAGCTTGCCGTTTGGTGATGTCGATAGTACAGGGCAGGTGAGTGATAACTTAATGGTGACCTTTACCGCGCGTCTTATCGATGGCAAATTCCCGGATTATCGCCGCGTTATGCCAAGTAATACCGATAAATTGGCGTTGTTTAACCAAGAAAAAATGACCGATGTGCTGCGCCGTGTAGCGATTTTGAGTAATGAAAAGTCTCGCGGCGTAGTATTTAACTTTGCTAGCGATGGTATGGTAGAAGTACGCGCCAATAACGCTGAACAAGATGAAGCAGTCGAGATGATACAAGCGAAGTATCAAGGCGAGCCGATGGAGCTGTCTTTTAATGCCGCTTATCTGCAAGATGTCTTAGGTGTGATTCAAGGTGATTTGCAAATGCATATGAGCCAATCAAATGCCTCGGTACTGGTTAATCAGCTCAACGATGAGTTCCACCAGTATGTCATTATGCCAATGCGTATATAGTGCGATTCTATTATAAAATTATTTTTTAATAAACTTTTGCCTACTAATTAATAGGTGGTAATATAGGCGGCTGTCACTGTTATGATTGAACGTCTACAAATCTCACACCTGCGTAATCTAACCCAAGTGAGTCTGCAGTCCGCTGCTTGCAACGTCATTATTGGCGCAAATGGTAGTGGTAAAACCTCTTTACTTGAAGCGATATTTTTGCTTTCAAGAGGTAAAAGTTTTCGTCATCATCAGCCTAAACGCTATATTCAACACCATCAAAATGCAGCAACGGTGCATGCTAGGCTCAATGATAGCATTACCTTAGCTATCCAAAAGCAAGCTGATGCGACAACGGTTCTACGTCTGAATCAAACCACGGTTTATAACCAAAGCATCTTAACCGAACAGCTACCCACGCTACTGATAGATCCCTCGACGATGGATATGTTAGAGCAGGGTAGTGCCAGTCGCCGGCAGCTCTTAGATTGGCTAGTGTTTCACATGAAACAAGGGTTTCATCCCCAATGGGTAGCTTACCAACGCCTGCTAAAACAGCGCAATAGTTTACTAAAAAAGAGCCGCCATTTAACCCAAGTACAGCTTGCTGAGCTAAAATCATGGGATAAAGGACTCAGTAATCATGCTGCGCTTATTCATCATTATCGTGAGCGTATCTTTACAGAATGGCAGCCTTATTTTGCTGACAGTATTGCGCAATTATTGCCTGCCTACGCTGAGCAATTAAGTCTGAGCTATAATGCTGGCTATGACACCAGTGTGGCGCTTGAGGTGCAGCTTAACGAGCGCTTAGAACAAGATTTACAACTGGGTTATACGCGTATCGGTAACCACCGCGCTGATATTCATGTGCATTGGCGCTCTAGTGATGTATCAGAAACGACCAGTGACGATGAAAAGGACGCTAATTCGAATCCCACCGCAAACACAGACCTCAATACCAAACTACCAATTTTAAAAGAACAAGCGGCCAATGTATTGTCTCGCGGTGAGAAAAAGCTGTTAATCACCGCCTTACGTTTATCACAATTGCCGTTATTGCTTAATGACGAAAAGCCCCCGCTTGCTATAGGAAAAGACGGTAATAGTGATACCGTGCTCAACAGCCATACCAAGTCGAGAGCCACGCCAGTGGTGTTGCTAGACGATATCACGGCAGAACTAGATGAGAGGGCGATAGATATTTTATTGTCGACGTTAGCGCAGCTGCCATGTCAGGTATTTATGACCAGCTTAACCGAAGATATTCTACCGTTGGTGCATCAATATTGGTCAGAACCTAAGATGTTTCATGTGAAACAAGGAAGTTTGACAATTTTATAAACAACAATTGATAAAAAGTCGTTTTTAATGACCAATATTAGCTGAATTTGCGCTTAATTCTTAGCGCATGTTACTTATATTCCCCCTCAATTATCATTATATTGCTTATATTTTTAGCAAAGTAATGACCATCCCAAAATACTTGCTCAATATCGATAAAACTGTCAGTAAACAGTGACTTAGCGCCGAAAAAATGCTAAAATAGAGCTTTATTTTTGTCCTATTCTCAGCAAGTTATCTTACAAATTTTTATCAGTATTTTTTAAAGACTTCTTAACACTTATAAGAATATAAGTGTTTGATAAATATACGCTTAATTTTACTCTGCTTTAATGATGGGTAAAAAAAAGTAGAAGCGAATATGAAAAACGGTGATTGAAAAACAGATTATGTTTAGAGCTGCTTTTTTAACACGGTTTTATACG